>JAGDVQ010000086.1 GCA_023255715.1 Thiomonas sp.
GCCGGGTCGCTGGTCGCCGGCCGAAAAGGTGTGGGCCGACGAGGCCATTGCCGCCTGGAAGGCTTCCGGCCAGCCCCTTCCCGCCGTGGCACTGGCGCTGTTTCCGCATGCCGGCCTGAGGGCACAGGCCACAACGGACAGCTTGCAAGCCCAGTGGATGGCCGGTGAATTGCTGAACGTAGACGCCGAGGCAGAAGTCGGCGCCCTCCTTACCGCAGCGAACTGCGCCCTGCTCTCCAGCACCGCCGACTGGCTGGGCCTGATCGACGCCGGAGACCAGCTCGCTCCCGATGCGTTGTTTCGCATCGCGCACGCAGTGCGCGGGCATCCGCAATGGCAGGTCGTCTACACCGACGAGGACAACCTCACGCCAGACGGCCAGCATGTCAACCCGCATTGCAAGCCCGACTTCAACCTCGACTATCTGCGCAGTCTGCCTTATGTGGGCGGACTGCTGCTGATCCGGCGCGATCTGTTCGAGGCGCTGGGCGGCTTCGATCCGCAAGCGGAAGGGGCGGAGGATTATGACCTGCTGCTGCGCGCCTGGGAGCATCTGCAGCGCAGCGGCGCGGGAGATGCGGCCATCGGCCATGTGCCCGAGGTGCTGTATCACCGGCTGCAGGGTTCGGGGCACACGCAGAAGTCGGTACCCGAAATTCTGGAGGCCGGGCAGCTTGCGCTGCAGCGCCACTTCGAGCGGCTGGGCATTGCCGCGCAGGTGCAGGCCGGGCCGTTTCCGCCAGCGTTCCGCGTGCGCTGGCCCTTGCCGGACGTTCCACCGCTGGTGTCCATCCTGATCCCCACGCGCGATCAGTTGCCGCTGCTGCAGCGGGCAATCGAGTCGGTGATCGAGAAGACCAGGTATCCCGCCTACGAAATCCTGATCATCGACAACGACAGCCAGACGCCCGAGGCGCGCAACTATCTGGCCGCAATCGAGGCCAAGGAGGCCGAACTTGGCGGCCGTCTGCGCGTGGTGCGCCAGCCGGGGCCGTTCAATTTTTCGGCGATGAACAATGCAGCCGCCGCCCTGGCGCGCGGCGACTACCTGCTGCTGCTCAACAACGACACCGCCGCGCTGCACGACGACTGGCTTGACGAGATGATGGGCCATGCTGTTCGGCCGGATGTGGGCATCGTTGGCGCCAAGCTGCTCTACCCCGACGGCAAGATTCAGCATGCCGGGGTCATTCTGGGCATGCGCGGCCCGGCAGAACACCCCTTCATTGGCCGACCGCCGGAGGACCGTGGCTACTTCGGCCGTGCCCAGCTCACCCAGAACTTGTCTGCCGTCACCGGCGCCTGCCTGCTCATCCGCAAGAGCGTTTACCAGCAGCTCGGCGGGCTGGACGAACAAGCCTTCAAGGTGTCCTACAACGACATCGATCTGTGCCTGAAGGTGCGCGAAGCCGGTCTGCGCATCGTGTTCACGCCCTTTGCGCTGGTCATGCACGAAGGCTCGGCCAGCCAGAAGGGCAAGACAGAAGCCAAGCCGGACGAGGCCAAGCTCAAGCGCTTTGCCGCCGAGAAGGATGCGATGTACGCCAAATGGCTGCCGCAGCTGGCCTTCGACCCGGCCTACAACCGCCACCTCAGTCTGGCCAGCACCGACTTTCTGCTGGAAGACCAGCCGCCGCTCTCCTGGGACCCGGCCTGGCGCCCGCGCCCGCGGGTGCTGGTGCACCCGGCCGACCGCGACGGCTGCGGCGAGTACCGCATCATCGCGCCGATGCGCGCGCTCAATCGCGCGGGACGCACGCAAGGCTGGGAAACCATGCGTCTGTATGAGCCAGCCGAAATGGAGCGCATGCAGCCCGACAGCCTGGTGGTGCAGCGACAGATGGAATGGCCGCAGATCGAGGCACTGGAGCGCCACGCCCGCACCAGCCGTGCGTTCCGCGTGTTCGAGATCGACGACCTCATCACCAACCTGCCGCACAAGAGTGTGCACAAGAGCAGTATCCACAAGGACATCGCCAAGCGCTTTCGCAAGGCCGCCGGGCTGTGCAACCGGCTGGTGGTGGCCACCGAGCCGCTGGCCAAGGCCTATGCGCATTTCACCGACGAGGTCGTGGTGCAGCCCAACTACCTCGAAGCCGCGCGCTGGGGGCATCTGCAGCCGGTTCGGGCCGAGCGCAGCAAGCCGCGGGTCGGCTGGGCCGGCGGCGTCGGCCACACGGGCGATCTGGAGCTGATCGTCGACATGGTGCGCGACACCGCAGCAGAAGTGGACTGGGTGTTCTTCGGCCTGTGCCCGGAGGCGCTCAAGCCCGTGATCAAGGAGTTTCACCCCGGCGTGCCGCTCGACCAGTACCCCGCCAAGCTCGCTGCGCTCGACCTCGATCTGGCCGTGGCGCCGCTGGAAGACAACGCATTCAACGAAGCCAAGAGCCATCTGCGCCTGCTGGAGTACGGCATCCTCGGCTATCCGGTCATCTGCTCGGACCTCGTGCCCTACCAGGGCGATTTTCCCGTCACCCGGGTGACCAATCGCTACCGCGACTGGACGCGCGCGCTGCGCGAAGCCGTGTCCGACCGTGCGGCGCTGCGCGCCCAGGGCGATGCGCTGCGCGCCAAGGTGCTGGCGAACTGGATGATGGAGGACCATCTCGACACCTGGCTGAAGGCGTGGCTGCGCTGATTTGCGTCTGGCTGCTTTTACGCAACATCGCAGGCCTGCCCTGGCGGGCCGCTGCTAGCATCAGGACAACGCCTGCGGCTTTTTCCCTGCCCTCATGAACAGCACAGCCAATCCGCCAGAAACCGCCTTGCCCGACGCGGCAAGCGCCGTGATGCAAACACACATCGCCCGGCAACCCATCGTCGATCGCAAGCAGCAAATCGTCGGCTATGAGCTCTTCGCGCGCGACAGCGCCACCGCCGAGACGGCCCCCGCACAACACAGCGCCGAGACCGACAGCGTGCTGCTGTTCAACGCCCTGTCGAACATCGGCTCGGAAAACCTGTTCGGCGAAAAGCTGGCCTTCATCAACTGCGTGGTCGAAGACCTCAAGGCCGAGCATCTCGACATCGTGTTCCCCGACCGCATCGTGCTCGAAGTGCCGCGCATCTATGGCGACGACGCCATCGGCATCGCCGAAGTGGCCGCCGCCCTCAAACCGCTGCGCGAACGCGGCTTTCAGCTCGCTGCGGGGCCGTTTGCCGCCGCGTCGCTTTACGCCGCCTGGCTGCCGTTCCTCAGCTTCATCAAGGCCGATGTGCAGAGCATCTCGGCCAATGTGGCCGTCGCCCTGCAGCGCAAGGCCGAAGGCCACCGCAACCTGCGGCTGGTGGCCGAGCGGGTGGAAACGCCGGAGCAGTTCAAGACCTATTTCGACGCCGGTTTTCACTACTTCCAGGGCTATTACTTCGCCCGCCCGCAGACCATCAGCGCCAAGGTCATCAATCCGGCACATGCCAATGTGCTGCAACTGATGAATCTGGTCATGCGCCAGGCTGAGTTGAATGAAATCGAGCTGGTGCTCAAGCGCGACCCGGCACTGTCCTTCAAGCTGCTGCGCTACATCAACTCCTCGGGTTTCGGCCTGATGTCCGAGGTCACCTCCTTCCGCCACGCTGCGGCCATCCTGGGCTACAAGAAGCTGTTCCGCTGGCTCGCGCTGCTGCTGGCCACCGTGCCGGGCAGTGCCGCGTCTCCGGCCATTGCGCGCACCGCGATCACCCGCGGGCGCATGATGGAACTGCTGGCGAAAGACACCCTCTCGGCCGAAGATGCCGACAACGCCTTTGTCGTCGGCATCTTTTCCATGCTCGACGTGATGCTGGGCGTGCCGATGGACAAGGCACTGGCAGAAATCACCCTGTCCGAACCCATTGTCATGGCGCTCAAAAACGACAGCGGCGTGTTCGGCAGCTATCTGCAGCTCGTCCGCGCGGTCGAGCAGCGCGACTTCGACAATCTCGACTTCCTGTCCTCCGCACTGGGCATCCAGGGCTGGCGCGTCAGCTCGGTCCACCTGGCCGCGCTGTCGTGGGTGGAGCAGCTCGGCATCTGATCGGCCAGGCCCATGAGAGAAGTCACTGCCAAGCTGTTCCGCGAGGAATATCAGGTCGATTCCGAGCAGAAGGCCGACCATGTGCTGCACAAGATCATCGAGCGGCACGAGCCGCTGGCCGTTCTGCCGCACGACCGGGCGGAGGAATTCACCTCCACCCTGCTGGCGATCAATCGCCCGAAGCACTGGCTGATCATCGACGAACTCACCCCGGACTCGGGCAACCGTCGGCTGGAAAATCACGCACCGTTCTTCACCATTGGCCGCTACGAGGGCGTGTTCGTCGGCTTTCAGTCCAAGCTGATCGAGCGCATCGATTTTGAGGGCTATGGCGCGCTGCGCATCGCCTATCCCGAGCTGATCTATTACCTGCAGCGACGCAATTTTTTCCGCGTGTCCGTGGCGCCGGGCGATCTCAGCACCGTGGACATCCAGCGCCGCGGCGCCAAGCCGCTGTATGGCCAGTGCCACGACATCAGCGTCAACGGCATGCGCCTGCTGGTGCCTTCCGCACTCGACTATGCCCTGACCACGGGTGAATACATTCCGCTGGTGCGCTTCAGTCTGGAAGATGTGGAACTCGCCGTTGAAGCCGAGGTGCGCTACGTGGGCAGTCTGCGCGACACCAAGACCCGCCAGCCGGTGCGCCAGCTCGGCATTCAGTTTTTGAACATGGCACCGGGTTTCGAACAGCGCCTGCAGAGCTATGTGCAGCGGCGCGACCGCGAGCTGCTGCGCGAGGCCAAACGCTAGGAGTCTGTCGGGCTTGGGGCGCGGATGGCGAAAAAGGGCTGTGGGGATG
>JAGDVQ010000044.1 GCA_023255715.1 Thiomonas sp.
CGCCACTTCCGGATCGATGCCTGCCACCGGCACGCGCAGGAAGTGTTCGCGGTAGTGGCGCAGTTCGTCGATGGATTCCTGGATGTCGGCCAGGGCGGTGTGTGCCTGCTGCTTCTTGAAAGCGCTTACCAGTTCGGGGCGCCAGCGGCGGGCGAGTTCCTTGAGGGTGCTGACATCGAGGTTGCGGTAGTGAAAATAGGCTTCCAGCTCGGGCATGCCGCGGGCCATGAAGCGACGGTCCTGGCAGATGGTGTTGCCGCACATCGGCGACTTGCCTGCGGGCACATAGTTCTTGAGGAAGGCGATGATGGTCTTGCTCGCCTGCGCCTCGTCCACGGTGCTGGCGCGCACCCGCTCGGTGAGGCCGGATTTGCCGTGGGTGTTCTGGTTCCACGCGTCCATGCCGGCCAGCACCGCGTCGCTTTGATGAATGGCCAGCACCGGCCCCTCGACGCGCACGTTGAGTTGCGGATCGGTGACGACCACCGCGATTTCGATGATGCGGTCGGTGTCGGGATTCAGCCCGGTCATCTCCATGTCCACCCAGACGAGATTGTCGTCATGGCAGGCGAGAGCGGGGGAAGCGGGCGCGGAGGAATCAGGCATGGGCGGCATTCAGTGTGGAAAACGAGGCGGTGCGCAGCAAGGCGGGGCCGGGTGGAATAATCTGCAGGCTGTCGATTGCGACAGACTCCCGAGGATTTTCGCATGAGCCCGCAACATCTTGCCCTGGCGTGGAGCGCCCTGTTTGCCGCCGCGCTGATCGGCGGCACGGCCCTGAGGCTTTGGCTGGCACAGCGTCAGCAACGCCATGTGCTGGCACACCGCGACACCGTCCCCGCGCCGTTTCGCTCCAGCATTTCCCTCGAAGCGCATCAGAAGGCTGCCGACTACACCGTGGCCAAGTTGCGCTTTGGCCTGTGGACCACGCTGTTTTCCGCAGTCATCGTGCTGGTGTGGACGCTCGAAGGCGGGTTGCAACTGCTTAACGCCTGGGTCGGCAGCACCTTCGGCACAGGTCTGGGCGGGCAGCTTGCGCTGCTGGTGGCCTTCGCCTTGATCGGCGCGCTGCTGGACCTGCCGTGGGAGGTGGCGCGCACCTTCGGGCTGGAAGCGCGGTTCGGCTTCAACCGCCAGACGCCGCGCGCCTTCGCGCTCGATCTGCTCAAAAACGCCGTGGTCAGCGCCGTCATCCTGCTGCCGCTCGCGCTGCTGGTGCTGTGGATCATGCAGGTGGCTGGATCGTGGTGGTGGCTGTGGGCCTGGGCGGGGCTCACCGCATTCAGCCTGCTGATGATGGTGGTCTACCCGCTGGTGATTGCGCCGCTGTTCAACAAATTCCAACCCTTGCCCGATGGCGAGGTCAAGACCCGCGCGCAGGCGCTGATGCAGCGCTGCGACTTTGCGCTTTCCGGCCTGTTCGTGATGGATGGCTCGCGCCGCAGCGCGCATGCCAACGCGTATTTCACCGGCATGGGCGCGGCGCGGCGCGTGGTGCTGTTCGACACCCTGCTCGCCCAGCTCAGCCCGGCGCAGATCGAAGGCGTGCTCGCGCATGAGGTCGGGCACTACAAGCGGCACCATATTCTCAAGCGCATGGTGGTGATGTTCGGCGTGAGCCTGGCAGGGTTTGCGCTGCTGGGCTGGCTGGCCAATCAGGTGTGGTTCTACGTCGGACTGGGCGTGATGCCCAATCTGTTCGCGCCCAATCACGCGCTGGCGCTGATTCTGTTCAGTCTGGTGCTGCCGGTGTTCGGAGTGTTCTTCAGCCCTCTGGCTGCGTCCACCTCGCGCAAGCACGAATTCGAGGCCGACGCCTACGCCGCGCAGCACAGCGACGCGCGCGCGCTGGGCGAGGCGCTGGTCACGCTGTACCGCGACAATGCCAGCACCTTGACACCCGACCCGCTGTATGTGCGCTTCTACTACAGCCACCCGCCCGCGCTGCAGCGGCTGCAGCGACTGGGTGCGCTGCCTGCTGCCGCACCCTCCCCTTCTGCGACAACCGCAACCGCCTGAACCGACATGACCCTCGACGATCTGCTCGGCGCCCACTGCGCGCCGCTCGACCCCAGCCACCGCCTCGAAGGCGATGCGCTCACCACCCATCTGCAACTGCTCGACGGCTGGCAGATCGAGGACGGCGCGCTGCGCAAGACGTTCACGTTCGCCAACTATTACCAGACCCTGGCGTTCGTCAACGCGCTCGCCTGGATGGTGCACCGCGAGGATCACCATCCCGATCTGCTGGTGCAGTACAACCGCTGCACCGTCGCGTTCAACACCCATTCGGCCGGCGGCATCACCCGCAACGACTTCATCTGCGCGGCCAAGACCGACTCGGTCCACGCGCAGGGCGCGGCGCGCTGAAAACGCCTCGCATGGACACTCTGGCGCCCGCCCAAGGCAAACGCAATACCAAACCCACCCGAGCCGAGGCGCACGGCCTGGGCGCGCGCATAGTTGGCGCGTTCGGTCGGCAGTTTCTTGCGCAGCTCGACGACGGCAGCACCGTCGCCTGCGTGCCGCGCGGCCGACGGGCGGATGTGGTCTGCGGCGACCGCGTCATCCTCACCCCCGGCCATCCACCGCTGGCCATCGCGCAGGTGCAGCCGCGGCGCAACGCCCTCTGGCGCGAGGACCCGTGGCGCAGCAAGATGTTTGCCGCCAACCTCGACCGCGTGCTGCTGGTCACGGCCACCTACCCCGGTATCCAGCATGGGCTGATCGGCCGCGCGCTGGTCGCGGCAGATGCCGCCGACATTCCCGTGACCCTGCTGCTGAACAAGTGCGATTTGCCACAGGCCGACGCCGCGCGTGCCGAAATGGCGCTGTACCGCGATCTGGGCTACGAAGTCGTCGAACTGTCGGTGCACGCCGATCCGAAGGCCGCGCTGCAGGCGCTCGCACCGGTGCTCGACGGACGGACCAGTCTGCTGCTGGGCGCATCGGGTGTGGGCAAGTCCAGCCTGACCAATCTGCTGGTGCCGCAGGCGCAGGCACCCACGCGCGAGATTTCCACCGCCCTGTCGGCCGGCAAGCACACCACCACCGCCACCCGGCTGTACGACCTGCCGGGCTTTGCACCGGGCAGCGCACTGATGGATTCGCCGGGGTTTCAGTCCTTCGGTCTGCACCATCTCTCGGTGTCGCAGTTGCAGCATGGCTTTGTGGAACTCCGCAGACGCATCGGCCAGTGCCGCTTCCAGAACTGCACCCACCGCGACGAGCCCGGCTGCGTGTTCACCACCGACCCGCACGCCATCACCCCGGCGCGGCTGGCGCTGTATCGCACGCTCTACGCCGAGCTGACTTCGGCTCCGGCGCGATGAAACGGGTGGACAGCGCGCCCAATCTGGTCATCGCCACCCTCTGGGCCGATGCGTTGAATGCAGCGGGCATCCGCGCCGAGGTGTTCTCGCGCTATCTCACCAGCATCGCCGGAGAGATTCCGCCCGATCAATGCGATCCGGCGGTGTGGGTGCTCGATGACGCCGAACTGCCCCGCGCCCGGCAGCTGCTGCATGAACTGCGTACACCCGTGCGCGGCGCCCGCTGGGTTTGCCCCGGCTGCGGCGAGCGTCATGGCCCGCAGTTCGCGCAGTGCTGGAACTGCGGCAGGTCGCGCCCGGATCCTGCGATCTAACAGGCAACACTGAATAAGTCTTTGTGATGATGCGCGCCGGGCGGCGGGATGGGATGCAAGGCGCACACCGCAGCCATAGCCGTCTCTATGGCGAGGATGTGCAACGCCGCAGACCACCCGCAGACCGGATGCGCAGCGCGCAAGGGACTTGTTCAGTGTTGCCCTAACCTGGCAGCGTCGTCGGTGGCTCATCGGGCGGCGGGGCGCGACGCAGCCAGGACTGCGCCGCCAGAAGGAACAAGAAGAGCAAGGCGTACACCGTGGTCGTGCCCAGCACGTCCCCCTTGTTGCCGGTGAAGCCCGGGCCGTAAGGGCCGCCGAAGCCCTCGGCGGTGCTCCACAACAGCAGGCTGTAGATCAGCCCGCCCCACAGCACCGCGCGGCGCAGCAGCTCGGGCAGCCACGGTGCGAGCAGCAGCCCGGCAGCGATTGCGGTTTCGGCAAGCGCCGCCAGCACGGCGAAGTGCTCCATGCCGATCACATGGCCCAGGCCGATGAACACCGCGATCCATTCCGCAATCCAGGCCGGCTGCCCGGCCTGTGCGCCGGTGAGATACGACGCGAAATGCTGCAGAAAACCCGGCTGCCATTTCCACCAGGCGTCGAACGCCCACAGCAGACCAAACAGCCAGAACGCCCAGCGCACCCGCAGGCGGTCGGGCCGACGCAAGGGCGCATTCGACCAGGCCGCACCCTGCCAGGCGCGCAGCAGCAACAGCAGCGCAAACCCCAGCGCATAGACGATGGCGGTTCCCGGATCGGTCGCGCCGCTGGTGTACGGCCCGCCCAGCCCGCCCAACACGCTCCACAGAAACAGCTCATACACCAGCCCCACCCAGGCCAGCGCCGGGAACCCCCAGCCGATGAGCAGCCCGACCGTGAGCAGCGCCTCGATGCCAAACAGTAGCGCCACCGCTTTGCTCATGCCGACCGCTGCCATGACCCGCAGCACCGCATCCACCCAGACACCCAGCCAGTGCGGCTGCCCAGCGGCCAGCGCCGCATGCCTGGCATTCGACGCGAACTGCGCCGCATACTGCGCATTGAAATGCAGCCCGAGGTTGATGGCGAAAAACACGCCGAGTGCAATGCGCGCCCAGTTCAGGGCACGCATCGCAGC
>JAGDVQ010000081.1 GCA_023255715.1 Thiomonas sp.
GTCGAAGGCGGCGCAGTGGTGCGGGTGTGCGACCGCGGCCCCGGCGTGCCCGCCGCCGAGGCGCAGCGCATCTTCGAGCCTTTCGTCCGACTGCCCGGGCGCGGCGACGGCACGGGGCTGGGCCTGCCGCTGGTGCGGCGCATCGCGCGGCAGCACGGCGGTGATGCGCGCTGTCTGCCGCAGAGCGACGGCGGCACCTGCTTCGAGATCTGGCTCGGGCGCGCGCCCTGAGCCCGGCGCACGCGCCTGCGCCTCGCACGCACCGCGCCGTCTGCCAAATCATGCGCAATCAGCGCATGGCACAAATCTTGTATGCGCCGTGCGGAGTTTTCATATCATCGCAAGGTCGCGAGCCAAAAGAAAACAGAAAGAGAGGAATGTGCCTCCCGCTGCGTGTCGGCTTGCCGCCCAGTCCCGGAGGCGCCCTGCGGCACAGGCGAGCCGATCCAACCATCCCTGGCGAAAAATCAACCGGCGTCCGCTGCCTTGTGCGGCGGCATCCACACTACACGTTCACAATCCCATGGAGTCCAAGATGTCCCACAATTTGCGTTTGTCCACCACGGCGCGCCTGCTCGGCGCCGCTGCCAGCCTCGCGGTGCTCGGCGCCACTTTCAGCCCACTCGCCTCAGCCGCCAGCACCCTGCCCCAGAAGTACAAAGAACAAGGCCATCTGACCATCGCCACCGACGCCACCTACGCGCCGATGGAATTCATCGCCAAGGACGGCAAGACCATCGAAGGTGCCGATGTCGACCTGGGCAAGGCCATCGCCAAGGAACTCGGCGTGAAGGCGGACTTCGTCAACGCCAGTTTCGACAGCATCATCCCCGCGCTGCAGTCGGGCAAGTACGACATGAGCATGTCCTCGTTCACCATCACCAAGAAACGCGAGGAAGTGGTCGATTTCGTCAGCTACATGACCGCCGGCACGTCGTTCTATGTCAAGGCCCAGGGCGGCCCGAAGGTGGTCGGTCTGGCCAATCTGTGCGGCATGACCGTGGCCGTCGAGAAAGGCACCACGCAGGCCGATGACGCCGCCAAGCAGAGCAAGGAGTGCGTTGCTGCCGGCAAGAAGGCGGTGACCGTCTCGGTGTTCCCCGACCAGAACGGCGCGAACCTGGCCATCGCCAGCGGCCGCGCACAGGTGGGCATGGCTGACTCGCCAGTGGCCGCCTGGATCGTGGAGAAATCGCACGGCCAGTTCAAGCTGACCGGCGATGCCTACAACTCCGCACCCTACGGCATCGCCATGCCGAAGAACAGCGGCCTGGCCGAGCCCGTGCTGGCTGCGCTCAAAAAGGTGATCGCCAGCGGCGAATACGCCAAAATCCTGCACAAGTGGGGCATCACCCAGGGCGCCATCAAGGACCCGGTGATCAACGGCGCCACGCAGTAAGGCCATGACGCGGCCGACTTCTCGGTCGGCCGCGCAGACCAAGGAAGTCAAGACGACACGATGCGACCCGACGACATCAAGGCCATTCCTGCACGACACCCCGGCCGCTGGATTGCAGCCGCCGCCGTGTTCGTGCTGATTCTGGCGATGGCTTACTCCTTCACCACCAACCCGCGCTTCGAATGGTCTGTGGTCGGCGAGTATTTCTTTTCCGCACGTGTGCTGCGCGGACTGTGGCTGACCCTGGAACTCACAGTCATTTCCATGCTCATCGGCGTGGCGCTGGGCGTGCTGCTGGCGGTGATGCGGCTATCACTCAACCCGCTGGTCTCGGGCGCGAGCCGGTTCTATATCTGGCTGTTTCGCGGCACGCCGGTTCTGGTGCAGATTCTGTTCTGGTTCAACATCACCGCGCTCTACCCCAATATCGGCTTCGGCTCCTGGAGCTTCGACGCCAACAATCTGATCACCCCGTTCATTGCCGCCATTCTGGCGCTCGGACTCAACGAGGGTGCCTACATGGCCGAGATCGTCCGAGCCGGCATTCTGTCGGTGGACGAAGGTCAGAGCGAGGCCGGCGCCGCGCTGGGCATGTCGCGGCTGCAGATCATGCGCCGTGTGGTGCTGCCGCAGGCGATGCGGGTGATCGTGCCGCCGACCGGCAACGAAACCATTTCCATGCTCAAGACCACTTCGCTGGTCAGTGTGATCGCGGTCAGCGATCTGCTGTATTCGGTGCAGCTGATCTACGCGGTGAACTACCGCACCATTCCGCTGCTGCTGGTGGCCAGCATCTGGTACCTGCTGGTGACCACTGTGCTGTCCATCGGCCAGTTCTACATCGAGCGGCATTTCGGCCGCAGCGCCACCCGCAACGCGTCCCTGACGCCTCTGCAGCAGTTGCGCGCAGCGCTCGCGCGACGGGGGGCGGCACAGTGAGTGACATCATGGTCAAGGCCGAGGGCGTGCACAAGCGCTTCGGCAATCTCGAGGTACTCAAGGGCATTTCGCTCGACGTGCGACGCGGCGAAGTGGTCTGCCTGCTGGGCGCTTCGGGCTCGGGCAAATCGACCTTCCTGCGCTGCATCAACCACCTGGAAAAGATCGACGCGGGCCGCCTGACGGTCGATGGCGAGCTGGTGGGCTACCGGCAAGTGGGCAACCGCCTGCATGAGCTGCACGACCGCGACATCTGCCGCCACCGCGCCGAAGTCGGCATGGTGTTCCAGCGCTTCAATCTGTTTGCGCACATGACGGCGCTGCAGAACATCATCGAAGCGCCCGTGCATGTGCTTGGGCAGCCCAGGGCGCAGGCGCTGCAGCGCGCACATGAACTGCTCGCCCGCGTCGGCCTGGCCGATCGGGGCAATGCGTATCCCAACCAGCTCTCCGGAGGTCAGCAGCAGCGCATCGCCATTGCCCGCGCACTGGCCATGAGTCCGAAGCTGATGCTGTTCGACGAGCCAACCTCGGCGCTCGACCCTGAGCTGGTCGGCGAAGTGCTCGAAGTGATGAAGTCGCTCGCCCGCGACGGCATGACCATGGTCGTGGTTACCCACGAAATGGGCTTCGCCCGCGAAGTGGCCGACCGCGTGGTGATGATGCACGAAGGCCGCATCATCGAATCCGCCCCGCCCGAGCAGTTTTTCACCCACCCGCAGCACGAGCGCACGCGGCAATTTCTGTCGAAGATTCTGTAGAGCCTGTCAGCGCCGTCTCGGCCGCACTGCCGGTTTGCCCTGTTGCATTCAGGGCCAAAGCAGCTAGCATCGTTTCCGTTTGTAACAATGTTCACACGGAGACTCCTCATGGCTCAAAGTCCTACATCCCCCTCTCGTCGCCGCGCGCTTGCCGTTACTGGCGGGGCGGCGATTTTCGCGCCTTTCGCACTGCGCAACGCGTTCGCCGCTGAATACATCACCATCGCCACCGGCGGGACTAGCGGGGTGTACTACCCGCTCGGAGTGGCGCTGTCGCAGATCTATACCAAGGCCATCCCGGCTGCCAAAAGCTCGGTGCAGGCCACAAAGGGATCGGTGGAAAACCTCAGCCTGCTCGAAGCCGGCCGCGCCGAGCTGGGCTTCTCGCTTGGCGATGCGCTGTCGGACGCGTGGAAGGGTGAGGCCGACGCCGGATTCAAGGCGCCACTGAAGAAACTGCGCACCATGGCGGCGATCTATTCCAATTATGTGCAGATCGTGGCGCGAGCCGATTCCGGCATCAAAACCCTGGCCGATCTCAAGGGCAAGAGCATTTCGGTCGGAGCCCCCAAAAGCGGCACCGAACTCAACGCCCGCACCCTGTTCAAGGCTGCGGGGCTGAGCTACAAGGATTTTTCCAAGGTCGAGTACCTACCCTTTGGCGAATCGGTCGAGCTGATGAAAAACCGCCAGCTCGATGCCACGCTCCAGTCTGCTGGGCTGGGCGTAGCGTCGCTGCGCGATCTGGCGGCGTCGCAGAAGATCGTGGTCGTTCCTGTGCCTGCAGACATCATCGTCAAAGTCGGTGATCCTGCCTATCAGAGCGGCACCATTCCGGCGAACACCTATGAAGGCCAGACCGAGGCGGTGCCCACTGCACGCATCCAGAATTTCCTCGTCACCCGAGAAGGGCTGAGCGAGGATCTGGTTTATCAGATGACCAAGGCGATGTTCACCAACCTGCCAGAGCTGGTGGCGGCACACGCCGCAGCCAAGGGCATCAGCCTCAAAGATGCACCGCTGCACTCACCCGTGCCGCTGCACTCCGGCGCAGCCCGGTATTACCGCGAGGCGGGCGCACTCAAGTAAGCCAGGCCCGCAGCATGCGCACGCCCCGGCCCGCAGATCGTGCGCCGTGGCGCAGCCGCCCACTGCCTTGTCGCGGCGCCCTTGTGGCCGCCGCCGTGCCCGACGGACTTCAGCCATGAGTGCCACTGCCGACGATCTGATCCACACATCATCCGAGCCACACGCCGACAGCGGCCATCAGCGCAGTCTGTCCGGGATCGCGCAGCGCATGGTCATGGCAACGGCGCTGGCATTTTCTGCCTACCAGCTCGTCGTGGCAGCGTTCCATCCGCTGTCGAGCCTGGTGATGCGCTCGGTGCATGTTGGCTTTCTGATGTTGCTGGTGTTCTGGGTGGTGCCCGCATTCAAGCGCAGGAGCTGGTTGCACAGCATTCCGTGGTTCGACTGGCTGCTGGGCGCCGCGGCCTTTGGGCTTGGGCTGTATCACTGGCGCTTTGAGGCCGATTTGATCCTGCGCAGCGGCGACCCGACCACGACCGATCTGTGGGTCGGTGCCGCAGTGGTGGTGTTACTGTTCGAAGCGGCGCGGCGCAGCCTGGGGCTGGCGCTGCCATTGGTCTGCGCAGCATTTCTTCTCTACGGTCTGTTCGGCCAGTACCTGCCCGACACGATCAGCCACCGTGGCTACGGCCTCGACCAAATCATCGGCCAACTCTACCTCGGCACAGAGGGCATCTACGGCATCCCCACTCTGGTGTCGGCGACCTACATCTTTTTGTTCATCCTGTTCGGGGCGTTTCTGGAGCACGCCGGGATGATCCGACTGTTCAACGCACTCGCACTCGGTCTGGTGGGCAGGGCGCGCGGCGGTCCGGCCAAGGTCGCCGTCATCTCTTCAGGTCTGATGGGCACCATTTCCGGCTCGGGTGTCGCCAATGTGCTCACAGTGGGGCAGTTCACCATTCCGCTGATGAAACGCTTTGGCTACTCGCCGGTGTTCGCGGGTGCAGTGGAGGCCACGGCCAGCATGGGCGGACAGATCATGCCGCCTGTCATGGGCGCGGTGGCCTTCATCATGGCCGAAACGCTCAACGTGCCATATTCAGACATTGTCAAAGCTGCGGTCATTCCGGCCGCGCTCTATTACTTCACCGTGTTCTGGATGGTGCATCTGGAAGCCGGGCGCAAAAAGCTGCTCGGTCTGCCCGCCGATCAGATCCCCAATCCCTGGAAGGCCTTGAAGGACAACTGGCATCTCGCGCTGCCGCTGGCCGTGCTGGTGTGGATGTTGTTTCACGGCTTCACGCCCATGTTCGCCGGGATGATGGGCCTGTCGCTCACAGCCATTCTGCTGCTCGGTGCGGCGATTGCCGCGCGTCTCTCCCACACCGCCTTTCGCATGGTGTTCTGGTTTGCCTGCGGTCTGGGGGCGGCAGCGTTTTTGCAGTTTGGCATCGTGCCGGTGCTGGCGGTCATCGCGGCGCTGGTGGCCGTCAATCTGTTCATCCAGGGCGGACGGCAGACCCTGCGCGTGCTGCGCGACAGCCTGATCGATGGCGCGCGCCAGGCATTGCCGGTGGGCATTGCCTGTGCCATCGTCGGCGTGATCGTCGGGGTGCTCACGCTCACGGGAGCAGCCACCAGTTTCGCAGGGTTCATCGTGGACATCGGCGCGCGCAGCCTGCTGCTGTCGTTGCTGCTCACCATGCTGGTGTGTCTCGTGCTGGGCATGGGCATTCCGACCATCCCGAACTACATCATCACCAGCTCGATCGCCGCGCCCGCGCTGCTCAAGTTGGGCGTGCCGCTGATCGTCAGCCATATGTTCGTGTTCTATTTCGGCATCATGGCCGACCTGACCCCACCGGTGGCGCTGGCTGCATTTGCCGCCGCCTCAGTCGCCAAGGCCTCCCCCATGCGCATCGGCTTCAAGGCCACACAGATTGCGCTAGCCGGCTTTGTTGTGCCGTACATGGCCGTGTATGACCCGCAGCTGATGCTGCAAGGCCACTGGACTTGGCTGGGCGTAGCCTATGTGACGTCCAAGGCGATTCTGGCCATTGTGCTGTGGGGTGCGGTGGCTGTAGGTTATCTGCGCGCCAACTTGACCGTAGCCGAACGTCTGCTGGCCTTTGCTGCCGCCGCCTTGTTGATCACCGCGCTGCCGATGACCGATGAAGCCGGATTCGCCCTGGCCGCCGTGGTTCTGGTATGGCACGGTCTGCGAACCCGCGGACAGTCTGCGCTGATCGGCGCCTGACTTTTTACAGCAGCTTCTGCCAGAACTGCGCCCGGCCGAAAGCCGGGTCCAGGGCGTAGGTTTCGAAACCGAAGCGTCGGTAGCTGGCAATGGCGGCCGTGTTGCCGTCGAGCACTTCCAGCGTGAGCTTGCCGCAGCCACGCGCGCGCGCCACCTCTTCGACCCGCTGCAACAGTTGGCGCGACAGGCCCTGTCCGCGGTAGGCGGGCTCGACATACACGTCATGGACGTTCACCAGTGGCCGCGCCATGAAGGTGGAGAAGCCCTCGAAGCAGTTGATCAGCGCGACGGGCGCGGCGTCGTCCAGCGCGAGCACGCCAAAGTAATCGGGCCGCGCGCGCAGGCGTTCCACGAGAACGGCCTTGACCTCGGGCGCGAGGTCTTCGCCGCCGCCCATCGGATCGCGGGCGTAGCGGGAGGTCAGTTCCAGCACCGCAAGGGCGTGGTCCGGACGGGACAGATCGACATCAACCAGGGCAATCACGTGACACGTCTCCAATGCAAACGGGGCGCCTTGATGACGCCCCGAGTTGCCAGAAATGGTAGCGCGCGCCGATGGTCGCTTACTTCTTGATGTCGCCGCAGGCCACGTATTTCTTCAGGTCTTGCGCGCTTTCATGCACGTTGATGGCCATGGGCTCCTTGAACAGATCGTCCATGCTCACCTCCGGCAGCTTGGTGACCGACTTGCCGTCCACCACGTTGTTCAGCGGATATTTGGGCACTGGGTTGAGATTGGCGCAGGTGCCTGGATGAATGTGGTCGGGCTGGGCAACGCCCTTGGGGCCACCCTTGATGTGGACGATGACCTCGACGCCCTTGCCCATCGGCTTGATCAGGGCGTAGCCGGTTTCGCCAGAGTTGTTCTGGGCGGCCAGTTCGACCTTGACCTCGTGGTGCATGGTGGACGCGAAGGCCGGCGCGGCGGCAAAGCCCAGAAGGGCCAGTGAGAGTGCAAGTTTGTGCATGGTGAACTCCAGGGAAAAGAACCTCGAACAGGGAAAACACTGCGCGCTCTGCGGCGCTCAAGTGTGCCCGAAGCTTAATGACCGCGACATCTCCTTGCTGCCTGCTTGGTCTTGCGGGGTGCAGTCAGAGTGTTTTGCGCCAGCGTGCCCCCCGTTACCATCGCTGCATGGCTCTTCAACTGTTCGGAATTCCGGTTTCCCGCGGCATGGCCATCGGGCGTGCCGTCATTCTTGCCTCGGCCCGGCTGGACGTGGCGCACTACTTCGTCGATCCGGGCACGGAAGAGGCGGAAATCGAGCGTCTGCGCGCCGCGCGCCGGGCCGTGCGCGCCGAGCTCGACACGCTCAAGGCCGAGCTTCCACCCGACGCCCCCGCCGAAATGGCCGCGTTCATCGACGTGCACAAGATGCTGCTCGATGACCGGCAGATGGCGCAGGACACCATCACCTGGATCCGCCAGCGCCGCTACAACGCCGAATGGGCACTCACCGCGCAACTCGACGTGATTTCGCGCAGTTTCGACGAAATGGACGACGAGTACCTGCGCGAACGCATCGCCGACGTGGAGCAGGTGGTCGAGCGGGTGCTGCGTGCCCTGCGCGGCAGCGCCGGACTGGCCCGCTCGGCCAGCGGCAACGGCGATCTGGTGCTCATCGCCCACGACATCGCCCCGGCGGACATGCTGCAGTTCAAGACCGGGGTGTTCAAGGGCTTTGTCACCGATGTGGGCGGCAAGACCTCGCATACCGCCATCGTCGCCCGCAGTCTGGATATTCCGGCCGTGGTGGGCGCGCGCTCGGCCGGTGGCCTGATCCGCCAGGACGATCTGGTCATCATCGACGGCGACAGTGGCCTGCTCATCGTCGATCCGTCTCCGGTCATCCTCGAGGACTACCGCCTGCGCCAGCAGGAATCGCAGCTCGCGCGCGAGCGGCTCAAGCGTCTGAAGTTCACCCCCGCGCGCACCCTCAACGCCGAGCCGGTGGAACTGCTGGCCAATATCGAACAGCCCGAAGACTGCGCCCCGGCGCTGGAAGCCGGTGCTGCGGGCGTGGGGCTGTTCCGCACCGAATTCCTGTTCATGAACCGCGCCAGCAACCTGCCGGGCGAGGACGAGCAGTACGAGGCCTATCGCCGCGTGCTGCTGGCCATGCAGGGCAAGCCGGTCACCATTCGCACCATCGACATCGGCTCGGACAAACCGCTGGATGTCGAGGACTACCGCGACGGCGAATTCACCCATCTCAACCCCGCACTCGGCCTGCGCGCCATCCGCTACAGCCTGTCCGATCCGGCGATGTTCCGCATCCAGCTGCGCGCCCTGCTGCGCGCCGCCACGCTGGGGCCACTCAAGGTGCTCATTCCCATGGTGGCGCACGCCAGCGAAATCCGCCAGACCTTTGCCGAACTCGACAAGTCACGCGCCGAACTCGCCGCTGCAGGCGTGGCCTATGGCCCGGTGGAAGTGGGTGCCATGATCGAGGTGCCCGGCGCTGCGCTGGCGCTGCCGCTGTTCCTGCGACATTTCGACTTTCTGTCGGTCGGCACCAACGATCTGGTGCAGTACACCCTGGCCATCGACCGCGCAGATGAAAGCGTCTCCAACCTCTACGACCCGATGCATCCCGCCGTGCTCAATCTGCTGGCGCAGATCATTGCGCAAACCCGCGCCGCCGCCGCGTGGAAAGGCCGTCCGGTGGACATCAGTGTGTGTGGAGAAATGGCGGGCGACCCGGCGCTGACCCGGCTGCTGCTGGGCATGGGGCTGCGCAGCTTTTCCATGCACCCGGCCCAGATCCTGTCGGTCAAGCAGGAGGTGTTGCGTGCCGATACCGACAAGCTCGCTCCGCTGGTACAGAACGTGCTGCAGGCCTACGAGCCCGAGGAGCAGCAGGCCGCGCTCGCGGCGCTGGGCTGAACCGCACAAGCCGCTTCAGGTGCCTCCATGCCCCGCGTGCTGCGCCGTCTTGCCTGCTGCCTGAGCAGCGCCGCTCTGCTGGCGCAACCGGTCTGGGCGCAATCCACGGACACGCGCGACCCCGGCTACGCCAGCACGCTGCCCACCCTGGGCGACCCGGCGCAGGGCAGTTTCAGTTCCGCGCAGGAAAAGCGTCTGGGCGAGATCATCATGCGCGAAATGCGCGCGGAACCCGCCTATCTGCACGACAGTCTGCTGCGCGACTATCTGCAGGCCATCGTCGACCGCCTCACCCCTGCGGCGCGGCGCACGGCAGAAATGGAGGCGCCGCGCCGGTTCCGGGTGTTCCTGCTGCGCGACCGCAGCTTCAATGCCTTTGCCCTGCCCGGCGGCTGGATCGGGGTGCATACCGGCATGGTGATCGACGCGCAGTCGCACGATCAGGTGGCTGCCGTGTTCGCGCACGAGATGTCGCACATCACCCAGCGCCACATTGCGCAGCGGCTGGCGCAGGCGGGCAAGGACCGGCTGCTGAGCATCGGCTCGCTCATCCTCGCCATCGTGGCTGCCAGCGCGGGGCAGGATCAGGCCGCGCAGGGGCTGGCCATGGGCGGACAGGCTGCGGCCATCGACAATGCGCTGCGCTTTTCTCGCAGCAACGAACGCGACGCCGACCGCACCGGCACCGAGGTGCTGTCAGACTCCGGCTATCCGCCGCAAGCCATGGCCAGCATGCTGCTGCGGCTGCAAAACCTCTCCCGGCTGGACGATTCCGACGTGTTTGCCTTTCTGCAGACGCACCCCTTGACCAGCGAACGCATTGCCGATGCCGAGGCCCGCGGCGGCAACAAGCCCCTGCCGCCCGACCATGATCTGATGTTCTGGCTGATGAACGCCCGCGCCCGCGCCCTCACCCCGCAATCACACGACGCCCTGCTGCGCGCAGAAAAGCAGTTCGGCGCAGATCGGATCGACTTTCCGGCGCAGCAGGCCGCCTGGGCCTACGGACAGGCCGTGGTGCTGCAGCGACTCAAGCGCTTCGATGCGGCCTCTGCAGCCCTTGCCCGCGCGCAAGCCGCCGCCGCAAACCTGCCCGCTGCCGGGCGGCTGCCGCTGGATTTGTTGCAGACCGAACTGCTGCTCGACACGCAACCCACCAAGGCGCTGGAGCCGGCGCGTGCTCTGCACAAACAATTCCCGCAATCCACGGCCGCGCTGCACCTGCTGTCGCGCTGCCTGCTGGCGCAGCCCGACAAGACTCCGGCGCGCGATTTTCTGCGCCAGCAGACCGTGGCGCACCCGGATGACATCACCCTGTGGCAAGACCTCGCCCGCGCCGACGCCGCCACCGGCGCGTTCGCCGCGCAGCATCGTGCCACGGCCGAGGCCTATGCCCTGGAGGGAAAGACCGAGGCCGCCATCGAACAGTTGCGCATCGCGCAGCGCACACCGGGCGCGGATTATTTCGAAGCCTCCATCATCGACGCCCGGCTGCGCACCCTGGAACAGGAGCATGCGCAACACAAGCTGATCGACAAGACTCTGCCTCAGTAGCGCGGCAACAATCGGTCACCGCGTGGCCTGACACTGCACGGATAATGCGCGGCATGCCGCTGAACGCTCCCGTCTCCCGCCCCACCCAGCCCGCACCGACTGGCGCCTCTCTCTCTCAACAACTCGCGCTCGGCCTGCTGGGCCTGGCGATCTCGCTGCCGCTGATCTGGCCCTTCGATCCCGGCGTGGTCGCCAAAATGGGCACCACCCTGGTTGCCGCCACCCTCTGGGCCGTGGTGTTTTTCGCTGCCGTCTGGAGCGGCCTGGCACCACGGTTCGGGCTGGCCGCGCTGGGGTTCGCCGTAGCCGCCACGGTGGTCGCGCTGCAGACCGTCAGCGGACAACTGGCCTACGCCAGCCAGGGAGCCATCACTGTGGCGGTGCTGCTGAGCGCGGCGCTGGTGGCCGGTCTGGGCAATGCGGCGGCGCGGCGCCAGGCCACAACCGCTGGCGATGCGGAGCATCCCTGGCTGGACGTGGCCGCCGCCGGGCTGCTGTTGCAGGGACTCATCCAAGTGGCCTTCGGCCTGGTGCAGTTCGCCCTGTGGCAAATCCCGGCGCTGGCCACCTGGCTGGCGGCGCACCTGCCGCTGTACTCCGACCTCATCAGCTATCCGTCCACCGGACGGGTGTTCGGCAATCTGCGCCAACCCAATCATTACGCCACCGCCGTGGCCCTCGGCCTGGCGGGGCTGGCCTGGTGGGCGCCACGCCTGCGCACACGCACGGTGTGGGCTGCGGTCATCGGCATGAGCTGGGCATTGGTGGTGTGTGGCTCGCGCACCGGCATGGTGCAGGCGGTCGTGGCGTCGGCACTGGTACTGATCGCAGTGCGCGGCGCCTGGCGCAGTCCGCGCTGGGCGGCGCTGGTTGCGGTGCCGGTGCTGTACGCGCTGTGGTGGCTGGCGCTGCGCGAGGCCGACCACCTGGGCTGGATCAGCTTTCTCGACGCCGTCACCCGCCAGATCGACCAGCCGGTCAACGCCCGGGCGCTGATCTGGCGCAACGCCTGGCAGGTGTTCGAACACCTGCCCTGGTTCGGCGCCGGCTGGGGGCAACTCGGCTGGGGACTGCAACATGCCGCCATCCACCACGCGCTGCATCCGTTGCCGCTGGACAACATCGACAACGCGCACGATCTCGTCCTGCAATTGCTCGCCGAAACCGGCCTGGTGGGCACGGTGCCGATCATCGCTGTAGCACTGGCCTGGCTGTGGCGCTCCGCCCGCGCGTGGGTCCAACGCGGCCGCGCTGCGCCCGACGCTCCCACCCCCTTGCCCCTGACCGCCTGGATGGGTGTGGCGTTTCTGGGCCTGCACAGTCTGGTCGAGTATCCCCTGTGGTATCTGTATTTCCTCTGGGTCTTCGCCTTTCTCGCCGGGTGGATGGACGGGTTCGGCGGCAAGAGTGCCAGCAAGGCGGGCGCAGCCCTGGGCGATGTCGCACTCCCCCGATCTGCCGCGCTGACTGTCGCCGTGCTGGCGATCGCGCTCGTGGCCAAGGCCGGCTATGACTACAGCATCACCAACGACGCCTACTCGGCCGACCGGACGCAGTCAGCCCAGGCCATCCGGCAGGCGCAGCGCAGCGATCTGTTTTTCCGTCCGCTGATCGGCTTTGCCCAGGCCAGCGCCATTCAGGTGCGCGCCAGCGACACCCGCGCCGAACTGCTGCGCGAACAAGCGGCAGTCGACCGGGTGAGCCACGCCTATGGCGACCCGAACCTGCTGATCCGCCGCATTCTGCTGCTCAGTCGGCTCGGCCACGCGGCGCAGGCACTGGCCCTGGCGCGCTACACCGCCAGTTCGTTCTGGCTCTATGCACCTGGCCTGGCAACGCAATTTCCGGTGCAGGCGGCACAGGCAGGCCTGTCGCCCGCGCAGACGGCACCCTTGCTGCTGGCCTTGCAGAATGCCCCCGTGCTGCGTCGCGTCGCGGTTCCCGTCAACCGCTGAGCCCGGCCCGAGCACCCAAACCCTTTGCGTGTTTGTCACAACAGGTCAAACGCTGCTTGCCCGGTCAGTTTGATGCGGCGCAAAATGTCGAAAAACTCGTTGCCATGACGACCCTCCATCGCGATCCATCCCTGTTTGCCCAGCCCGCGCTCCGCGAGGGCATGCGGGACATGCGCGCTGTCTCGCTGGGCATCGCCGCGTGGGGTCTGGTCACGGGCGTGGCCATGGTCAAGTCGGGTCTGAGTGTGCAACTGGCGCTGGCGATCAGCCTGTTCGTGTTTGCGGGCAGCGCGCAACTGGCTGCCTTGCCCCTCATTGCAGCAGGCGCGCCGCTCTGGCTGATTCTGGGCACGGCGTTTTGCGTCAACCTGCGGTTTGTGGTCTTCAGCGCGCAGATGCGGCCGTATTTCGAGCACCTGCCGCGTTTGCGCCGCCTGGTCTACGGCTACCTGATCGGCGACCTGAGCCAGGTCTTGATGATCCGCCGCCATCCGCATCCCACCGGCGATCCGCAACAAACCCATTACTTCCTCGGCGTATCGCTGGCCAACTGGATCGCTTGGCAGATTCCGTCCATCCTCGGCATTCTGATGGCGCAGCACATTCCGGGCGCGTGGGGACTGGCGTTCGCGGGCACGCTGGCCCTGCTGGGCATTGTGCTGTCGCTGCTGGCCGATCGCACCATTGCAGCGGTCATCGTCGTGGCCTCGGCGTTGAGCGCGCTGCTGTTCTGGCTGCCCCTGCGGCTCAATCTGGTTGCGGCCATCGCTGGCGCGCTGATGGTGGGCATGGCCTGGGACGCGTGGAGTCAGCGCCAGCTTGCCTCCAGCGGTGGCCTGCTGAACGGCTCCAAACCCTGAAGTCGGTTGCGCCATGACCCTGCTGCAGCAAATCGCCCTGGTCGCCGGCATGACGGTCGTCACCGTGCTGAGCCGGAACATGTTTCTGCTCTCCCGCAAACCCATGCCCTTGCCGGCACGGGTGAAAATCGCCCTGCGCTTTGCCCCTGCCGCCGCGCTGGCTGCAGTCGTGGCGCCCGAGTTGCTGTTGCTCACGCCGCTGGGCCCGCCGTGGGTGAAGCTGGGCGCGGCCGTCATTGCCGCAGGCTATTTTTTTGCGCGGCGTGGCATTCTGGGCACCATTCTCAGCGGCATGGTGGCGTACTGGGCCTTGTCGTGGATCAGCCGCACCTGGGCCTGAGAGATCGTCAGAGCCGGTCTGGCGCCAAGTTGCTGCTGAGAAGCTGATTGCAGAGCGCCCAGCGGTTTTTGCCGTCGTTCTTGGCCGCGTACATGGCGTCGTCTGCCCTTTGCAGCAGGTCAAAGCTGCTGCGGGCATGCGTGGGCACTGCGGCAACGCCGATGCTGGCCGTCACCCGCAGACCGGAAAGCAGGTCGTAGCCTGCCGCGGCGCTGACTTCAACCAGCTTGGCAGCGAGTGCCTGGGCGGCGGACAAATCGGCCACGGCACTGAGCACCACGAATTCGTCTCCGCCCAGGCGGCCGATGGCATCGTCGCGGCGCAGCACGTCCTGAATGGCATGCGCCACCTGGATCAGCAAGCGGTCGCCACGCACATGGCCGAGCCGGTCATTGATCTGCTTGAAGCCGTCGAGATCGATGAAGTAGAGCGCCAGCATGTCGCCGCGTGTGCGGCGCGACAGCGCGGTGTCCAGCCGCTCCATGATGGCGCGGCGGCTGAGCACACCGGTGAGGGCGTCGCGCTCGGCGTGGTGCAGCAGGCGGGCGTGGGTGTCGACCTGGTGGGTCACATCGCGCACGAAGGTCAGCAAGGAGACCACGCGCCCTTCTTCGTCGCGCAGCGCAGACAGCGTCCACTCCACCCAGATGCGGCGCCGGTCCTTGCGGATGTACTGCGCCTGCTCCACCCAGTTGTCGATCTCGCCACGCAGCAGACGCGCATAGATTGCCATGGTGCGCGCGCGCTCCTCTTCGGGAACCCCCATGGCCAGGCGATGCGTGCCCAGACGCTCTGCCTCGGTGTAACCCAGAATGGCCTCGGCGGAGCGCGACCAGCGGGTGATGATCAGCTCGGCATTGCTCTCGATCACGCCCCAGGGCAGGTTGTCCAGTGCCTGCTCGAGCAGCCAGTTCGAGCGTCTGAGCGACATCGCGTTGGTGATGTCGTCATGCACATCGTGGGCGATGGTGTAGATCGCATCGATTCGCCCGTCCTGTCCGCGCTCTGGAAACACCTGAATGCGCGCCCAGCGCGGTGGATCGAGATGGCGCAGCAGCCGCAGATAGTCGGCCTGCTGTCCCTGGAACCCGCGCTCGAAAGCGGGGCGGGCCGCCGTCCAGGCATCTTCGCCGTACAGTTCCTTCAGGCTCTTGCCAAGCAACGCCTGTGGAGTGCGACGCGCCCAGGTGACATAGGGCGGGTTGAAGAAGGTGAGCCGCCCCTCGGCATCCCACCGGCCGATGGGCAGATCCACCGCTTCCAGCAGGCTTCTGACCTCCGGCACCGCCGCCAGTCCGGGCAACAGGGCGTCTTCCGGCGCAGTGGCCGGGAGAGGCTGTTGTCGAGACGACGCATGCATGGCACTGTGGAATGGGACCGAGAAGATCTGGCAGGACTGCGCGGGGTCAATCGGTTTTGCGCGATTTTGGCGGTTTGCACAGAACCGTCAAGGGCACGTTCTACACTACGCCCCTTTCGGTGTGATTGATTTCACATTCTCGCTTGAACGCGTTCCGTTGCCCATCCTCACACACCCCCTACTCATGTCCCGCGCCACAAAAATCGTTGCCACCATCGGCCCAGCCAGTTCCTCGCCCGACATCCTTGAACGCATGCTCATTGCCGGCGTCGATGTCGTGCGACTCAATTTTTCTCACGGCAAGGCGCAAGACCACATCGACCGCGCCCAGCTCATCCGCGAAACCGCCGACCGCCTGGGCAAGGCGGTGGCCATCATGGCCGATCTGCAGGGCCCGAAAATCCGCGTCGGCCGGTTCAAGGACGGCAAGGTCATGCTGCAGCCGGGCCAGAAGTTCATCCTCGACGCCACCTGCGAACTCGGCGACGAGACCCGCTGCGGCCTCGATTACAAGGATTTGCCGCGCGATGTGCATCCGGGCGATCGCCTGCTGCTCAATGACGGTCTGATCGTGCTGACGGTTGAAAACGTCAGCGGCGCCGAAATTCACACGGTCGTCACCATCGGCGGCGAACTGTCGAACAACAAGGGCATCAACAAGCAGGGCGGCGGGCTGTCGGCGCCTGCACTCACGGCAAAGGACATGGAAGACATCCGCACCGCGATGGCGTTCCAGGCCGACTATCTGGCCGTGTCCTTCCCCAAGAACGCCACCGACATGGAACTCGCCCGGCAACTCGCCAACGTGGCGGGCGAGCCCTTCGGTCACAAGCCGGCGCTGATCGCCAAGATCGAACGCGTCGAGGCCATTCCGGCACTGCCGGAAATCCTGCGCGCATCCGACGGCATCATGGTGGCGCGTGGCGATCTGGCCGTGGAAGTGGGCAACGCCGCCGTGCCCGCGCTGCAAAAGCGCATGATCCGCATGGCGCGTGAAATGGACCGGGTGGTCATCACCGCCACGCAGATGATGGAGTCGATGATCAATAACGCCGTGCCCACCCGCGCCGAGGTGTCCGACGTGGCCAACGCCGTGCTCGATGGCACCGATGCCGTCATGCTCTCGGCCGAAACCGCCGCAGGCAAGTATCCGGTGGAGACGGTCGAGGCCATGGCCAGCATCTGCGAGGCGGCGGAAACCTATGAGGAGGTCAAGCTCGAACACGACTTCGTCAACAAGCAGTTCACCCGCATCGACCAGTCGATTGCCATGGCCGCGCTGTTCACTGCGCATCACCTGGGCTGCAAGGCCATCGCCGCGCTGACCGAATCGGGCTCGACCGCGCTGTGGATGAGCCGCCACCGGGTCAATGTGCCGATCTACGCCCTGTCGCGCAGCGAAACCTCGGTGCGCCGCATGGCGCTGTACCGCAATGTGCGTCCCATGCTGATGAATTTCAGCACCACAGACCGAGACACCCTGCTCAACCAGGCCGAAGCCCGGCTGATCGAGAAAAACGCCGTCGCCTCGGGCGACAGCTACGCCATCACCTGCGGCGAGCCCATCGGCGCAGCAGGCGGCACCAATATGCTCAAGGTGATGCGCGTGCCGCGCTGACTCGCGCTGCACAGGCGCTCGCGCCCCGCCCTGGGCGCACCGACAAAAACGCCCGCGACTGCGGGCGTTTGATCTTGGGTGATCAGAGCGTCAGATCTGCAGGAATTGCAGTTGAACCCCGGTGAGATTGATCACGTCTCCAGAACGCAAGACCACCGGCATGAGCCCCAGAGACACGCCATTGACCTGGGCGCGCTTTTCTCCCTCCACCTGCACCAGTTCGTAGCCACGCGGCTTGTGCACCACGCTCACCACCAGAATGCCGCGCTGACCGAAGGTCGTCTGCTCCTTGCTGAGCATGATTTCGCGTCCGGCTGCATCGCCACTGAGCACCTTGATCTTGTAGCTGCGGTCCGCGTCGGCGGCGCGGGTGCGTGAATCGGTGAAGCCGGAATTTCCGAAGCGGGAATTTCCAAATCCGGTCTGCGCGCCAAAACGCGATGGGCCAAACGTGGTTTGCCGTGTGTCGGACAGCAGGCGCAGGCTGTATTTGCCGATATCGACCGTATCGCCCTCACGGAAGGGGCTGGACTTGATGGGCGCGCCGTTGAGGTAGGTGCCATTGGTGCTGCCCAGATCCTGAATGGTGTAGCTCTCGACATCGGTGCCGGTGTCGCGCAACAGGACAGCGTGCTCGCCGCTGACGGCCAGATTGTCGATGACCACATCGTTGTACGGACGCCGCCCCAGTGTGGTGCGGTCCTTGCTGAGGACGACCTCTTTCAAAACCTTGCCATCCAGGGTAATCACGAGTTTGGCCACGATTTGGAATCCGTTCGAGTCAACAGTCAGATCAAGGAAGTGCGAGGCGCATCAATTGGGCGTACGGGCCGTCACGAGGATGACAGAAACATTGTCGCGCCCCCCGGCGGCATTTGCATCCTCCACCAGTTGCCGCGCGGCAGCAGCGGGATGTCCGGTGTATTGACACAGCACGGCTTCGATTTTGGCATCAGACAACATATCGTTCAAGCCATCGGAACACAGAAGCAACACGTCCCCCGCCATCATGGGATGCATGGCGACATCCGGTTCGAGCTGGGCATCGACGCCCAGAGCGCGGGTGACCAGGTTCTTGCCACCGATCCTCTCCGCGTCCTCTGGCAGGATCAGGCCCATGTCGATCTGCTCCTGCAGGGCCGAGTGATCGTGCGTGAGCAGGCGCAGCTGGTTTTGCCGCAGCAGATACACACGCGAGTCTCCCGCATGGGCAACGACCGCCACATTGCCGGTCAACGCCACCACGACCAGCGTGGCGCCCATCCCGGAGAACTGCGGATTGCCACGCGCAGCGCGCAGGATTTCGGCGTTGACGTGTCGGATGGCGTGTCGCAACTCGGTGGACAGGTCGAGCGCGGTCACCTTGGGGTAGTCGGCCTTGAGACGGGCAATGCGGGCACAGATCTGCGCCGTGGCCATTCCACTGGCCACCTCGCCGGCGGCGTACCCCCCCATGCCGTCGGCCAGTACCGCGACCTGCGCCAGTGCATCGAACGCGACCGCATCTTCATTGTGCTCACGCACCCGGCCCGGATGGGTCAGGCTGAGCATCTCGTATTGCAGGGCAATTGTCGAACCCGGTGGCTTGTTCATGATGGCGCTCATGTGGCTGAAACCGGCGTGCGGCGATAGATCAGCTTCGCGGCAATCCAGACCACGACTGCGCCCACCAGTCCGGCGAGCTTTTCGGCATATTGCGCCAGCGGAAGGTTCTCCACCCAGCGCTCGGTGATCGGGTCCGTCACGATCAGGCCACCGGCGATCCAGCCCAGCAGCATCGCCCCCAGGGTGATGATCACCGGGAAACGCTGCATCAGATGAATGACCAACTGGCTGCCCCAGACGATGATGGGCACCGACAGCAGCAAACCGAACACCACCAGCAGCATGGAGTGCTGCTCGCCCGCATTCTGTGCCGCGCCTGCAATGGCGATGACATTGTCCAGACTCATCACAAAGTCGGCGATGATCACCGTCTTGACCGCCGCCCAGAGCTTGTCTGCGGCCTGCACGTCGCCGTGGCCCTCTTCATCCTGCGGCGCCAGCAGCTTGATGCCGATCCAGAACAGGAGCAAGGCACCAACGATCTTGAGAAAGGGCAACTTCAGCAGGGTCAGCGCGAAAAAGATGAGAACAATGCGCAGGCCGATGGCGCCCGCCGTGCCCCACAAGATGCCGAGTTTGCGTTGATGGGGAGGGAGCTTGCGCGTGGCCAGCGCAATGACCACGGCATTGTCTCCGCCCAGAAGAATGTCGATCAGGACGATCTGACCGAGTGCCGTCAAGAACTCGACGGTGAGATAGTGTTCCATGCCGATGGCTGCCCCGGAAGCTCTGAATGCGGTCCCATCGGGACTGGTGCCGCATCATACCTTTTGTAACCGGGAGCAGCCCGGGGCGCTTGCCCGATCAGCGCAGAACCTGCTTGAGCAGCTTGCCCATTTCTGAGGGGTTGCGGGTGACGGTGAAACCGCAGTCCTCCATCACCGCCAGCTTGGCTTCGGCGGTGTCTGCCCCACCGGAAATCAGCGCACCGGCGTGGCCCATGCGCTTGCCCGGGGGCGCGGTGACACCGGCGATGAACCCCACCACCGGCTTTTTCATGTGCGCCTTGCACCAAAGCGCGGCCTCTGCCTCGTCGGAGCCACCGATCTCGCCGATCATGATGACGGCATCGGTCTCGGGATCGTCATTGAAGGCCTGCATGATGTCGATGTGTTTGAGGCCATTGATCGGGTCGCCACCAATGCCGACCGCGCTGCTCTGCCCGAGCCCCAGCTCGGTGACCTGCGCCACGGCCTCATAGGTCAGCGTGCCCGAGCGCGACACAATCCCGATGCGACCCTTGCGGTGAATGTGGCCCGGCATGATGCCGATCTTGATTTCGTCGGGCGTGATCAGCCCCGGGCAGTTCGGGCCGAGCAGCAGGGTTCTTTTTCCACCTGCGGCCTCCTTGGCCTTCATGCGGTTGCGCACCAGCAGCATGTCCTTGACCGGAATGCCCTCGGTGATGCAGACCACCAAGTCGAGGTCGGCTTCCACAGCTTCCCAGATGGCGGCAGCCGCCCCGGCAGGTGGCACGTAGATGACGGAAACGGTGGCGCCGGTCTGGGCCTTGGCCTGTGCCACAGTGCCGAAGATGGGAATGCCCTCGAAATCTTCGCCCGCCTTCTTCGGGTTGACCCCGGCGACGAAGCAGTTCTTGCCATTGGCATAGTCGCGGCACATGCGGGTGTGGAATTGCCCCGTCTTGCCGGTGATGCCCTGGGTGATGACTTTGGTGTCTTTGTTGATCAGGATGGCCATGGTGTCCTCTTTGAGCAGTGGGAGCGCGGCTCAGGCCTGCGCGGCATGGACGGCGGCCTGCGCGGCTTCGCCCATGGTGTCGGCGCTGATGATGGGCAGGCCGGACTCGGCCAGCATCTTGCGGCCGATCTCCTCGTTGGTGCCCTTCATGCGCACGACCAGCGGCACGTTCAGACCCACGGTGCGGCTGGCCGCGATTACCCCTTCGGCAATGGTGTCGCAGCGCATGATGCCGCCGAAAATGTTGACCAGAATCGCTTTCACATGCGGGTTGTGCAGCATGATCTTGAACGCTTCGGTGACCTTCTCGGTGGTCGCACCGCCGCCCACGTCGAGAAAGTTGGCGGGCGATCCGCCGAACAGCTTGATGGTGTCCATGGTCGCCATCGCCAGCCCGGCGCCGTTGACCAGGCAACCGATGTTGCCGTCGAGCTGGATGTAGGCCAGGTCGTACTTGTGCGCCTCGACCTCGGCCGGGTCTTCCTCGTCCAGATCGCGCAGCGCCTCGATTTCCGGGTGGCGAAACAGCGCGTTGTCGTCGATGTTGAACTTGGCATCCAGCGCCTTGATGCCGCCGTTGCCCTCCAGGATCAGCGGGTTGATCTCCACCAGCGACGCGTCGGTCTCCATATAGCACTGGTAGAGCTGCTTGAACACCGAAACCGCCTGCGGCTGCGAACCCGTCGGGATGCCGATGCCCGCGGCCAGTTCCTGCGCCTGCGCGTCTTGCAATCCCACCAGTGGATCGACGAACACCTTGCGGATCTTGTCCGGCGTCTTCGCCGCGACCTCCTCGATGTCCATGCCGCCTTCGCTCGAGGCCATGACAGCGACCTTCTGCGTTGCGCGGTCGGTGAGCACCGCAACGTAGTACTCCTTGCGGATGTCCGCCCCTTCCTCGATCAAGAGGCGGCGCACTTTCTGCCCCTGCGGCCCGGTCTGGTGCGTGACCAGTTGCATGCCCAGAATCTGCCCGGCGAGTTGCCGCACGTCGTCGAGCGAACGCGCGAGCTTGACGCCCCCGCCCTTGCCGCGGCCGCCGGCATGAATCTGCGCCTTGACCACCCACACCGGCCCGCCGAGCTCGTGCGCCACGGCGACTGCCTCGTCCACGGAAAACGCCGACTTGCCGCGCGGCACCGGCACCCCGTGTTCGCGCAGCAATTGTTTGGCCTGATATTCGTGAATTTTCATGATGTCTCGTCCTCGATGTGGGGTGTTGGCATTTTGCCTTCAACGCGTTGCGGCACAGCAGGCTGCGCCCAACGGGGATAGAACTCGGCAACCGCCGGGCCATCGAGCCGCAAGGCATGGCAGCGGTTGAGTTGAAACGGCATGTGCGCAGGGCGCTCTGCATCGGCCACCGGCAGGGCAATCGTCGCCAGACCGGCCAGGCCCTGAATCGCCGCTGTGGGCAGGACTTGCGTCAACTCGGTCAGATGCGTGCAGCCGAGCACGCCGCCCAGACGCTCGCGCACCGCTGCGCGGAAACCCCGCAGCAGATTGAGCCCGACGAGCTTTTTGTAGGCATCGTCATGGTCGTCGCAGGTGGCGTAGGGGCTGAACAGGGTATGCGAACGCGCCTCGGTAATGTTCAGCGCGTTGTCGATGGTGACGACCAGCAGCATGTCATGCACCGGAATGCCAGCAGGCCGGTTGCGCTCGGACAGGGTGATGTCACGGGTTTTCACATCCCGCAACTCCGCCTGCAAATCCCACAGACCATCCTCGCGTGCATAGCACTCGACGCTGATGCTGCGGCGATGGACAAGTCGGCGGACGGGCGCAGTGGGTTCGGCTGGGGTGTTGCGCATGGGAATTTGTTTTTTGATGAAGCGCAAGATTCAGTTTAGCAGCCTGCTGCGCCGCAGCAAGTCAGTTCGGCACAGAGGCCTCGCCTGTACCGTCTTCATCCGCACCAGCACCGCGCAGTACGGCGCGCACCGTCTCGCTGCTGAATCCGCGTTGTGTGAGAAAGCGCGCCTGTCTGGCCCGCTCGGCCGCGTCCTGAGGAAGAGCCTGGAATTTGCGCGCCCAAGCGGCCTGCGCACGCGCCAGTTCGCTCGCTTTCAAAGCCTGCAGCGACGCTGCCGTGACTTCGGCAGCCAATCCATGGGTGCCAAGCTCCTGCGCGATGCGCAAGTTGCCATAGCGCTGCTGGCGCCGATGCACCAGGGACTGAGCAAAACGCTCGCCGCTGAGCAGATTGGCCCGCTCCAGATCGTCGAGCAGGGCGTCGATCACGTCCGGCTCGTCGCAGTGGCGCGACAACTTGCGCTGCATCTCGACGCGGCTGTGCTCGCGCTGCGCCAAATAACGCACGGCACGCGCACGCAGGGAGGGCTGGGGACGCTGCATGGGCGGCATGGAACAGGGCCGTGCGAACCTCCCCAAAAAGTCCTTACTCCTGCTCGTCTTCCGCGGCGTGCACAGCGGCCATGGCCTCATTGGCCTCGGGCACACCGAGATTGGCACGGATCTTGTTTTCGATTTCACGGGCGATATCGGGATTGGCCTTGAGGAACTCGCGGGCGTTGTCCTTGCCCTGGCCGATTTTCTCGCCGTTGTAGGCATACCAGGAACCCGATTTTTCGACCAGTTTGGCCAGCACGCCCAGGTCGACGATCTCGCCTTCACGCGAAACCCCTTCGCCATACAGGATGTCGAATTCTGCCTGCTTGAACGGCGGCGCCACCTTGTTCTTGACGACCTTGACACGGGTTTCCGAGCCGATGACCTCCTCGCCTTTTTTGATCGAGCCGACGCGGCGGATATCCAGCCGCACCGAGGAATAGAACTTGAGCGCATTGCCGCCGGTCGTGGTTTCGGGGTTGCCGAACATCACGCCAATCTTCATGCGGATCTGGTTGATGAAAATGACCAGACAGTTGGTGCGCTTGATGTTGGCGGTGAGCTTGCGCAGCGCCTGGCTCATCAGCCGCGCTTGCAAGCCCGGCAGCGAGTCGCCCATCTCGCCCTCGATCTCGGCCTTGGGCGTGAGCGCGGCAACCGAGTCGACCACGATCATGTCCACCGAGCCCGAGCGCACCAGCGCATCGACGATTTCCAGCGCCTGCTCGCCGGTATCGGGCTGCGAAATCAGCAGATCGGGCAGGTTGACGCCCAGCTTGGCGGCATACTGCACGTCCAGCGCGTGTTCGGCATCGATGAAGGCGCAGGTGCCGCCGAGCTTCTGCATTTCGGCGATGACCTGCAGGGTGAGTGTGGTCTTGCCCGATGATTCCGGCCCGTAGATCTCGACCACCCGACCGCGTGGCAGGCCGCCCACGCCCAGCGCAATGTCCAGCCCGAGCGAGCCGGTGGAGACCACCTGGATGTCGCGCTGCGCCTCGGCGTCGTCCATGCGCATGATGGTGCCCTTGCCGAACTGCTTTTCGATCTGCGACAGCGCGGCGGCGAGCGCCTTGGCTTTTTCTGGATTCACTGCGGTTTTCCCCTGTTCCATGGCATGGTCCTCAAGTCTGAATGACACTGCTGCGCAATGTAGCACAGCTGTATATAAAGACAGATTGCGTTTTTGATTCAACAACAAAAAAGGGAGCCGCAGCTCCCTCGTTCTGGCAGCAGCCCAGCTCAAAAACTATAGCCCACTGCCAGGGTATAGACGATGGGATGGAAGTTGATATGCGTCTTGGCTTGCGAGGTGATGATGGACGGATTGACCGGAGAGAAGGAGGTCGAGGTCAGATCGCTTTGCACATCTGCAATGGCCACCGTGCCAACAACCGACCACTTCGGGTTGAAGCGATAGATCAGGCCGACGTGTGCCGCAGCGCCCCAGGAGTCAGACAGGTTGATCTGCGTCGGCCCCTGCGCGCCAGTCAGAGGCGGCAGCGCCTTGGTGTTGGTGAACTTGGTGTAATTGATACCCAGGCCGACAAACGGGTCCCACTTTGCATAGTCCCCGAAGAAGTGATAGTTGATGAACGCCGTGGGGGAATACACGTCCACATCGGTCACACCCGCACCCCGCAGCGCGCCCCAGCCGGGCCCCGCAGCATCGGTTCGCACGCGCGGCGGATAGCCCAGTACCAGTTCGAAAGAAAACGGTCCGGGCAGGTTGCGCACATACACCAGACCCAGAGTCGAGGCATTGCCGACGTCCAGGTTCAGATTCGGCGGCGTGTTGTACCCGCTCAGGTTGGCCGATTTGGAGTGGTTCTGCAGGTAGGCCAAGCCAACGAACACGGTGTTCTGTGGCCCGGAATCGTCTGCCATGGCCGACGGCGCGAGCGCCGCCAAAGACGCCACCAGACCCGCAGCCAGCAAGGCGCCGCGCACAGCATGACATTGCAAATAACGCATCATGAATTCTCCTCAGAAGTTTTGTGTGTGCACGGTGTCATTGCGTCCAGCCAAAACCCTTCATGGACTGCAGGGTGGTACTGGCAATGATCTGATAACCCGCGGGGGTTGGATGGACCGTATCGGCAAACAGCCAGGTGCCGAGGTTGGCCGTGGTCGCACCGGCTGCTGCATAGGGCGTGTTCACATTGCACAGCAGCGAACTGGTCGTCGCTGGGTTGCACCACGGGGTGGTGACGTTGGTGAGGCCGAACTGCGCCGGGTTGGCGATTTCCTGATTGAGCAAGCTGTAGCCATCGAGCACCTTGACCGGCTGGCCTTGCAAGTCGTTGAGCAGACGCTGGTTGAACACCTGCACCAGATTCGACAGCAGATAGCAAGGCGTCGAGGTCGACGTGTTGTCGCACACATAGCCTGCGGGCGGAGCCTGCGGAGGCGTGGCTCCGGTGTACGGCAGGCCACGACCAAATGGCGTCTGCGAAGAATCCGGCAAGGTGTAGACCATCACATACTTCGCGCCCTTGCTGGTGATCAGGTTGATTTGTGCCGACAGGTCGTCTGCTGCCTTCGCCACGGTCGCCTGTGCAATGGCGACCGCCTTCGAAGTCGCATCATGCTGCGCAGACGCCTGAATGGCCGCAATTTGCGCCTGCGTCAGATTGGGATTTTGCTGCAGGGCGCTTGTGACGGCCTGCGTGACAGCCTGCGTGACGCTTGCGCTCACGGTGCCCAAGGCTGTGAAAATGTCGTTATTCCCGGCCAGCACGGTCACCAGCTGATTGCTGTTGAAACTGCCGCCGAACTGTGCAAGGTAATTTTGGACTTGCGTCGTGACTGGCATTGTGAGGGCACCGCCAGGGCTGGCCGTGTTCTGCGGATTGCCGATGCCCACCGGGTTACTAACCATCGATCCGCCCTGAGCGAAGCCGTAGCAATTGACTTTCAGTGGACAAGTTGCAAATTTACCTGCATAACCAATCACATTCGGAGTGATGGCTTGTCGAGGCGGCAATTGCAGCAGCGTCGAAGCCAGGTCCACAACCCAATTTGCAGATGTCCCCCCGTTAACGGTAAATTGCCCGCCTAGGGTTGGATCAAATCCTGCCCCTTGTGCAGCAGCCCGGCCCTGATTAATTAACGAATTTGCGAGAGTTTGCTGTCCGGATGAAACAAGATATTGATAAAACGGATTCAGTGGAGAGCTCGCACTGCTCATCAAAGCATAAGCCTGGACTGCAGGACCATAAGTACCTACATCAGACAAACTATCGCCGAACGACACCACAGCCTTGAACCCGCCGCTGGGCGGCGTG
>JAGDVQ010000088.1 GCA_023255715.1 Thiomonas sp.
GCTCATAGGTCGCCGGGGCGGTGTTGAGCCGCCAGCCGTGCTCGGCGACCAGGGTGTGGAGTTGGCTGTGCACATCGTGCCACTCGCGCAGCCGCAGCGGCGAGAGAAATTGGCATCGCAGGTCGGCCCACAGCCTGCGCTGCGACTTTTTGTGTTCGACCGCTGCGTTGTAGTGCGCCCACAGTTTGAGCCAGCCGAGAAACTCCGAACGCTCGTCGGCGAACTTCCGGTGCGCCTCGTCGGCCGCCTGCTGGGCTTCAGCGGGACGCTCGCGCGGGTCCTGCACCGACAGCGCCGCGGCGATGATCAGCACTTCCGCGAGCGACTCGCGGTTGCGCGCTTCCAGAATCATGCGGCCGATGCGCGGGTCGAGCGGCAGGCGCGCGAGCTCGCGGCCCAGCGGCGTGAGCGCGTTGCGCGCATCGACCGCGCCGAGTTCGGCCAGCAGTTGATAGCCGTCGGCAATCGCCTTGCCCGGCGGCGCGTCGATGAACGGGAAGTCCTCGATCGCATCGAGCCCAAGCGATTTCATCCGCAGAATCACCGCCGCCAGCGACGAACGCAGCACCTCCGGGGTGGTGAAGCGCGGGCGCGATTGGAAATCGGCTTCGTCATACAGCCGGATGCACACGCCGTTGGCCACCCGCCCGCAGCGCCCTGCGCGCTGCTGCGCCGCGGCCTGGCTGATCGGCTCGACCTGCAGCATTTCGACCTTGTTGCGGTAGCTGTAGCGCTTGACCCGCGCCAGCCCGGCATCGATGACATATCGAATGCCCGGCACGGTCAGCGAGGTCTCGGCCACATTGGTCGCCAGCACGATGCGCCGTGCGCCGCCGCTGGCGAACACGCGCTCCTGCTCGGCCTGCGACAGCCGCGCATACAGCGGCAGGATGTCCACCGCCTGCCGCCCGGTCTGCAGATGATGCTTGCGCAGCGCAGCCTCGGTGTCGCGAATCTCGCGCTCGCCGGGCAGGAACACCAGAATGTCGCCCGGTCCCAGCCGCCACAGTTCGTCGACCGCATCGCAGATCGCCGCGGCCTGGTCGCGGTCGTCGCCCTTGTCCTGGCCGAACGGCCGCCAGCGCACCTCCACCGGATACAGCCGCCCCGAGACTTCGATCACCGGCGCCGGCCCTTTGGCCGAGCGAAAGTGCTCGGCAAAGCGCGCGGCATCGATGGTCGCCGAGGTGACGATGACTTTCAGATCGGGCCGCCGCGGCAGCAACTGCTTCAGATACCCGAGCAGCACGTCGATGTTCAGGCTGCGCTCGTGTGCCTCGTCGATGATCAGGGTGTCATACGCACGCAGCAGCGGGTCGCTCTGCGTCTCGGCCAGCAGGATGCCGTCGGTCATCAGCTTGACCGACGCGCCTGGCTGCAGCCGGTCGTTGAACCGCACCTTGTAGCCGGCGATCTGCCCGAGTTCGCTGTCCAGCTCCTGCGCGATGCGCCGGGCGATGCTCACTGCCGCGAGCCGCCGCGGCTGGGTATGGCCGATCAGCCCGCTGCCGCCCGCGCCCAGACCGCGGCTGATCGACAGCGCGATCTTCGGCAGTTGCGTGGTCTTGCCCGAGCCGGTCTCGCCGCAGACGATGATCACCTGATGATCGCGCAGCGCCTGCGCGATGTCCTCGCGCCGCTGCGACACCGGCAAGCCTTCCGGGAATCGAACCGCGCCCACCGGCGTGGCCGCCACGGGCGGGCGCGTTGTCGCAGGCCTGCGCGGGTGGGGTGGACGGGCGGAGATCTGTTCGGGCATGGAAGACAACAAAATCGGAAAGCAACCCGCCATTTTCGGATAATCGCGGCATGATTGCCCAGCAAGAACAATTCGTCGGTTGGCTGCGCTCCGTCGCGCCCTACATCCACGCCCATCGCGGCAAGACCTTCGTCGTCGCGATTGCCGGCGAACTGATCGCCGCCGGGCTGCTCAATGCCCTGGTGCAGGATGTGGCATTGCTCACGGCAATGGGCGTGCGCATCGTGCTGGTGCATGGCTTTCGCCCGCAGGTCGAGGCACAGCTGCGCGAAAAGGGCGTGGGGGCGCGCTACTCGCACGGCATGCGCGTGACCGACGAGGTGGCGCTCGACGCCGCGCAGGAAGCCGCCGGGCAACTGCGCTTCGAGATCGAGGCCACCTTCTCGCAAGGCCTGCCCAACACGCCGATGGCCGGGGCCACGGTGCGCGTGGTGTCGGGCAATTTCATCATTGCCCGCCCCGTGGGGGTGATCGACGGCCTGGACTTCCAACACACCGGACTGGTACGCAAGGTCGATGCGCCCACCATCCAGCGCGCGCTGGAATATGGCGCAGTGGTGCTGATGTCGCCCTTCGGCTATTCCCCCACCGGCGAAGCCTTCAACCTCAGCATGGAAGACGTGGCCAGCAGCGTCGGGGCGGCGATCAAGGCGGAAAAGCTCATTCTCATCACCGAGGTGGATGGCGTGATCGACGACGCGCACAACCTCATTCCCGAGCTCACCGTGGCGCAGGCCGAGCAACTGCTCGCCCGCCTGCCCGACCCGCAGCAACCGACCGACACTGAGTTCTACCTGCGCCACGCGGTGCGCGCGGTGCGCGGCGGGGTGGCGCGCGCGCACATCGTGCCGTTTGCGATCGACGGCTCGCTGCTGCTCGAACTCTTCACCCACGACGGTGTGGGCACCATGATCGCCGACGAGCACCTCGAACATCTGCGCCAGGCCACCGCAGACGATGTCGGCGGCATCCTGCAACTGATCGAGCCGCTGGAGGAGCAGGGCGTGCTGGTCAAGCGCAGCCGCACCGAAATCGAGCGCGACATCGGCTATTACACCGTGCTCGAGCACGACGGCATCATTTTCGGTTGCGCCGCGCTCTACCCCTACCCCGCACACAAGACCGGCGAAATGGCCGCGCTCACCGTCCACCCCTCGGCGCAGGGACAGGGCGACGGCGAGCGCATCCTCAAGCACATCGAACAGCGCGCCCGCGCGCAGGGCCTGCAGAGCATTTTCGTGCTCACCACCCGCACCATGCACTGGTTCCTCAAGCGCGGCTTCGTGCTGGTCGAGCGCGAATGGCTGCCGCCCGAGCGCCGCCTGCGCTACGACGACCAGCGCCGCTCGCGTGTGCTGGTCAAGCATCTGAACTGACCCCGCTCCCGACAACGGCCAACCAGGCACCGTCGCCCCGTTTCTTTCATCCAGACAGGACACCCCCATGACCCGCATGATCCACTGCATCAAACTCGGCCGCGAGGCGGAAGGCCTCGATTTCGCCCCCTACCCCGGCGAACTCGGTGCGCGCATTTACAACAACGTCTCCAAGGAAGCCTGGGCAGCCTGGCTCAAGCACCAGACCATGCTGGTCAATGAAAACCGTCTCAACCTCGCCGACGCCCGCGCCCGCCAATACCTGGCGCGGCAGATGGAGAAATACTTTTTCGGCGAAGGCGCCGAAATGCCACAAGGCTATGTGCCACCCACGGCCTGAGCCCGCCGCTGCGCACCTCTGAAATCGGCAGCGGCACTTGCTGCGCATACTGTTGGCAGTATTTTTGGGCAGTGAATCGACTGACTGCTACAACAATTCACATTGTTGTGCAATCAACACTAAACACAATGTGGTGTATGCGCTGGCTCTCCTACCATCCTGAAAGCCTCAAATACTCAATTCAGTATTTCGAGCCATCGCCGTGATTCTGCGGCGCTATCAACCACCGATGGAGGCCGGGTTTCCCACCCGGTAGGAGATAACAGAATGCAATTCAAGAAACTGGCACTCGCGCTGGCCCTGGCTGGCATCGCCCTTCCCGCTGCGCACGCGACCAATGGTTATTTTCAACCTGGTTTCAGTGTGAAATCCGTGGGGATGGGTGGCGTTGGGATCGCTTTCCCGCAAGATGCCCTGGCTGCCGCAATCAACCCTGCCGGAATGGTCGATATTGGCAATCGCCTGGATTTTGGCGTGAGCGCATTCCAGCCCAAGCGTAACGCCAGCCTCAGCTCGGACGCGACCGTGTACAGCCCCCAGGCTGGCCAGTCGTTCCCGATTGGCGGCAGCTACGGCGGCAACGATACCAAAACATTCATCATTCCTGAATTTGGCGTGAACTACATGCTCAACCCGACGATGTCGGTTGGCGTGAGCGTCTATGGCAACGGTGGCCTGAACACGGGTTACTCAAAGATCTTTCCTCCGTTCGCCCCTGGTACCGGTGTTGATTTGCAGCAGTTGTTCGTCGCGCCCACGTTCGCGATGAAGGTCAATTCGTCCAACTCCATTGGTGTCAGCCTGAACATTGTCCATCAGTCGTTCCGTGCCAACGGTTTGACCAATCTGTGCAATGCACCGGTACCTGGTGCGCCTGCAGGCACGACCTTGTCAGCCAACCCAGCCGCGTGTACCGACAACGGTCATGCTGACTCTAACGGCGTCGGCGTGCGCATCGGCTGGATCGGCCAACTCACTCCTACATTGGCAGTTGGTGCGACCTATCAGTCCGAAACCCATATGCAGGGGTTTGGCAAATACAGTGGTCTTTTCGCGAATGCGGGTCAGTTCAACATCCCAGCCAACTTTGGGATCGGTATGGCGTGGAAAGCGACCCCCGCCATGACTGTCGCCGCCGATATTGTGCGTATCGATTACGGCAGTATCCCGGCGATTGCGAACGGCATGCTACCGGGTCAATTGGGTGGCCAGACCAATGGACCAGGCTTTGGCTGGAAGAGCATCAACGTCTACAAGCTGGGGGTCGCTTATCAATACAACGAAGCGCTCACCTTGCGCGCAGGTTGGAACCACGGCGACAACCCAATCGACTCGTCGAATATTTTGTTCAATACCCTGGCCCCGGGCGTGGTCAAAGACCATCTGACCCTGGGCGCGACCTACGCCATTGCGAAAAACATGGAGCTCTCGTTTGATTACGTTCATGCGCTCGGCAATTCTGTGACAGGTCAACTGCCCGGTAACTTCGGTTTCACCGGGACAGAGACTCTCAGCATGAGCCAGAATGTTCTTGGGGTGTCGCTTGGCTGGAAATACTGATTCCATCCGCCCCCAATCAAACCGCAGCCTCGGCTGCGGTTTTTTTTGCCTGTCTCGACGACAATTCCATGCATGCTGCCCTGCTACGTTCTGCTTGACCTCGAGACCACCGGCTCCAATCCTGTGCATGACCGCATCACCGAGGTGGCCGCGATGCGGGTGGAACACGGCAATGTGGTGGCGAAGTGGAGCCGGCTGGTCCAGCCGGGGCAGCGCATCCCGCCGTTCATTCAGCAGCTCACCGGGATCGACGACGCCATGGTGGCGGATGCGCCCGAATTTGGCGCGGTACTGCCGGACTTGCTCGCGCTGCTCGAGGGCGCGGTTCTGGTGGCGCACAACGTGCGTTTCGATCATGGATTTCTGAAGCAGGCGGCGGCGCGCGAAGGTGTGGACCTGCGGGTGAAAACGCTGTGCACCGTGCGCCTGTCGCGCAAGCTGTACCCGCAGGCACGCGGACACGGGCTGGACGCCATCATGCGCCGTCATGGCCTGCACACCACGGCACGGCACCGCGCCATGGGGGACGTGGAGTTGCTGCACGCGTGGCTGGGAATCGCTACGGCGGAACTCGGCGCGCCTGTGGTGCGGGCTGCTGCACAGGAGTTGCTGCGTGGCAGCGCCAGCGTGCCGCCGCAACTGGAAACACCGATCGACGACATTCCCGACGGCCCTGGCGTCTATCTCTTCTTTGGCGAGGGTGAAATTCCGCTCTACGTCGGCAAAAGCGTGCGGCTGCGCAGCCGGGTTTTGTCGCACTTTCAGGCCGATCACCGCGACGCGAAGGAGATGCGCATCGCGCAGGAGGTACGGCGAGTGGAGTGGCGAGAAACCGCTGGAGAACTTGGTGCCCTGTTGCTGGAAGCGCGGCTGGTCAAGTCTCTGCAACCCGTGCTCAACCGGCAATTGCGCAGCGAACGCCAGTTGTGTGCGTGGCGTCTGGCGGACAGCCCGGATGCCCGACCACTGCTGAGCCTGGTGCGTGGTAACGATCTCGATCCGCGGCAGTTCCAGCGCCTGTATGGCACCTATCGCAGCAGGCGGCAGGCGGTCGAGAGCCTGCGCACGCTGGCGCAGCGTCACCAACTCTGCCCGCAGGCGCTGGGACTGGAATCGGGCAAGGGGCGGTGCTTTGCGCAACAAATCGGGCAGTGCAAAGGGGTTTGCTGTGGGCTGGAGACTGCCGAGCAACACCATGTCCGCCTGCAATTGGCACTGGCTGCGGAGCGGCTGCGAGCCTGGCCCTATGCCGGGCCGATCGGCCTGCGCGAGCATGACGCACAGCGCGAACGCACGGACATTCACGTGTTCGATCAGTGGCGCCATCTCGCCACAGTGCAAAGCCAGACGGAACTGAGCGATCTGCTCGAAGGCCGGCGTGACGATGCGCCGGGCGGCTTCGACCTCGATACCTATCGCCTGTTGCTGAGCCGATTGCTGGGGGCCAAGGGGCCGCCACCCGGTCTGCTGCGGCTTGCCTAACCGTGCTCCTTGGCGTGGTTGATCGAGTATTTTGGAATCTCGATGGTCACGTCCTGATCGGACAGGATGGCCTGACAGGACAGACGCGACGTGGGCTCCAGGCCCCAGGCGCGGTCGAGCAGGTCCTCCTCGCTTTCGTCGGGCTCGCCCAGGCTTTCATAGCCCTTGCGCACGACCACGTGGCAGGTGGTGCAGGCGCACTGCATGTCGCAGGCATGCTCGATGGGCACGCCATTTTCCAGCAAGGCTTCACAAATGGACGTGCCACGCCCGGCACGCACCTGCTTGCCTTCAGGACAGTATTCGGAGTGCGGCAGGACGGTGATGATGGGCATGGTGCGGAAAGAGAGGGGAAATGGTTCAGCGTGTGCCGGAGGGCTGCGCGTCGGTCAGCCGTGCGATCTGGTCGACCGACTGGCCCGAAAGGGCGCGCTGAATGCTGCGGTTCATGCGGCGCGCGGCGAAGGCGTCGGTCTGGCGGGTCAGCGCGTCGGTGGCGTTGCGAATCTGATCGATGTCTGCGCCCTGCTCGGCCTGCGCCAACGCGGCCATGCCGGCATGAATCAGGGCGTCTTCTTCTGGACTGAGCAGATCGCGATCAAGCTGCATGGCGGTACGCGTGGCGGCGAGCAGCGCCTGCGCATCCACCCGGGCTTCCTGCAGCATGCGCGCGCTGCGGTCGTCCTGGGCGTGGGCAAAGCTGTCCTGCAGCATCTGCGCAATCTGCGCGTCGTCCAGCCCATAGGCCGGTTTGACCTGCACCTGCGCCTGCACCCCGGTGGTGAGTTCCTGGGCGCTGACTTCAAGCAGGCCGTCGGCATCCACGGCGAACGTCACGCGGATGCGCGCGGCCCCCGCCACCATCGGTGGAATGCCACGCAACTCGAAGCGCGCCAGCGAGCGGCAGTCGCTCACCAGTTCGCGTTCGCCCTGCACCACATGAATGGCCATGGCGGTCTGGCCATCGCGAAAAGTGGTGAAGTCCTGCGAACGTGCCTGGGGAATGGTGCTGTTGCGCGGCAGGATATGCTCGACCAGCCCGCCCATGGTTTCAATGCCAAGCGACAGAGCAATGACGTCGAGCAGCAGTACATCGTCCGCCCCGGCATTGCCGGCCAGCGCATTGGCCTGTATGGCTGCGCCCAGCGCCACCACCTGATCGGGGTCGAGGTCCGTCAGCGGCGCCTTGCCCATGGCGTGCTGCACCGCTGCACGAACCATGGGCATGCGTGTGGCCCCGCCCACCAGCACCACGCCCTGCACCTCGGCAGCTTGCACCTGGGCATCGCTCAGGGCGCGGCGCAACAGGCTCAGGGTGCGTTGCACCAGATCGACGCTGACCTGCTCGAACTCTGCACGGCGCAGCGTTCCGGTCCAGGTGGTGCCATCAGGCAAAGGTGCCGAGCATGATGTGCTGTCATGGTCGCTCAGAGCCTCCTTGGCCGTGCGTGCCGCCATGCGCCACTGACGCTGCTGACTGGGGGTCAGTGCGGACCACAGCGCGGGACCACCCGCCTGGGTCAGCATCAGGTCCATCAGGCGCTGATCGAAATCGTCGCCCCCCAGGGCCGTGTCGCCGCTGGTGGCGACCACCTCGAACACGCCTTTGCTCAGACGCAGCACGGACAGATCGAACGTGCCGCCTCCGAGGTCGTAGACCACATACAGACCTTCGGCACCGCGGTCGAGGCCGTAGGCCAGCGCGGCTGCTGTGGGCTCATTGATCAGCCGCAGCACATGCAGCCCGGCCAGCTGCGCCGCGTCCTTGGTGGCCTGGCGCTGGCCGTCGTCGAAGTACGCGGGGACGGTGATCACCGCGCCGAGCAGTTCGCCGCCCAGGGTCTCTTCGGCACGCCAGCGCAACACGCGCAAGATATCGGCCGACACCTGGACCGGGGTCATTTCGCCCGCCGCAGTCTGAAAGCGCACCATGCGGGGATCGTCCGCGATGCGGTAATGCGCCAGCGCGTGTTCGGGCAGATCAGCCGGACTGCGCCCCATGAAGCGCTTGACGGACACGATGGTATTGGCCGGGTCGAGCGCCTGCTCCTCGCGAGCGCGAAGCCCCACTTCGGCGCGGCCATCGGCGTGGTAGTGCACAACGGAAGGCAGCAGCACCTGGCCCTGCGCATCCGGCAGACACTGCGGCGCGCCGCTGCGCACTGCGGCAACGAGGGAGTGGGTGGTGCCCAGGTCGATGCCGACAGCGCGCCGATGCTGATGCGGATCGGGCGATTGCCCAGGTTCGGAGATTTGCAGCAGAGCCATGAGGAGGAATGCGTTGTCGCGTCGGCCGCAGAATCAGGCGATCAGTCTGCGGGGCACGTCGCGAAGGATCAGTGCGGTATCAATCGGAGCGTTGCGGCAGGGCGTCTGCGGCGCGGCGCAATTCTTCAGTGAAGCGGTCCAGGAAGAGCAAGGCGCGCACCTGCTCGGCAGCAATCTGCGGAGCATTGTCCACGTCGAGCGCCTGGGTGATGGCGGCCATGCGCTGCGTGCGCTGCGCCTGCACTTGCGCATGCAAGGCCTGTAAACCGGCCGCATCGGCCGCATCACGCAGATCCTCAAGGGCTTCGCGCCATTGCATCTGCTGCATCAAGAAATCGGCGGGCATGGCGGTATTGTTCTCCGCCTGCACCGGCACCCCGCGGCGCTCGCACAGGTAGGCTGCCCGCTGCACCGGATTCTTCAGGACGAGGTAAGCGGCGTTGGCCTGAGCGGCCCACTGCATGGCCAGGCGCTTGTCGCGGTCTGTGCCAGCGGCAAACCGGTCTGGATGGATCTGCGTCTGCACCGCGAGCCGGGCCCGCTCCAACTGTGCCAGATCGAGTGCAAACTTTTCGGGAAGGCCGAACAGGTCGAAGTGCGACTCCGGCAAGCTCTGCAACTGAGACGACCGAGGCGAATGGGACAAATCCATCAAGACGTCTGCATGGAACGGCACATGATCTTGCCGGATCAGATACGGAACGACTCGCCGCAGCCGCAGCGGTCTTTTTCGTTCGGGTTGTTGAACGCAAAACCTTCGTTCAAGCCCTGGCGCACAAAATCGAGTTCGGTGCCATCGACATAGGCCAGGCTCTTGGGATCGACAAGGATCTTCACGCCGTGGCTCTCGAAAGTCTGGTCTTCCGAGGATGCATGGTCGACGAATTCGAGCTTGTAGGCCATGCCGGAACAGCCCGTGGTCTTGACGCCCAGACGCACGCCAACGCCTGAGCCACGTTTGGCGAGATGGCGCTGCACCTGCTGCGCAGCGCGTTCGGTCAATGTGACTGCCATGCTGATGTCTTTCCGAGGTATGGAGCGGTCTGCGTCAGGCGGTCTGCGCCTCGGCGCTGCGCGGCGCCTGCGCGGCGCCGAGCCCATGCCGCTGCTGATAGTCGCTCACTGCGGCCTTGATGGCATCTTCCGCCAGGATGGAGCAGTGAATTTTCACTGGTGGCAGCGCCAGTTCTTCCGCAATCTGGCTGTTGCGAATTTCCAGCGCCTGATCCAGCGTCTTGCCCTTGACCCATTCCGTCACCAGGGACGAGGAGGCAATGGCCGAACCGCAGCCATAGGTCTTGAAGCGGGCGTCCTCGATCACACCCTGGTCGTTCACGCGGATCTGCAGCTTCATGACATCGCCACAGGCTGGCGCACCCACCATGCCGGTACCCACCTGCGGATCGTCCTTGGCAAACGAGCCGACGTTCCGCGGGTTTTCGTAGTGATCCACAACTTTGTCGCTATAGGCCATGATGCGTTCTCCTTGATGCAGGTCAGCCGCCTAGGGCTGACACCTGCGTTTTAATCTTGATCGCTATTGTCGGCTATTCGGACAACCCTGATGCGGGAGGGTCAATGTGAGGTCGATGCGAGATCAGTGCGCAGCCCACTGGATGGTGCTGATGTCGATGCCTTCCTTGTACATATCCCACAGAGGAGAAAGGTCGCGCAGCTTGGCCACGCTGTCGCGCAGCTGGCGCACCGCAGAGTCGATCTCTTCCTCGGTGGTGTAGCGACCGATGGTCATGCGCAACGAGGAATGCGCCAGCTCGTCGCTGCGGCCCAGGGCGCGCAGCACATAGGACGGCTCCAGGCTGGCCGAGGTGCAGGCCGATCCGCTGGACACTGCAATGCCCTTGATGGCCATGATGAGCGACTCGCCCTCGACATAGTTGAAGCTGATGTTGAGGTTGTGCGGCACGCGGCGTTCCAGATCGCCGTTGACATAGACCTCTTCGATGTCTTTCAGTCCGTCGAGCAGGCGCTGCTGCAGCATGCGCGCACGCTCGATGCCCGCACCCATCTCGGCCTTGGCAATGCGGAAGGCCTCTCCCATGCCGACGATCTGGTGCGTGGGCAGCGTGCCCGAGCGCAGGCCGCGCTCGTGGCCGCCGCCGTGCATTTGCGGGATCAGACGCACCCGTGGCTTGCGCCGCACATAGAGCGCGCCGATGCCCTTGGGCCCATAGGTCTTGTGCGAGGCCAGGCTCATCAGGTCGACCGGCCAGGCCTGCAAGTCGATCACCATCTTGCCGGTGGCCTGCGCCGCGTCCACATGAAAAATGATGCCGCGCTCGCGGCAGATGCGGCCAATCTCGGGGATGTCCTGAATCACGCCGATCTCGTTGTTCACCAGCATGACCGACACCAGAATGGTGTCGGGTCGAAGCGCCGCCTTGAACACGTCGAGGTCGAGCAGACCGTTGGACTGCACGTCGAGATACGTTGCCTCGAAACCGCGGCGCTCCATTTCGCGCACCGTGTCAAGCACGGCCTTGTGCTCGGTCTTGACGGTGACGATGTGCTTGCCCTTGCCCTGATAAAACTCGGCAGCACCCTTGATGGCGAGATTGTTCGATTCAGTGGCCCCGGAAGTCCAGATGATCTCCTTGGGGTCGGCATTGATCAGCGCAGCGACCTGCTCGCGCGCCGTCTCCACCGCGGCTTCGGCCTCCCAGCCCCAGGCATGACTGCGCGACGCCGGATTGCCGAAATGCTCGCGCAGCCAGGGAATCATGGCATCGACCACGCGGGGATCGACCGGTGTGGTCGCGGCGTAGTCCATGTAGATGGGCAGATGAGGTGTCGTGGACATGATGAGAATGCTCAGGGAACGGTTTTTATGTGGTGCAGCACCAGCGTCGGTTGCAACCGCGCGCCGGGCTGCCAGGACAACAGACGAACAGGAATCGGCCAGGCTTCAGCCTCGACGCCTCGAGGCGTCAACCCAGGGTCTGCGCCAGGTTGAAGACCGAGTTGGGCGCCTTGACCTTGATCGGCTTGGCTGTCACAGGCAGGGACGACACGGGTTTGCGGGTGACGGCCACCTCTTCCACTGTCACGCCCTTGGCGAGGTTCTGTTCCACCAGGCCCTTGAGGTTGACCGAGTCGAGAAACTCCACCATCTTGGCGTTGAGCTGCGCCCACAGGTCATGGGTCATGCAGGGGCCTGCGTCTTCGCCGTGGCAGTTTTCCTTGCCGCCGCACTGCGTGGCGTCGAGCGGTTCATCGACGGCAATGATGATGTCGGCAATGCTGATTTCCTCGGACTTGCGCGACAGGGTGTAGCCACCGCCGGGCCCGCGAACGGAATCAACCAGTTCATGACGGCGCAGCTTGCCAAAGAGTTGTTCGAGATAGGACAGGGAAATATGCTGACGCTGGCTGATGCCAGCCAGGGTCACAGGGCCCAGATGTTGACGCATCGCCACGTCAATCATGGCGGTCACTGCAAAACGTCCTTTGGTGGTCAGTCGCATGGCGGCTCTCCTCAACAGATCAGTGGCGGCCAGTTGCAACGTCTTGCGCCTTTGCCTGGGTGGCTGCAGCTGACATTACACAGTGCCGGAGTGAAAAATACCCGACGAAACGAGAGGGCCAATGTTACAAATCCCGATCGTTTTCGTCAACAACTCAGATTTTTCTCCAGGACCAAAGTTCCCAGGCCAGAAAGGTTTTTTTGGCGCCACAGAGGTCAAAGATCCAGCCACTTGTCTTATGCTTGTTTTGAAATGAATCCACAGAATCAATCAATGCAATGCGACTGACCCTGCGGCAGATGGAGGTGCTGGTGGAAATCGCGCACAGTCGCAGCGCCACGGCTGCGGGCGACACGCTGGCCATGTCGCAATCGGCGGTGAGCGCTGCCCTGGCGGAACTGGAAACGCAACTCGGCGAGCGTGTGTTCGACCGCGTGGGCAAGCGCCTGGTGCTCAACGATTCCGGCCGCCTGCTGCTGCCGCGTGCCATGGCCATCCTGGATCAGACACGCGGCATCGAAGACCTGTTCAGCGCGGGTGCCGCAGCGCTGCGCATCGGCGCCAGCAGCACAGTCGGCAATGCCATCCTGCCCGACATCATGGCGGCGTTCTGCCGCGACTTTCCGGCGGCGCAGTTCTGTCTGCGCGTCGGCAACACACAGGCGATTGCCGATGCAGTAGCGCAATTCGAGGTCGACCTCGGTCTGGTCGAAGGCGCCTGCCATCGCGACGATCTGGTCATTCGCCCCTGGCTCAGGGATACGCTGGTCGTGGTGTGCGCGCCGGATAGCCCGCTGGCCGGACGCGAGGTCAGCCTGGACGATCTGCGCACCGCGCGCTGGCTGTTGCGCGAGCCGGGCTCCGGCACACGCGAAACAGTGGAAACCTTGCTGCTGGAACATTTGCAGGGCTTCGAACACGCCATGGTGCTCGGCAGTTCCGAGTCGATCCGCGCCGCCGCCATTGCCGGGCTGGGTCTGGCGTGCATTCCACGTCGGCTGGTGCGCGACGCGCTGGAGCGCGGCCGTCTGGTCACGGTGCGCAGCCCGCTCCCGCCCATGCACCGTTCGCTCTACATCGTGCACCACCAGAAAAAGAGTTTTTCGCAAGCCCTGGCCCGCTTCCTGCAGTTCTGCCACGACTGGCAGGACGACACCGCCCCGATCTGACATTCCGAAACGTCCCGAGCAATTTCGCCATGAACCAGCCCACTGCCCCCTTGTCTGCACCCCGCCTGTCCTCGCTGTCGCACGGCGGCGGTTGCGGCTGCAAGATCGCGCCGAACGTGTTGAGCGAGATTCTGAAAAAACACGCGCCGCTGCTGCCACGCCCCGAGGCGCTGCTGGTGGGCACCGAATCGTCCGACGACGCGGCGGTCTACCTGCTCAATCCCGAACAGGCCTTGATCGCCACCACCGACTTTTTCATGCCCATCGTCGATGATCCCTTCGATTTCGGCCGCATCGCCGCGACCAACGCCATCTCCGACGTGTACGCCATGGGCGGCTCGCCCATCATGGCGCTGGCCCTGGTGGGCATGCCCATCGGCGTGCTTCCGCTGGACACCGTGTCCGCCATTCTGCGTGGTGGCGAAACGGTCTGCGCGCAAGCCGGCATTCCCATCGCCGGAGGGCACAGCATCGACTCGGTCGAACCCATCTACGGGCTGGTGGTCATGGGTCTGGCGCATCCGAACCACATCCGTCGCAACGACAGCGCCAAGGCGGGAGATGTGATCGTGCTGGGCAAGCCGCTGGGCGTGGGCATCCAGTCTGCCGCGCTCAAAAAAGAGGCTCTCGATGCGAACGGCTACGCCCGCATGATTGCCACCACCACAAAGCTCAACACCCCGGGCAAGCGTCTGGCGCAACTCGATGGCGTGCACGCCATCACCGATGTCACCGGCTTTGGCCTGCTCGGCCATCTGCTGGAGGTCTGTCGGGGTGCTGGTCTGCGCGCGAGCGTGGAGTTCTCCCGCGTGCCCCAGATCGAAGGCGTGATGGATCTGGCCCGCGCCGGCATGGCGACTGGCGCCTCTGGCCGCAATTGGGCCAGCTATGGGGCTGAAGTCGCGCTGGCCGCAGATCTCGACCCGCTGGCCCGCACCCTGTTGACCGATCCGCAGACCTCCGGCGGTCTGCTCGTCGCCTGCGCCCCCGACCTGGTGGAGACGGTGCTGGGCATCTTCCGCGACGAAGGCTTTGCGCAGGCTGCGATGATTGGCTCGCTCGCGCACGGCGCCGCTGGAATCGACGTGCGCGCCTGATCAGCGCGTTGTGGTGGCGATTACCGCCGCCACGCGCACGACTGCTTCACCCCCTCGCACTCGGGCAAACCCGGGCCTGAACCCTTCAGCCCGGTTTTGTTACATCTCTATACTTCGGGCGCAGCTTGTTTCCATCTTGTCACCCACGGTCGCATCGTGATGACAATGTTTGCGGACAACAGCCACGACCAAATCGTTCACAAAACAATCGGGAGATGTCTTGAACGCCTTACTTGCCCTGTCCCGCGGGATTGACTGGCTCAACGACCGCGTGGGCCGCTTTGCTCTCTGGCTCATTCTGGCCTCCGCCATCATCAGCGCGATCAATGCCGTCGTGCGCAAGGCCTTCGACTACAGCTCGAATGCCTTTCTGGAAATCCAGTGGTATCTGTTCGCCGCGGTGTTTCTGCTGGCGGCCGGCTACACCTTTTTGCACAACGAACATGTGCGCATCGACGTGCTCTCCAGCAAACTCTCGCCGCGCGGGCGCAACTGGATCGACATCATCGGCATCGTGTTCTTCCTGTTCCCCTTCGTCTTCGAGGTGGTGCGACTGTCCTTGCCCACGGTCATCAACGCCATGGCCTCGGGTGAAATGTCGAGCAACGCCGGTGGGCTGATCCGCTGGCCGGTCTACATCCTCTTGCCCATCGGCTTTTCCCTGCTCGGATTGCAGGGCGTGTCCGAGCTGATCAAGCGGGTGGCGTTTCTGCGCGGTCTGATCGACGATCCGCTGGTGAAAAAGAACGAGAAGACCGCCGAAGAGGAACTCGCCGAATTCGTTCTGGCGCAGAAGCAGAAGGAGGCCAAGTAAATGACCGCCTTCCTCATCGCGAATATCGCGCCCATCATGTTCGTGGCGCTGGTCGTGTTCTTGCTGGTGGGTTTTCCGGTGGCGTTCAGCCTGGCCGCCTGCGGCTTGCTGTTCGGCTTCATCGGCGTGGAACTGGGGCTGATGCCCCAGGCGCTGCTTGAGGCCATTCCGCTGCGCATCATCGGCATCATGCAGAACGACACGCTGCTGGCCATTCCTTTCTTCACCTTCATGGGCCTGCTGCTCGAGCGCAGCGGCATGGCCGAAGACCTGCTGGAGACCATTGGCCAGCTGTTCGGCCCGATCCGCGGCGGCCTGGCCATCGCGGTCATTCTGGTGGGCGCGCTGCTGGCGGCAACCACCGGCGTGGTGGCGGCCTCGGTGATTTCGATGGGGCTGATCTCGCTGCCCATCATGCTGCGCTACGGCTATGACCGCCGTCTGGCGTCTGGCGTGATTGCCGCTTCGGGCACTCTGGCGCAGATCATTCCGCCGTCTCTGGTGCTCATCGTCATGGCCGATCAGCTCGGTCGCAGCGTGGGCGACATGTACAGGGGCGCGTTCATTCCGGGTTTCGTCCTCACCGGGCTGTACCTCGCCTATGTGATTGGCGTCTCATTGATCAAGCCGCAATGGGCTCCGGCGCTCCCGCCGGAGGCCCGCACCATCCGCGAACCCAATGGCGACAGCGGCCTGCGTTCCCTGGGCATTCTGTTTGGACTGGTGCTGATCTCCAGCATCGTGCTGTCGAACAACTACAGCGCGCTGCTGAGCTGGCGCGCCGGTCACGAGGTCACCGCCGCGCTGGACGAGACCATCGTGGTGGCGCTGACCTTCGGCGTCATCCTGTCGCTGGTGTTGGCGCTGCTCAACCGCGCGCTGCGGCTGAACCTGCTGTCGCGCCTGGCCGAGCGCGTGACCTTCGCGCTGGTGCCGCCACTCACGCTCATCTTCCTCGTGCTGGGCACCATCTTCCTCGGCGTGGCCACGCCGACCGAGGGTGGGGCAATGGGTGCAGTGGGTGCGCTGATCATGGCAGTCATGCGCAAGCGCCTCGACATGCGTCTGCTCAAGCAGGCGCTCAACACCACGACCAAACTGTCCACCTTCGTGCTGTTCATCCTGATCGGCTCCACGGTGTTCAATCTGGTGTTCCAGGGTCTGGATGGCCGTGTCTGGGTGGAGCACCTGCTCACCAGCCTGCCGGGGGGTGTGCTGGGCTTTCTCATCGTGGTCAACATCCTGGTGTTCGTGCTGGCGTTCTTCCTCGACTTTTTCGAGCTGTCGTTCATCATCATTCCGCTGCTCGGGCCGGTGGCCGAAAAGCTGGGCATCGACCTGATCTGGTTTGGTGTGCTGCTGGCAGTGAACATGCAGACCTCGTTCATGCACCCGCCCTTCGGCTTTGCGCTGTTCTATCTGCGCAGTGTTGCCGCCAAGGACGACTACACCGACAAGGAAACCGGCAAGCGCATCGCGCGCGTCACCACTGGGCAGATCTACTGGGGCGCGGTACCGTTCGTGCTGATTCAAATCATCATGGTGGGCCTGGTCATCGCCTTCCCTGGCCTGGTGACCGGCGGCCTGGATCATCACAAGGCGGTGGATATCGACAAAGTGCAAATCACTGCACCGATGGATGACAACAGCTATGAGTCCATCGCCCCGCCGAGCTTCGGTGGTTCGGAAGCGACACCAGCCGAAGGCGGCAGCGCCCCGGCGGCCGAGGAAGATCCCGCCGCCGCGGTGATGCGCGCTCTGCAGCCCGAGCAAGCGGCCAGTGGCGCATCGAAATAGCCCGTCTGCCGCTGATGAAAAAGGCCCGGGCTGTCCGGGCCTTTTTCATTTGCAGCGCGTGCTTGAAACTCAGCTTTCGTCTGCAATCAACTGTCTGAGATCATGCACCCAGGCTGTGGGCGGGTTGGTGTCCGAGCCCAGCAGGTGGATGCGCCCGCTGCGGCCGAAGATATACACGCCGGCGCTGTGATCGACCACATAGTTGCCCTGCGCATCGGGCTTGCCGTAGCTGAACGCCACGCGGTAGCGGCGGGTGATGGCATCGATTTGCTTCATCGTGCCGGTCAGCCCCACCGCATTGGGGCTGAAGGCCTGGGTATAGGCCTTGAGAATGGCGTTGCTGTCGCGCTTGGGATCGACGCTGACAAACAGAATGCGCACATCCTTGGCTTCGGGGCCGAGTTGCTGCACCGCGTTCGACATCAATTGCATGGTGGTCGGGCACACATCCGGGCAATGGGTGTAGCCGAAATACAGCAGCACGATCTTGCCCCTGTAATTCTGCGCGGTGACCTTCTGCCCCAGATCGTTGGTGAGATTGAATTCCAGATCGGGCATCACACCGGTGATGTTGTTGAGCTGCCAGGTCTGATCGGACTTGTGGCCGCAGCTTGCCAGAGGCAGCGCCAGCGCGCCCAGCAGCAGGAGGCGGCGCGAACGGGACAGGGTTTGAGAACACGACATGACGATTCCGCTGATTTCCTTGTTCAACACTGACCGTATTGTGCCGTGCCATTCGCACAAATCCACGCGCCTGGCGGACTGTCACAACTGCTTACCACACCCCATGCAACCCACGGGCGCAAAACCGCTCCAATGCGCTTCAACCCTTCTGGAGTGCACCATGTCCACACGTGCCTTGCTCAAAGCCCTGCTGGCTGGAGGGCTCACCACTCTGGCGACCGCAGCGCTGACGGTTCATGCTGCCAGTGCCCCACATGCACCGATGACCGCCATCGACGTCATGCACCTGACCCCGGCGGATGACACAACCCTGTCGATCACGGCCCTGCCGCCCGGCAAAGGGGTTGTGGTCATCAACAAGTTGCACCGCCCCTTGCAGATCCAGGGCTACGCCCGCAACTGATCACAGCAGGTTCTGCCACCAGCGACGTTGCGCGTCGGCCAGAAGCTGATGCACATCGTGCGCGATTCCGGCCGGGGGCGTCAGATCGGTGCCGATCAGCCGTCCGTTGCCATGCGGCCCGAATACGTAGATCGCTGCGCTGTGGTTGACCACATAGTTGCCATGCGCATCGGGCTTGCCGTAGGAGTAACTGACGTGGTAGCGATCGGCCAGCGCCCTGGTCTGCGCCACCGAGCCAGTCAGGCCAACCCCATTCGACAGAAAGGCATGCACATAGGCGTCCAGCACCTGCGGCGTGTCACGCCTGGGGTCGACGGTGACAAAGATGACCTGCACGTCCCTTCCCTGCGGCCCCAGCAATTGCACCGCACGCGCCAGATGCGCCATGGTCGTTGGGCACACATCCGGGCAATGGGTATACCCGAAATACAGCACCACCACCTTGCCGAGAAAGTTGTCCGCTGATACGGGCATGCCGCTGCTGGACTTCACATCGCTGAACTGCAGGGGCAGCATGTCCTTGGGGCCGATGTAGTCCATCGCCCATTTCTGCTGTTGCGGTTGCTGCGAGCATCCTGACAACGCCAAGGCGATCAGCGCAGTCCATGCGATGGTGATGATCTTGGTCATGAGACGATTTTGTCCTGTGCAGAGTGTCTTGAGTGTGCCTGGACAGAACCGTTAGTTCCGGTTCCGTCACCGCCTATTGCGTTCATCACAACCAGATACACACAAAAAATCCTCAGGCGGGATTGCAATCAGGGGCTGCGATAAGTCTGCAGCGCCGCACGACAATTTATGCTGCAGGGCGTTTACCCTCCTTTGGAAATCTCATGGAACGTCCTCTGCTTGCATTACGCGGCGCCGTCCGCCAGGCTGTGGCTTTTTCTGTCGTCACATTGCTTGCGCTCTGTCTCTGCATGCCTGGCTCGGCGAGCGCGGCGCCGAACGCCGCAAACAAGGCCGCACTCGCAGCAGAGGCGGTGCTGGGCATCAACAATGGCCTGCTTTACGGCAACCAAATGGAAGTCCAGAGCATCGGTGCTCCGTTTGCAGAACTTCTGGGCAAGGCAACCGGGCAAAAGATGATCTGGGACGGCTCGTTCGACGCCAAGTCAGCACAGACAGGCAGTGGTTCGTTCCAGTTTGCCTTCATCAAACCGCCTAACCAGACTGCGCTGTTGTTGGCCAAGGGCTGGAAGCTGGTTGCAGTGGCCAAAGACTCGATCGGTTTCGGCACAGACCTAGTTGCCCTGCCCTGCCCCGGCAAACCCGGAGAGATTGCCCTGGGTGGCCAGAGTCTGGCCGTGCTTGGTTTGACCAAACAAGTTCCGGCGACCTGCGTGCCCATTGCTCAGGTCTGGACCTCTCCCTCCGCAGTCATGCTCAGCGTGGAGAACAGTCTGGTCGAGCATGTCGGCAAGAAAATGTGGAAGGAACACAACGCCCACGCTGCCCCCATCCAGGCACAGGTCAAGTCGCAAGACGCCGTGGTCGGCCTGATGGAGCAGATGCATACTGCCGTCATAGGCGCAGTAACCCCGGTGTTTTCAAAGCAATTGACCGCCAGGGGTGGGGTGCTTCTGCAGCATCAGCCCATGCCATTCTGGGCTTTGATCGCAGCCCCCAACACTCCGGCAGAGCAGATCGACGCAGCGCGCGCCGCGTTGCTGGGCGCTTCAGCCGAGCGGCTCAACCGCACGCTCAAGATCACCGGCTGGGAAGTCGGCAGCCCGAAGGCGTACGCCGACTTCCTCAAGTGGCTCAAGAGCTGAACGCGCCCAACCTCAGCCGCGCTCGAACACGATCTGGTCGTTCTTGAGGTTGACCGGAATCACGTCCTTCGGGCCGAAGCGGCCTTCGAGAATGAGCTTGGCCAGCGGGTTCTCGATGCGCTGCTGGATGGCCCGCTTGAGCGGCCGTGCACCAAACACCGGATCGAAGCCGGCGCGGGCGATTTCAGCCAGTGCCTCGCTGCTGATATCGAGCCGCATGTCGAGCTGCGCCAGACGGGCCTCCAGCCCGCGCAACTGAATGCGCGCAATCTCGGCGATCTGCTTTTCGCCCAGAGCGTGGAACACCACCACCTCGTCGATGCGGTTGAGGAATTCCGGGCGGAAATGCGCCTTGACCTCTTCCCACACCGCGTCGCGGATGGCTTGCTGCGGCTGCCCGCTCATGGCCATGATCTGGTGTGAGCCGAGGTTGCTGGTCATCACGATCACCGTGTTCTTGAAGTCCACGGTGCGGCCCTGTCCGTCGGTGAGCCGCCCGTCGTCGAGCACCTGCAACAGCACGTTGAACACATCCGGGTGCGCTTTTTCCACCTCGTCGAACAGCACCACGCTGTAGGGCTTGCGACGCACCGCCTCGGTGAGATAGCCGCCTTCGTCATAGCCGACATAGCCCGGCGGCGCGCCGATCAGGCGGGCGACCGAGTGCTTCTCCATGAACTCGCTCATGTCGATGCGCACGATGTGCTCGTCGGTGTCGAACAGAAACTCGGCCAGCGCCTTGGTCAGTTCGGTCTTGCCCACGCCAGTGGGGCCGAGGAACAGGAAGGAACCATAGGGCCTGCGCGGATCGGACAGCCCGGCACGCGAACGGCGGATGGCGTCAGACACGGCGCGAATCGCCTCGTCCTGCCCCACCACGCGGCGGTGCAGGCGTTCTTCCATATGGACCAGCTTGTCGCGTTCGCCCTGCACCAGCTTGGACACCGGAATGCCGGTGGCGCGGCTGACCACCTCGGCAATCTCCTCCGCGCCCACCTGGGTGCGCAGCAGACGGCGCGCCTGCGGTTTGTCTTCGCCAGCCGCGGTCTCCTTGGCCTGGGCCTCGTGCAGCCTGCGCTCGAGTTCAGGCAGGCGGCCGTATTGCAGCTCGGCCACCTTGTTGAAGTCGCCCTTGCGCTTGAGTTCCTCGATGTCGAAGCGGATCTTGTCGATTTCTTCCTTGATCGCCGCCGAACCCTGCACCGCAGCCTTCTCGGCCTTCCAGATTTCTTCCAGGTCGGCATATTCGCGGTCGAGCTTGGCGAGTTCCTCGTCGATCAGCGCCAGGCGCTTGCGCGAGGCGTCGTCCTTTTCCTTTTCCACCGCGGCCTTTTCGATCTTGAGCTGGATGCGCCGACGGTCGAGCTTGTCCATCGCCTCCGGTTTGGAGTCGATCTCGATCTTGATCTTGGCCGCCGCCTCATCGATCAGGTCGATGGCCTTGTCCGGCAGGAAGCGGTCGGTGATGTAGCGGTGGCTCAGCTCGGCCGCAGCGACGATGGCCGGGTCGGTGATCTCCACGCCGTGGTGCACCTCGTATTTCTCCTGCAGGCCGCGCAGGATGGCGATGGTGTCTTCCACGCTGGGCTCATCCACCAGCACTTTCTGGAAGCGCCGCTCCAGCGCGGCGTCCTTTTCGATGTACTTGCGATATTCGTCGAGCGTGGTCGCGCCGATGCAGTGCAGTTCGCCGCGCGCCAGCGCGGGCTTGAGCATATTGCCCGCATCCATCGCGCCCTCGGCCTTGCCCGCGCCGACCATGGTGTGAATTTCGTCGATGAACACCAGCGTCTGGCCAGCGTCCTGCGCCAGTTCCTTGAGCACGTTCTTCAGCCGCTCCTCGAACTCGCCGCGGAACTTGGCCCCGGCCAGCAACAGTGCAATATCGAGCACCAGCAGGCGCTTGCCGCGCAGGCTGTCGGGCACTTCGTCGTTGACGATGCGCTGCGCCAGCCCTTCGACGATGGCGGTCTTGCCCACGCCCGGCTCGCCGATCAGCACCGGGTTGTTCTTGGTGCGGCGCTGCAGCACCTGGATGGTGCGACGGATTTCGTCGTCGCGGCCGATCACCGGGTCGAGCTTGCCCTGGCGGGCGCGCTCGGTGAGGTCGATGGTGTATTTCTTGAGCGATTCGCGTGCACCCTCGGCCTCGGCGCTGTCCACGGCCTGGCCGCCGCGCACCGCTTCGATGGCGGACTCCAGAGACTTGCGGCTCAGCCCGTTTTCGCGGGCGATGCGTCCAGCTTCGCCCTTGTCGTCTGCCACGGCAAGCAGAAACAGCTCGCTGGCGATGAACTGGTCGTTGCGCTTGGTCGCCTCTTTCTCGGTGACATTGAGCAGGCCATTGAGTTCGCGGCTGACCTGCACATTGCCGTCGGTGCCCTCCACTTCCGGCAGGCGGTCGATGGCCTGCGCCGCGGCAGCCGTCATCCCGGGAACATTGGCCCCCGAGCGGGCCAGCAACGCCTTCGGGCCCTCCTGCGACAGCAGCGCGTGCAGCAGATGCACCGGCTCGATGTAGGCATTGCCATGATTGACCGCGAGCGACTGCGCATCGGCCAGCGCTTCTTGAAACTGAGTGGTGAGTTTTTCGATCCGCATGGAATCCTCCGTCCTGAACTGCCGCATAGATACGGCGTCAGCAGGGGATTTTCAAGCGCGATGATGTCAGATGGGTTGATCTGGAAGCAAAAAACCGGTCATCGCCTGAGCTTGGCAAAGGCATCGGCCATCGCGGTGCTGTGCGGCGCGTGGGTGCCGCCAGCGCGGTGATGGCTGCCCCGGTCACCGCTTCGGCCACCGTCCTGCCGCGGCAGGCGTGCGGGCTGCGCTTGGCTGCCCTGCGACCGGGGGCCGTCGCGCGCCGGGTCGGCCGGTCGCATGGACAGGGCGATGCGCTTGCGCGCCACGTCCACCTCGACCACGCGCACCTTGACGATGTCGCCGGTCTTGACCACCTCGCGGGCGTCGTTCACGAAGCGTTGTGCCATCTGCGAGACGTGCACCAGCCCGTCCTGGTGCACGCCGAGGTCGACAAAGGCGCCAAACGCGGTGACGTTGGTCACGGTGCCCTCAAGCTGCATGCCCGGCTGAAGCTGGGCGATGTCGTGCACGCCGTCGAGCAGCTTGGCGGTACGGAACTCGGGGCGCGGATCGCGGCCGGGCTTTTCCAGCTCGGCCAGCACGTCACGCACGGTGAACGCACCGAACTGGGCATCCACAAACTGCTCGGGGCGCAGGCGCTGCAGCACGTCGCGGTTGCCCATCAACAGCTGGATCGGCTGGCCGGCTGCAGCCAGCACCTTTTCCACCAGTGGATAGCTCTCGGGGTGCACGCCGGTGCGGTCGAGCGGGTTGTCGCCGCCGTTGATGCGCAGAAAGCCCGCAGCCTGCTCGAAAGTTTTGTCGCCCAGGCCGCGCACGGCCTTGAGGGCCTGCCGGTTGGCAAAGGCGCCGGCCTGGTCGCGGTGCAGCACGATCTGCTCGGCGATGCGCGGGCTGAGCCCGGCCACGCGGGCCAGCAGCGGGGCTGAGGCGGTGTTCAGGTCCACGCCCACGGCGTTCACGCAGTCTTCGACAATGGCGTCGAGCTTGCGCGACAGCGCGGTCTGGTTGACGTCGTGCTGATACTGACCGACGCCGATGCTCTTGGGGTCGATCTTCACCAGTTCGGCCAGCGGGTCCTGCACCCGGCGGGCAATGGACACCGCGCCACGCAGGCTCACGTCCAGATCGGGAAATTCGCGGCTGGCCAGGGCACTTGCCGAATACACCGAGGCACCGGCCTCGCTCACGGTCAGCTTGGTCAGTCCGGGCATGGCGACCAGGCGCAGCAACTCGGCCGCAAGCAGATCGGTCTCGCGACTGGCGGTGCCGTTGCCGATGGAAATGAGTTGCACACCGTGACGCTGCACCAGCGCCGCCAGCGTGGCCAGCGCGCCCTGCACATCGCGGCGCGGCTCGAAGGGGTAGACGGTGGCGGTCTCCAGCAGCTTGCCAGTGGCATCGACCACGGCGACCTTCACGCCGGTGCGGATGCCGGGGTCCAGCCCCATCACCACCTTGGCCCCGGCAGGTGCGGCCAGCAGCAGATCGCGCAGATTGGCGCCGAACACGTCGATCGCCACGCTCTCGGCCTGCTCGCGCAGCCGCCCCAGCAGCTCACGTTCCAAGGTCAGCGAGAGCTTGACCTTCCAGGTCCACTGCAGCACGCGACGCAACCAGTCGTCCGCGGCACGGCCCTGATGACCCCAGCGCAGCAGCACAGCCAGACGTCCCTCGGCCATGGCCGCCAGCGTGGGCGCCGCGCTGCCTTCGGGCACCGGCGGCAGGTCGACACGCACATCGAGCACCTCCTGCGCCCGCCCGCGCAGCACCGCCAGCGCGCGGTGCGAGGGCACCTTGCCCAGTGGTTCGGCGTAGTCGAAATAGTCGCGAAACTTGGCGCCCTCCTGCTCCTTTCCGGCACGCACCTGGCTGATGAGGTGGCCGGTCTGCCAGAGCCATTCGCGCATCGGAGCGACCACGGCCGGGTCTTCGGCCCAGCGCTCGCTCAGGATGTCGCGTGCGCCGTCCAGGCAGGCCTGCGGCGTGGACGTGTCGGCAGCGTCGGCGCTGCCCTGGGCGCGGACGAACTCCGCTGCAGCCAGAAGCGGATCGGTCTGCGGCTGCTGCCACAGCAAGTCGGCCAGCGGCTCCAGACCGGCCTCGCGCGCCTTCTGCGCCCGGGTCACACGGCGCGGCTTGTAAGGGAGGTAGAGGTCTTCCAGCTCCTGTTTCTGCATCGTCGCGACGATCGCCGCCTGCAATTCAGGCGTGAGCTTGCCCTGTTCGGCGATGGACTGCAGCACCACGGCGCGACGATCTTCGAGTTCGCGCAAATAGAGCAGACGCTCCTCCAGCGTGCGCAGATGATCGTCGCTCATGCCGCCCGTCACCTCCTTGCGGTAGCGCGCGATGAAGGGCACGGTCGCACCGCCATCCATCAATTCGATCGCCGCCTGAATCTGCGCAGCGGGCAGTAGCAATTCGGCGCTGAGCGCCTGCAACACCCGCTGTGCTGCGGCCTGCGGATTGGCGTGGGGATTGTGGGTGGCAGGGACGGGAGCGGTCATGGCAGGCAAAAAACTTGCAGTCTAACCAGCCCGCAGCCCTGCAGAGTTCGCTTACAGCGCGTTCACGGGCACCTTGAGATAGCTCACCCCGTTGTCTTCCGCCCTGGGCAGTTCGCCCGCGCGCACATTGATCTGCACCGCAGGCAGGATGAGGGCGGGCATGCTCAGCTTGGCATCGCGCTGCTTGCGAAACGCGACAAACTCTTCCTCGGTGGTGCGGTCGTTGAGCTGGACATTGCCCTCGCGCTCGGCCTGCACCGTGGTCTGCCAGATCGGCTCGCGCCCGCCGGGCATGTAGTCGTGGCACAGATACAGCTTGGTCTGCGGCGGCAGGCTGTAGAGCTTGCGCACCGACTGGTAGAGCGTGTGCGCGTCACCCCCGGGAAAGTCGCAGCGCGCCGTGCCGTAGTCCGGCATGAACAGGGTGTCACCGACAAAGGCACTGTCGCCCACCAGATAGGTCACGCACGCCGGGGTGTGGCCGGGGGTGTGCATCACCCGGGCCTGCAAGCTGCCGATGGCAAAGGTTTCGCCGTCCTTGAACAGATGATCGAACGGCGAGCCGTCGGTGGGCATGGTGCGGTCGTTGAACACCTGGCTGAACACTTTCTGCACATCCTGAATGTGCTC
>JAGDVQ010000099.1 GCA_023255715.1 Thiomonas sp.
CCCCTGCGGCTGCGCGCTGCCATTGCCTTTGTGCTGACTGCGGCGCAGGAACGCTGTGTGGCCGAAATCGCCGCCGATCTGGCGCGGCCGGTGCCGATGCACCGCCTGCTGCAGGGCGATGTGGGCAGCGGCAAGACCGTGGTGGCTGCGCTGGCGGCGGCGCAGGCCATCGCGGCGGGCTGGCAATGCGCGCTGATGGCGCCCACTGAAATCCTCGCCGCGCAGCACGCGCGCAAGCTGGCCGACTGGCTGGAGCCGCTCGGCGTGCGCGTGGCCTGGCTGTCGGGCAGCCAGACCCGCAAGGAGCGCGAGGCCGCGCTGCAGCTTGCCGCCAGCGGGCAGGCGCAGCTGGTGCTCGGCACCCATGCGGTGATTCAGTCGCAGGTGCGGTTTGCCCGGCTGGGACTGGCCATCGTCGATGAACAACACCGTTTCGGTGTGGCGCAGCGGCTGGCGCTGCGCGACAGCCTGCGCGCCGGCACGCAGCACAGCGGCCTGCAACCGCATCTGCTGATGATGAGCGCCACGCCGATTCCGCGCACGCTCGCCATGGCCTTGTTCGGCGATCTGGACGTGTCCACCATCGACGCCCTGCCGCCGGGCCGCACGCCGGTGCGCACCACCGTCCTCAGCGCCGAGCGGCGCGGCGATCTCATCCAACGCGTTGGCGCGCTCACGGCGCAAGGGCGGCAGGTGTATTGGGTCTGTCCCCTGGTGGAGGAAAGCGAGACGCTGGATCTGCAGAATGCCGTGGCCACGCATGCCGAACTCAGCGCCGCGCTGGCCGCGCTGCCGCGCACGGCGGATCAGCCGCCCTTGCGCGCGGGCCTGTTGCATGGCCGCATGAAGACAGCCGAGAAACGCGCCACCATGCAGGCGTTCACGGCGGGTGACATCGGCTTGCTGGTGGCAACCACGGTCATCGAAGTGGGCGTGGACGTGCCCAACGCCAGCCTGATGGTGATCGAGCATGCCGAGCGCTTCGGCCTGTCGCAACTGCATCAGCTGCGCGGGCGAGTGGGGCGAGGCGCGGCGCAGTCCGACTGCGTGCTGCTGTTCACGTCGCCACTGTCGCCCACGGCGCGGGCGCGGCTGGCGGCGATGCGCGAACTCGCCGACGGCTTCGCGCTGGCGCAGAAGGACCTGGAACTGCGCGGCCCCGGTGAACTGCTGGGACTGCGGCAATCGGGCGTACCGGGTCTGCGCTACGCCGATCTGGCCCAGGACGGCGACCTGCTCGACGCCGCCCGCGACACCGCGCAGCGCCTGCTGCACACCGACCCGCAGGCTGCGCGTCAGCACGCGGCGCGCTGGCTGGGCGAAGGCTTCGACTGGCTGAGCGCATGAGAGCCTGAGTCTCGCTTGCATTGATTAACACAATCTGTCTGGGTTTCTGTTTTAATTCTTTCTATGACTCTGACAGAACTGCGCTATATCGTGGCCGTTGCCCGGGAACGGCATTTTGGTCGGGCCGCCGAGGCCTGTTTCGTCAGCCAGCCCACACTGTCTGTTGCCATCAAGAAGCTCGAGGAGGAACTCGATGTCCGGCTGTTCGAGCGCGGCGGCAACGAGGTGAGCATCACCCCCATCGGCGTGGAAATCGTCGAGCAGGCGCAGCGGGTGATCGAGCAGGCTGCGGCCATCAAGGAAATCGCCAAGCGCGGCAAGGACCCGCTGGCCGGGCCGTTGCGGCTGGGCGTGATCTACACCGTGGCGCCGTATCTGTTGCCGGAACTGGTGCGCCATGTCATCGAGCGCACGCCGCAGATGCCGTTGCTGCTGCAGGAAAATTTCACGGTGCGGCTGCTGGAAATGCTGCGCACTGGCGAACTCGACGCGGCCATCCTGGCCGAGCCGTTTCCCGATCAGGGCCTGGCGATCGCACCGCTGTACGACGAGCCGTTTCTCATCGCCGTGCCGCGCGATCACCGCCTGGCGCGCAGCAAGGCCCTGAGCTCCGACGCCATTCGCGACGAAACCATGCTGCTGCTGGGAACCGGCCATTGCTTTCGCGACCATGTGCTCGATGTCTGCCCGGAGTTCGCGCGCTTCTCGCCCAGTTCGGAAGGCATCCGCAAGAGTTTCGAGGGCTCGTCGCTCGAGACCATCAAGCAGATGGTGGCCTCGGGCATGGGCATCACCGTGGTGCCCAAGCTGTCGGTGCCGCAGCAGAACGTGCCGCACGCGGCAGACCCCAGCACCGACCACGTCTGCTATGTGCCCTTCACCGATCCGGCGCCCACCCGCCGCGTGGTGCTGGCATGGCGCAAGAGCTTCACCCGGCACGAAGCCATTGTTGCGTTGCGCCGGGCCATCATGGACTGCGATCTGCGCGGCGTGACCATGCTCGACGCCTGACCAAGAAGTTCACGCCTCGGCGTGCACGTCGTGGGTGACGAAGCCCTGCTCCGCGCTGGGCGGGGCGAACCAGTCCGGGTGGTCGAGGGTGCGGTGCATGTCGTCCAGCCCGCTTTGCCAGTGCGCGCGCATTTCGGCGCGGCCGAAGGCGTAGTCCTTGCCCTGGCCGTCGAAGGGTTTGTCGCGGTAGATCAGGTGGATGACGTTGTAGCGCTTGTCCTGCGCCATGGCGTCCACCTCCCTGCACAGCGCGTCGCGCCCGCGCACACCGGGCGGAATGCGCGCCAGCAGTTCGCGCAGGATGCGGCGCTGCTCCTGCGCGCGCTGCAGGGTGTTGGTGATGGTGCGGGTGCGACTGGAGTATTGAATGTCTTTCTGCCGCTCGGCCACGTCGAGCAGGGATTTGGGCAGTTCGCCCGCCGCACTCCACAGATCGACCTGGAACACCAGGGTGTTGTGGCTGGGATGGCCGCCCAGCACCTGCGACAGCGGGGTGTTGGACACCAGGCCACCGTCCCAGTAGAACTCGCCGTCGATCTCGACCGCCGGAAAGCCCGGCGGCAGCGCGCCCGAGGCCATGATGTGCTCGGGGCGCAGGCGCATCTCGGCGCTGTCGAACACCACCTGGTTGCCGGTGCGCACATTCACCGCGCCGACGCTGATGCGGGTTTCGCCGCTGTTGAGCCGGTCGAAATCGACCAGCTTCTGCAGCGTGTCGCGCAGCGGCGCGGTGTCGTAGAAGCTGGCCTGCGAAGGGCTGTTGCCGCCAGACGGCCAGCGCGGAACAAAGAAGCCGCGCTGACCTTCAAGAACAGTCCGCAGCCCCTGAAACGCAGCAAGCTGTGGTTGCAGGGATTCGGGAAACCAGCCCAGCGCCGCGCCATGCTCCCACGGCAGCGCGGGCAGCAGTGGGCGCTGTGTGACGGTTTCCCAGAAGGTGCGCAGCGCGCTGGTGCGCTGTCCCGGGGCATTGCCGGCAATCAGCGCCGCATTGATGGAGCCGATGGAAATGCCGGCCACCCAGTGCGGATGCACCCCGCAGTCTTCCAGCGCCTCGACCACGCCGCATTGATAAGCGCCCAGCGCGCCGCCCCCCTGCAGTACCAGCGCGACGCGGTCGTACTGGCGCACCTGCTGCAGCACTGCATCGGCGCGGCAGGAGGCTTCGGACCGGGCCTGCGGGCGGGCCCTTGCGCGCGTGGCGGTGGCGCGCATCAGTTCATGCACCAGCCGTGGCTGGCGACGATGGACTGGCCAGTGAGCGCCGCGCTGGGGAAGGCGGCGAGGAACAGCGCGAGATTGGCGATGTCGGCGGTGGTGGTGAACTCGCCATCGACCGTGTCCTTGAGCATCACGTTCTTGATCACCTCGTCCTCGCTGATGCCCAGTTCCTTGGCCTGTTCCGGGATCTGCTTTTCCACCAGCGGGGTGCGCACGAAGCCGGGGCAGATGACATGCGAGCGCACGCCCTTGGGCCCGCCCTCCTTGGCCAGCACCCGCGCCAGCCCCAGCAGCCCGTGCTTGGCGGTGACATAGGCGCTCTTGAGCTTGCTGGCCTCGTGCGAATGCACCGAGCCCATGTAGATCACCACGCCGTTCTTCTTGGCATACATGCCCGGCAGCACCGCCTTGGTGGTGAGAAATGCGCCGTCGAGGTGGATGGCCAGCAGCTTTTTCCAATCGGCAAAGGCAAACGATTCGATCGGGTTGACGATCTGGATCCCGGCGTTGGACACCAGGATGTCCACCGGGCCGAAGGCCTTGGCCACCTCGGCGCATCCGGCGTTGACCTGCGCCTCGTCGGCCACGTTCATCGCCACGCCCATGGCCTTGCCACCCGCCTGGTTGATGGCCTCGGCGGTGGCCTTGGCGGCCTCCAGGTTGAGGTCGGCGATGGCGACCTTGGCACCGGCGCGGGCGTAGGTCTCGGCGATTTCCTTGCCGATGCCGCTGGCGGCGCCGGTGATGAGGGCGGTCTTGTCCTTGAGGCTGAGTTGCATGGTCATGCGAATCTCCTGATTGAGGTGGGGAAGCAAGTCGATTGAAGCGGAGTTGCTGCGCTGCGGCAAGTGTTGCGTGCCTCCATGACAAGAGCATGGACGGTGGGACTTAACTCGGACTGAAAGCGGCGTGCCGTTCCGATGCGGGTGTTTGGGCAACACTGAACAAGCCCTTGCGCGCTGCGCATCCGGTCTGCGGGCGGTCTGCTGCGCGGCCCTCGCTCGCCATAGCT
>JAGDVQ010000176.1 GCA_023255715.1 Thiomonas sp.
CGCTGATGAGCAAAATGGGAATCGGCAGCAGATACCAGGGCTTGCGCTTGCGCGCGGGAGACGTGACTGGTGGGGTGACGGGCGTATTCATGGTTTGAGGCTCGCAGGCGTGGGTTCGTTGTTCTGTAGGGCAGCGGGTGGTTCGCCGTAGGCATAGCGCAGGGCGTCATCGGCCTGCCACCAACCGGCCAGGGCGCTGGCGACGCTGGCACGCGCGCTGGCTAGCGCCGCTTCGGCGTCGATCAACTCGGTGGCCGAGCCCAGACCGTTCTTGAACCGGTCGCGCTCGATGCGCGCACTCTCGGCGGCCGCACGCAGGCCCGATTCGGCCGCGCGCCAGGATTGATCCTGTGCGTTCCACAGCGCCACGGCGCCATCACGCGCGGCGCGCAGATTGTCCTGCGCAGCCTGCAGCTGTTGCTGCGCCTGATCAGCAGCGGCCTGCGCGACGTCGACCGCTGCGGTCTGCGCCCCGCCCGACCACAGGTTGAAGGTCACGCCGAGGTTGAACTGCCAGGTGTCGATGGGCCGGTTGTCCCAATGCACAGCGTTGCGGTTCCAGTTGGCGGTGGCGGCGAACTGCGGCAGCATCGCCTTCTGCGCCGAACGCACCTTGTCCTGGCTGGCGAGCAACGCGCTTTGCGCGGCCTGGATCGACGGCGGCAGCAGGTTGCGGTTGGCCGGGAAATGCGTTGGGCCAGAGTCCGGTGCGGGCACTGAGGCGTCGAAGCTCGTCACGCCCATCAGCGCGGCGAGCTGCGCCCGCAACTTGCGTTCCTGTCCATCGACTCCGGCAATCTGTGCCTGCACTGCGGCAACGGCGGCCTGGACACGCAGCAGGTTGACGCGGGCGATGTTGCCGACCTTCAGCCCGGCCTCGGCCACGCGCACACTGGTCTGCAACGATTCCAGTTGCTTGTCGAGCGCCTGCCGCTGTCCGGCCAGCGCCTGCAGATTGCGATAGAGGGTTGCCCCCTGCAACAGGGCGCGCAGTCGCACATCGTCCGCACTCCACTGCGCACCGGCGGCGCGGGCACGGGTGGCGTCGACTTCGGCGGCGATCTGGCCGCTGATGTCGATGGGCAGTTGCGCGTTCAGGCCGTAGCCGAACTGGTCTGCCGAAAATGGATAAGCCGCCACATTCGGCGGCAGGGTGATCGCGCGGGTGAGCCGCGGGTCGTTGTAGTGCTGAGACAGGGCGTAGGCATCGACCTTGCCGAACCAGGCCGCGCGCGCCTGTTGCACCTGCGCCTGCGTTTGCGCTACGTTGGCGCGTGCGGCAAGCACATCAGGAGAGCGTGCGCCGATGGTCTGCAGCACCTCGGCGAGGCTCGCCTCGGGCTGCGCTGCTGCGGCGGCAGTGGATGCGGCATCCGCAGGAGCGCTTGCGCCCGCTGCAGCCGGTTGTGCTGCTGCTATTGTGGGCGCGCTGACTGCGACCGCGAGCGCGCACGCCAAACCAGCCTGCTTGAGGGAAAAAACAGAAGACCGCGTCATGATCGTTGGTCACAGGGAGTTGTTGGGCTGAGGCCGCCGCGCGCGATACTGCCTTCGAGCGTGGTGCCCGCGGAAACGGTGTTGTAGACCGTGCCGAACTGCTGCACATTGCGGTGCAACAAGGCCAGGCGATGATCGTCCTCGTCGGTGTCGACCGTGATGCGATAGGTGATGCGCTGCATCTTCGGCGGGGCGTCCTGGCGCTCGCCGTGGACGGCGATGTGGACCCCACGGTATTGGAATTTGAGGATGGGCGCGACCCGCTCGATGTTCTTGAGCATGCAGGCGCCGACTGCGGCAAGCAGCAGCTCGGCCGGGTTGAACGCATCATCCCGACCCTCAAGGGCTGAGTCGACCGCGATGCACGCGCTCTTGCACTGCGCGCGCGCGCCGTGCGCATCGACCCGGTCGAGGGTGACGTCGTAGGTGAGCATGCAAACCTCCGTTGGTTTTGTTGTGAACTTCGCCCTTGAAGACGTCGCGGGCCGGGAAAGGATGCTGCCGGAATGCAAAACCCTTGATCCAAATCAGACGCGGGCGTGTTTGCCCCCCTGCCATGCAGCGTCACGCCAGCCGCCGCCCCCAGGCCAGCCGCAAACCCTGCAGCCAGAGTCCGCACAGCACAAGCAACCCGCTTGCTGCAGCGAGCGGCGGCAGGCGCATGCTGGAGAACCCCATCACCTCGCGCAATCCCGGAATCAGCAGAACCGCAGCCAGCACCAAGGCAACAAAGGCGAACATCCGCGCCAGCCAGGGATTGTCCCCCCGCAGGTTGAGCAGCGCGGCATGGTGCAGATCACGGTTGGACAGGATGAGCAAGAAGAGCGCAAGCACCAGCGCGGTGAAGACCGCCAGCCGCAGATCGCCCTCGCTCCAGCCGGTTGCCATCTGCAATGCGGCGTGCCCGGCGAGCAGCACCGCCGCAATGCCCAGCCCCTGCAGCAAGGCAAAACCGATATTGCCCAGGGTGAACGGGCTGGCCGCCAGCGGCCTGGGCGGGCGCTGCATCACATCGGCCGCGGCAGGCTCGGCCTCGAACACAATCGAGCAGGCCGGATCGATCAGCAATTCCAGCAGCACGATGTGCACCGGCAGCAGCAGCACCGGCCAGTGCAGCAGTGCGGGCAGCAGCGCCAGCGCGATGATGGGCATGTGCACGGCGAACACGAAGCGCGTGGCCTTGGTGATGTTGTCGAAAATGCGCCGACCGCCACGGATGGCCTGCACGATGCTGGCAAAGCTGTCGTCCAGCAGCACGAGCGCGGCGGCTTCGCGTGCCACGTCGGTGCCGCGCTCGCCCATGGCGATCCCCACATCGGCAGCCTTGAGCGCCGGGGCGTCGTTGACCCCATCGCCGGTCATCGCCACCACTTGCCCGTCGGCCTGCAGGGCGCGCACCAGGCGCAGCTTGTGCGCCGGTGCGAGGCGGGCGCAGACGTCCACGCGGCGCAGGCGCTCGCGCAGCGCGGCGTCGTCCAGCGCGTCGAGTTCTGCGCCGGTGATCACGTCGGGCCGCTCGGACAGCCCCACCTGCGCAGCAATCGCACGGGCGGTGGCGGGATGGTCGCCAGTCATCATCACGATGCGCACCCCGGCGGCACGGCACTGCGCAATCGCTGCAGGCACTTCCTGGCGGGGCGGGTCGATCAGTCCGACCAGACCGAGAAACGCGAAATCGAAATCGTGCTGACGCGCGGGCCAGTCGGCATCCTGCGCGGGCGCCTGCCAGGTGCCGCGCGCCACGCCGAGCACGCGCAGCCCGCGCGCGGCCATCGCCTCCACCTGCTGCGCGATCGCTTGGCGCTGTGCCTCGGGCAAGTGGCACAGATCGGCTACTGCCTCGGGCGCCCCCTTGGTCGCCAGGGTATAGACCTGCGGGCGGGTGGTGGCGAACACGCGGGTCATGGCCAGAATGTCGGGCGCGAGGTCGTACTGGCGGGTCGGGCTGCGGTCGTCGTGCACATGCTCGGTACCATGCAGCCGCGCATGGCCGAAGGTCTGAATGGCCTTCTCCATAGGGTCGAACGGGTCGAGTGGCGTGGCGAGCATGGCGAACTCGACCAGGGTGTGAAAACGCTCGGGCAGATCACTCTCGCTGGCCTGGAAGGACGCGTCGCCCGCAGCCAGTTCGGCCACCTGCATGCGGTTTTGCGTGAGCGTGCCGGTCTTGTCCACCGCCAGCACGGTGATCGCCCCCAGCGCCTCCACCGCGGGCACGCGGCGGGTCAACACCTTGGCCTTGGACAGTCGCCAGGCCCCGAGCGCGAGGAACACCGTGAGGATGACCGGAATTTCCTCCGGCAGGATGGCCATGGCCAGCGCGATGCCCGAGAGCAGGCTTTCCAGCAGCGTCCGTCCGTCCCACAGCCAGCTCAACAGCACCAAGGCCAGCGCCAGGGCGAGCGCGACGGCGGTGAGGTTGCGAATCAGCCCGGCCGAGGCGCGCTGCAGGCCCGACTCGACCTCGGTCGTGCTCGCCAGCGCGGCACCGATGCCGCCGACCGCGGTGCGCGCGGTCGTGAGCACGTAGTAGCTCCCCTCAGCCACGCTCCGCCAGGCCAGGGGGGCGGGCAGGGGGACGGGGGGGCCCGAGGCCTGAGCGTTGGAGACCTGCAGGTAGCCGCCGAGGTAGATCGCGTAGGTCGCCGCGCCGCCCTGCGCCTCGCGCTGCAGGTAGGCCTGGAGGCCCGCGGCCCTGCCCCCCAGGGAGCCGACCACGTAGACCTCCTCCCAGCCCGGCACGAAGAGCAGCCGGTACGTGGTGACGTTGAGGCCCTGGTACTCGGACCACCACGAGGCAGAGAGGGGGGCCAGGCTGGAGTTCCCGAGCTTGACGAGGGGGCTTGGGCTGCCCCTCACGGCCCACTCGGCGACGTTCGTTATGGTGATGAGCGCGAGCGCGGCCGACGCGATCAGGGGAGCCGCGAGGAGGGGGTGCCCCCTCAACCTACCCACCCGGGAAGCTCGAGAGCCTCGCCCTCAGCCCCCTCACCTCGCCCAGGCTCGTCCAGTTGAGGAGGAGGGTGAAGTGGCCGTAACGCGCTCCGGGCGTCCAGTAGTTCTCGCACAGCCTGACAC
>JAGDVQ010000138.1 GCA_023255715.1 Thiomonas sp.
CAACCCCCTCGTCAGCCCCTATGACAGGGCTATATCTGAAGAGGCGAGGCCTCTATTTGAGTTTGAACGGCCAAGGCCTATCACTGAGAGCGAAGTTGAAAGGATAAGGAACACGATAAGGGGCGTTCTCGAGAGCATAGAGAGAATCCTAGTCAGAGCGGGCGTCACTCGCAGACGCCTCAGCTCTCTACACCCGCTGAATTACTCCATTTTAATTATGGAGATCACCGAGAGAGACGTCGAGAAGGTTCTGGGCGTGAGCAGAGAGCTGAGTAGCATTGTCTCGGCGCTCAATTCAAAGCTATTCATACGGGCAGCGTCGCCGGAGACCTTCGACGTTGACAGCTTCATAACGTGGGACAAGAGGCACGGCGAGGCCGTGGGCGAGATAATAGCGAAGTACGGCGAGAAGATAGGCAGGAGGCTTGGCATGGGCCTCGGGTACTCCGTGGGCAGGCTGCCGAGCATATCACTACTCTACGTAGATGACAAAGGAGATCTCACAGTAGACCAGGTGATCGAACTAGGCATGGAGCTGGCAAGGGCTGTGAGGAATGTCTCTGGTTGCAAGCTCTTTGCAATAGAGTACGAAGGCCCAGCACCAAACGTCACTCTGTTCGTGGCTACTACTGGTGCGTTGGGCGAGCCTGCAGCGGAACAAGGACTACGAGCACCAGCAGACTACGAGCTATGCCTGCTGATAGCCGTGGTGGTGGCATTAACTACCACAGCAGGCTTCTTCGCAGCCAAGAGGCAGCGCGGTCTCAGAGCGTAGCTCGGCCTTCTTATTTTTGCCGTGTTGCTCGCTTACTACGTAGATCGGCGCGCCTTGACCTCCATTTTCAGCAAACCACCGGTTACTTCGACGCGAGTGCTCAGCAATCTCTCGGCCTTGGCTGGGGCCTTTAGCTCTTCATCAATGCTCACTCTCGCAACGCCTCCGTAGACGCCCTCGCTGTGCAGTACTCTAGTGCCCCCGGGGACCTCGGCTTTCACGGTGGCCACGCCTCCTGAGAGCCTGCACTCGAGCACAGACTCGCCCTCGAAACCCGCGTACGCGAGGAGCGCGTCTAGGCTGCCGCCACCAACGCTCAGCGAGGCCCTGCCCCTCTGAAGCCCGCCCAGCCTGAGGGAGGCTGCGCCACCAGTTACCGAGGCGTTGACTTCCAGCGCGCCGCTGGGCAGCTCGACCTCGTCGCCCGCGCGCACCTGGGTGATGGCCACGCTGCGCCAATCGTCCGCGGCGCTCGCACGCACCCGCACCGCGGCGGGCAGCTGCTCCATCAGCTCTTCGGCAGCGTTGAGACTGCGCTGGCGCAGCCCGTCCTCGATCAGCCGCGCGGTGAGCAGCAGCGCGAGAAACATCACCACCGAATCGAAATACACATGGCTTTGCCCATGCGCCACGCTCCACACGCTTGCGGCAAACGCGCTCCACAAGCCGAGGGTGACCGGCACGTCCATCCCCAGGCGGCGATTGCGCACATCACGCAGCGCGCCCATCAGGAACGGCCAGCCGGAGAACAGCAGCGCCGGCAGGGTCAGCGCCAGGCTGCCCCACTGAAAAATGCCCTGCTCAGCCGAGTTCAACCCCTCGGGGTCGATATAGCCGGGCCAGGCGAACATCATCACCTGCATCATCGCCAGCCAGGCAACCAGGGTACGCAGAATCGCCAGACGCCGCGCGCGGCGGTGGCTGAGTTCACTCTGATGCCGCGCGTTGGGCAACGGCCGGTAACCCACCTCGGCCAGCGCCTGGAACACCTGTGGCAGTTGCACCGTGCGCGCGTCCCATTGCAGCGCAACCCGGCGCGTGGAGTAGTTGACCGTTGCAGCCAGCACGCCGGGAATTGCGCGCAGCCGCTGCTCGATCAGCCAGACGCAGGCGCCGCAGTGAATGCCGTCCACCGCGATCTGGGTGCTCCACTTGTCGTCACCCAGCGCAGTGGCGTAGGCGGCGAGAAACGCGGGATCGGCCAGCGCCATCCATTGTTGATGCAGCCGGCCGATTTCCTCTGGCGGCAGGGCAGCGATCGCGCCTTCGCCAGCGGTGCGGCGGTCGTAATACGCGCACAACCCGCCCTGCACAATGATCTCGGCAGCGGCCGCGCAGCCCTGGCAACAGAAGCTGCGCCACTGGCCGTCGAGTTCCATGCGCACCGGCGATTGGCCCAGCGGCAGACTGCAGTGATAGCAGCCGCCCTCGCCGGACAGGGGCGCGGGCGCCTCTTGCTGCCCGCGGGCGCCGATCAGGGGAAGACTGGAACTCGACATGCCTGCATCGTAGAAGTCCGGCATCGGGCCGTCTTGAGATGTATCAAGGAGTTTCTATCTGTTGATACGGGTAAACCCGCATCACCCTTCCCACTGCGCCCAGACCTTTTCCAGACGCTTGAGCGAGACCGGCATCGGCGTGCGCAGCTCCTGCGCGAACAGCGACACCCGCAGCTCCTCGAGCAGCCAGCGCAAGTCCTGCAAGCGCTGCGGGAGGGTGCCCCGATACTGCGCCGCCTCGCGCTGCCAGCGCGAAAGCCAAGGCGCGAGCTGGGCGCGCAACTGCGCGTCGCGCTCCGGATCGGCACGGAACTTGTCCAGCCGCCGCAGGATGGCCTGCAGATAGCGCGGGAAATGGCCGATCTGCGCCGCCGGGGTCTGGGCGATGAACTGTGCGGGCAGCAGCGCCTGCAGCTGCGCGCGAATGTCTGCTGTTAGCTCGGGCTGGTTCTTGAACCCGGCCAGTTTTTTCTGCACCTGCGCATACGCCTCGAGAATCTGCCCGGCCAGCCGCGCCACCTCGGCGGCGAGCAGCTGAAATCGCGGTTTACCCTCCGCCAGTCGCTGCGCGAACGCGGCCTTGTCCGCTGGCAACGGCTCAGACAGAAAGGCGCGGTCGAGCGCGGCATCGATGATCTGCGTACGCAAAATCTCGGCGGTGCCCAGCGACAGAAACAGCATGGCGGACTGCTGAAATCCGGGCAGGCTCTTTTCCGCGTGACGGATCTGCTCGCGCAACTGCAGCGCGAACAGCCGCCGCAGACCGCTGCGGTGCAGACGCGCGGCCTCCTCGGCGGTGTCGAACACCTCCACGTCGACCACGCTGCCCTTGTCGACCAGTGCGGGAAAACCAATCAGGGTGTGCGCGCCGCGGCGCAGTTCCAGCAACTCGGGCAGTGCGTCGAAGCTCCAGTCGGTCAGGCCCTGCAACGCATCGGCGGGCTGGTCGGTTGGCACGGCAACCGGGGGGGCGTTCGTGCCCTGCGGCGGCGCCGCAGGCGGCTGCGGCTCGCGCTGCGGAAGGCGCGTGCGCAGCTTGGCGAGTTCGGCAAAGGCGCTGCGCGAGGCCTGGCCGTGGTCGGCGCGCAGTTTGTCGATGTCGCGCCCGGAGTCGATGCGGCGGCCATGCGCGTCGATCACCTGCACATGAAAAAACAGATGCGGCCCCAGGGTTTCGAGCTTGAAGTCGGTGCGCTGCAGCGCCAGCCCGGTGCGCTCGCGCACCAGATCGCGCAGCGCATCGAGCAGGTCGCCCTGGCCGAAGCGCTCGGGCGCGGTGAGCTGCTGCGCGAACTCCTCGGCGGTCTGCGGCAGCGGCACCAGCCGCGCGCGCGGGCGCTGCGGCAGGCTCTTGAGCAGCGCGAAGATTTTTTCCTTCAGCAAACCTGGCACCAACCATTGCAGCCGCTGCGCCGGAATCTGGTTGAGCGCGGCCAGCGGCGCGAGCACCGTGACCCCGTCGCGCGCACCGCCGGGGTCGAAGGTGTATTCGAGCTGCAATTCGAGTGCGCCCAGCCGCAGGCGGTTGGGAAACGTCTCGGTGGTGATGCCCGCGGCCTCGTGGCGCATCAGTTCGTCGCGCTGCAGGAACAGCAGCCGGGGGGTCGTGCGCACCGCGTCGCGGTACCAGCGGTCGAAACTTGCGCCACTGTGCACGTCTGCCGGGATGTGCCGGTCGTAAAAGGCGTAGATCAGTTCGTCATCGACCAGCACGTCCAGGCGCCGGGCCTTGTGCTCGAGTTTCTCGATCTCGGCGATCAGCGCGCGGTTGTGCGCGAAGAACGGCCATTTGCAGTCCCACTCGCCCTCGACCAGCGCCTGCCGGATGAAGATGTCGCGCGCCTGCGCTGGGTCGAAGCGGGCGAAGTCCACCCGCCGCTGGTTGTAGACCACCAGGCCGTAGAGCGTCGCGCGCTCGAACGCGGTCACCTGCGCCGGGCGCTTTTCCCAGTGCGGGTCGAGCAGACTGGTCTTGAGCAGATGCGCGCCCACGGCCTCCAGCCACTGCGGCTCGATGCGCGCCACGCCGCGGGCGTACAGCCGGGTAGTGTCGACCAGTTCGGCGGCCATGATCCAGCGGCCGGCCTTGCGTCCGATCGGCGATGACGGATGGATGGCGAAACGGATGCCGCGCGCGCCCAGATACGCCGGGTCGTCGTCGCCACGGTAGCCGATGTTGCCCAGCAGCCCGGCGAGCAGCGCGCAGTGGATTTGTTCATAGGTCGCCGGGGC
>JAGDVQ010000117.1 GCA_023255715.1 Thiomonas sp.
CAGCAGGCGTTGGGGCTGCCGCAGAGGCAACAGGCGCGACGGCCAGCGGGCTGGTCTGCGCCACGGCCTCGGTGTCGATCCGGGCGATGACTTCGTCACTGGTGACCGATGCCCCTTCGTCTTTCACGATCTGCGCCATGACGCCCGCGGCGGGCGAGGGCACTTCGAGCACGACCTTGTCGGTCTCGATTTCAATCAGGATGTCGTCTTGCGCGACGGCCTCGCCGGGCTTTTTCTTCCAGGTCAGCAAGGTGGCCTCGGCCACGGATTCGGAGAGTTGGGGAACTTTGATGTCGATCAGCGCCATGATGGAGTCCAGTGTTTTTGGGATGCGCGCAATGGCTTGCCTGCGCGATGAGTGAACGGTTGTCTGAGGATCGTCGTGGGAACGGCCGGGCGGGCACGAAGCCTACCCGGCGCTGCATCAGCGGGTCAGCACGAAACCCTTGAGCTTGCCGAATGCCGCAGCCAGCAATTCCTTTTGCTGCTCGGCATGTTTGGCGTAATAGCCCACCGCGGTGGATGCGGAAGCCGCCCGCCCGGCATAGCCGAGCTTCTGGCCCTCGAGCATGTTTTCGTGGATGTGGTGCTGCACGAAAAACCAGGCGCCCTGATTCTGCGGCTCGTCCTGACACCAGACGATGTCGCGCGCATTGGGGTAGCGCTTGACCTCGGCAGCGAAGGCCTTGTGCGGGAAGGGATAGAGCTGTTCCAGACGGATGATGGCCACATCGTCGATCTTGCGCTCCGCACGCGCCGCAATCAGGTCGTAGTACACCCGCCCGGTGCAGGCAATGACGCGCTTGACCTTGCTGGCCTCGATGTCCTCGGCTTCGGGCAGCACCACTTCGAAGCGGCTGTTCGCCAGATCCGACAGCGGCGACTTGGCCTGCGGGTGGCGCAGCAGCGACTTGGGCGTCATGATGATGAGGGGCTTGCGGAATGGCCGCAGCATCTGCCTGCGCAGCAGGTGGAAAATCTGCGCAGGATTGGTGGGCTGGCAGACCTGCATGTTCGTTTCGGCGCAGAGCTGCAGATAGCGCTCCAGCCGCGCCGACGAGTGCTCCGGCCCCTGCCCTTCGTAGCCGTGCGGCAGCATGAGGGTGAGGCCGGAGGCACGGCCCCATTTCACTTCGCCCGCCGAGATGAACTGATCGATCAGCACCTGCGCGCCATTGGCAAAGTCGCCGAACTGCGCCTCCCAGATGACCAGGGTGCGCGGATCGGCAGTGGAGTAGCCGTACTCGAAACCCAGCACCGCCTCCTCCGACAGAATGGAGTCGATGACGACGAACGGCGCCTGCCCCTCCGCCACGTTCTGCAAGGGGATGTAGGTACCCACATCCCACTTTTCACGGCTCTGGTCGTGCAGCACGCTGTGGCGGTGGCTGAAGGTGCCGCGGCCGCTGTCCTCACCGGAAAGACGCACCGGAAAACCGTTGGACACCAGCGAGGCGAAGGCCATGTGCTCGCCCATGCCCCAGTCGAGCGGCATGTCGCCGCGGCCCATCTTGGCGCGGTCGGCAATCACCTTTTCCACCAGCGGGTGCAGCTTGAAATCTGGCGGAACGGTGGTGATGCGCTCAGCCAGGCGCTTGAGCTCGGTCAAGGGCAAGGCGGTATCGGCGTTGTCCGTCCAGCGGCGGTTGAGATACGGAGTCCAGTCGACCGCGTACTTGCTCTTGTAGTTGGTCAGCACCGGCTCCAGACTGACCCCGGATTCCATCTCGGCGCGGAAGGCGTGCATCATCTGCTCGGCATCCGCCGCAGTGATCACGCCCTGACTGACCAGGCGATCGGCGTAGACCTTGCGCGTGCCCGGGTGCGCAGCGATCTTCTTGTACATCAGCGGCTGGGTGACGGCCGGGGTGTCCTGCTCGTTGTGGCCCAGCTTGCGAAAGCACACGATGTCCACCACCACGTCGTGATGGAACTGCTTGCGGTAGTCCAGTGCCAGACTGGTGGCGAAGGCCACGCTCTCGGGGTCGTCGCCGTTCACGTGCAGGATGGGCGCCTCGATCATTTTCGCCACGTCGGTGCAGTACAGCGTGGAGCGGGCGTCGCGCGGATCGGAGGTGGTGAAGCCGATCTGGTTGTTGATGACGATGTGCACCGTGCCGCCCGTGGTGTAGCCGCGGGTCTGTGCCAGCGCCAGGGTTTCCATCACCACGCCCTGCCCGGCAAAGGACGCATCACCGTGCACCAGCACAGGCAGCACGGTTTCGCCCCTTGGGTCGCCGCGGCGGTCGATCCGCGCACGGGTCGATCCCTCGACCACCGGATTGACGATTTCCAGATGCGACGGATTGAATGCCAGGCTCAGATGCACCGGGCCGCCAGGCGTGGACACGTCACTGGAAAAACCCTGGTGATATTTCACATCGCCCGATGGCAGGTCGTCGGCATGCTTGCCCTCGAACTCGTCGAACAAATCCTGCGGACGTTTGCCCAGGGTGTTCACCAGCACGTTCAGCCGCCCGCGGTGTGCCATGCCGATAACCAACTCCTGGATTCCCAGCGTACCCGCGCGCTGCACCAGCGTGTCCATCGCGACAATGAAGCTCTCGCCGCCCTCGAGCGAAAAGCGCTTCTGCCCGACATACTTGGTGGCCAGATAACGCTCCAGACCTTCGGCCGCGGTCAACCGTTCGAGCAGATGTCTTTTTGCATCGGCATCGACATCCGGGCGGGTTCGGGTGGACTCCAGTCGTTGCTGCCACCAGCGCTTCTGATCCTGATCGCTGATGTACATGAACTCCGCGCCGATCGAGCCGCAATAGGTCTCGTGCAGATTGTTGAGCAACTCGCGCAGCGACAGGTTTTCGCGGTCGAAAAAAGTGTTGCTGACGTTGAACACCGTTTCCAGATCGGCGTCGGTGAAGCCGTAGAACGAAGGCTCCAGATCGGGAATGTTCGGTCGTTCGGTGCGCTTGAGCGGATCGAGGTCGGCCCAGCGCACCCCCACATTGCGGTAGGCGGCAATCAGTTGCTGCGCCGCGACGCGCTTGCGCGCCAGTTCGCCATCGGCAACGGCCTGCAGGGTGCGGATCGGGCCGGATTTGGCGCGTTCGGCAAAGGCGGACACCACCGGTGCATGCGGCACGTCGCGGGCATTGCTGCCATCGAGCGCCGGCACATGCTGAAGCGCATCGAAATACTCGCGCCAATGATCGGGAACCGAGCCGGGATTGGAGAGGTAGCTCTCGTACATCTCTTCGACATACGGGGCATTGCCGCCAAACAGATAGGAGTTGGCTTTGAATTTCTGCATCAACATATGCGCTCACAGTCTGCCGGGTACCCCGGCGCTCAGTGGGAAAACATCCTTCCGCGGCTCGGGCTGCCCGATTGGCGGATTGCGGCGGCTTCAGAAGGGCCTGAGCAGCACTCTAGCACGCAGAATTGATGCAGCGCAAAAGAATCTTGTAAGGCAGTATTGCCGACACTGCGATCGCGCCGCAGCGCTCACAGCCCGGCAGCGGCATCCTGCTGCGCCTGCAGCGCTCGGCGCATGGCGGCAATCTGCCGCTCGAACGCCTCGCGATCGTGCAGGTAATCACGCAGCGGCACGATCAGACACAACTCCGGGCGCAACGTGCCGAACTGGCGACTTTGGCCGTAGCCTTCGATGCAGAAAAAATAACGCAGGGCATCTTGCGCGTCTTTCGCCTGCGGAATGAAGAACAGGTGATCGCTGTCGCCGTAGTGCAAGACAAAGTCGATCGGCGCGTCCATCTTCAGCCTCCCCGCAGATGCGCTGCCAGCCACACCAGGCCGACGAACACCGGCTGGTGCAACAGGTAAATGGTCAGCGGCCAGCGCCCGAGAAAAGACAGCGGCCTGACCACAGGCAGATGCCGCAGTGGGCGAAATTGCACCCGCTCCAGCAGCCAGCCCACCCCGGCGCCGATCCACAGCACCCCGATCCAGGGCAGCAGCGGCGCGTAGTCTTCGGTGATGGGCTTTTGCGTGATCAGCCCAGTCCAGTTCCACCACGGCGGGTTGAAAAACGCATGGCCCCAGAGCTGTGGCGCGGCAATCGCCACGGGTGCGAGCAGCAGAACCCAGGCGCGCAAGTGGCGGAACACCAGGCGGTGTAGCAACAGCATTGCCGCGATGCCCTGCAGAATGCCGAAATAGATGAAACTGTGCGGAAACGCGGCGTAGCTGCCGGCAGTGACCAGCAGCGAGGCGCCTGCGATCTGCGCCCAGCGCGTCCAGAACTGCCGTGCGGAGCGGCCGCTGAGATCGGTGAAGGTCTGTGTCAGCCCGGCGGTGAACACGAACAGGCTGACGATGGCGATGCGTTGATCCAGCCACCACGGGCTGGTGTAGAAATCGGTATGGATGAACCCGAACCAGTTCAGGTCGAAGCTGAAGTGAAACGCCATCATCCAGACGATGGCCACCCCGCGTAGGGTATCGACGCCGCCATAACGCTGAGCCCCCACGGTCGGGCTCCGCCCTCCCTGCCCCCCGTGGGGGCTGC
>JAGDVQ010000101.1 GCA_023255715.1 Thiomonas sp.
AACACGCGCAGGCGTGTTCGCTGGTCCAACCTCATCCCCGAGGGAGTTGAGCGCTCCTTCGGAGCGGCCGTGCGGAGCGCTCATGCTGCCTTGTCCCGGCGGAACACCCACTGGTCGGCCTTGGACGCCCCCGGAACGAAGCGGTAACCGTCGCTGGCAAAGCCCTTGAGCTGCTCGACCTCGGTCAGCCGGTTCTGGATCACGTAACGCGCCATCAGGCCGCGCGCACGCTTGGCGTAAAAGCTCACGACCTTGTACCCGGTCTGCGGCGTGCCGTCCTGGAACACGGGCTGCACCACCCGCGCCTTGAGCACCTTGCGGTCGACGCTGCGGAAGTATTCGTCGGATGCCAGATTCACCAGCACCGGCTCGCCCGGGCCTGCGGCGAGGTCGGCATCAAGCGCCTCGGCGATCTGGCTGCCCCAGTAGGCATACAGATCCTTGCCCTTGGGGTTGGGCCAGGCAGTTCCCATTTCCAGGCGATAGGGACGCATCAGGTCGAGCGGACGCAACACGCCGTACAGGCCGCTGAGCACACGCAGATGCTGCTGCGCCCATTGCAGATCAGCCTCGCTCAGGCTGGACGCGTCCAGCCCCTCATACACGTCGCCATTGAACGCCAGCACCGCCTGCTTGCTGTCCTGCGGCGTGAAGCTGGGTTTCCACTCGGCAAAGCGCGCAGCATTGAGCGCGGCGAGCTTGTCGGAAATGCCCATCAGTGCTCCGAGCTGCTGTGGGCTCTGCTTGCGCAGGCCGTCAACCAGCGCCTTGGCCTGCTGGACGAACTGCGGCTGGGTGGCAGCGGTCGTCGTGGGCGGCGTGGTGTAGTCGAGCGATTTGGCAGGGGATAAAACCATCAGCAACATGGCGGCTCTCGCGAGAAAAAACGGGTGACGGTGAGTGTATCGGCCACCCCGCCCTTCAGACCGTTTCCACGTGGGCAGCCTGCAGTTGCGGCGTGCGGATCAGATAGTCGAACGCACCCAGCGCGGCCTTGGCGCCATCACCCGCAGCGATCACGATCTGCTTGTACGGCACGGTGGTCGCGTCGCCCGCTGCGAACACGCCGGGCACCGAGGTCTCGCCTCTGGCGTCGACCACGATCTCGCCGAACTTGCTCAGTTCCACCGTGCCCTTGAGCCATTCGGTATTGGGCACCAGACCGATCTGCACGAACACACCTTCCAGCTCCAGATGATGGCGCGCGCCCGTGCCGCGGTCGGTGTAGTTCAGGCCGTTCACCTTGCTGCCGTCGCCGGTGATGTCGGTGGTCTGCGCATGGGTGTGAATGGTGACATTGGGCAGGCTGCGCAGCTTGCTCACCAGCACCGCGTCGGCGCGCAGTTCGGGCGCGAATTCGAGCAGGGTGACATGCGCCACCACCCCGGCGAGGTCGATGGCCGCTTCCACGCCGGAATTGCCGCCGCCAATCACGCTCACGCGCTTGCCCTTGAACAGCGGGCCGTCGCAATGCGGGCAATAGGCCACGCCCTTGTTGCGATATTCGGCCTCACCCGGCACATTGACATTGCGCCACCGCGCGCCGGTCGAGAGGATCACGCTGCGCGCCTGCAGCAGACCGCCGTTGGCCATCTGAACGCCGATCATGCCTCCGGGCTGCGCGGCGGGAATGAGCTTGTCCGCGCGCTGCAGATTGAGAATCTCCACGCCGTACTGCAGCACATGCGCCTCGAGCGCCTGGGCGAACTTCGGGCCGTCGGTCTCCAGCACGGAGATGTAGTTCTCGATCGCCAGGGTGTCGTTGACCTGACCGCCAAATCGCTCCGCAGCGATGCCCACGCGAATGCCCTTGCGCGCCGCATACACCGCAGCAGCCGCACCTGCCGGGCCGCCGCCGACGATGAGCCCGTCATACGGCTCCCTGGCGTTCAACCGGGCAGCGTCGCGCTGCGCGGAGCCTGCGTCGAGCCTGGCGACGATTTCCTCCACATCCATGCGCCCGCTGCCGAACAGTTCGCCATTCAGGTACACGGTGGGCACGGCCATGATCTGCCGGGCCTCGACCTCGCCCTGATACAGCGCGCCATCGATCACCACGGTCTGCACCCGCGGGTTGAGCACCGCCATCAGCGACAGCGCCTGCACCACGTCCGGGCAGTTGTGACAGCTCAGCGACATGTACACCTCGAAGCGATAGTCGCCGTCCAGCGCACGGATCGCCTCGATGGTCTCGGCCTCGACCTTGGGCGGGTGGCCGCCAGTCCACAGCAGCGCCAGCACCAGCGAGGTGAACTCGTGCCCCAGCGGAATTGCGGCAAAGCGCAGATGCTGTGCCGGGCCAGACAGTCGCTGCAACGCAAAGGATGGGCGGCGCGCATCGGTGCCATCGAACCGCACCGAAATCTGCTCGGACAGGCTGGCGATCTGCTCCAGCAGGCTGCGCATCTGCGCGGCGTTCTCGCTGTCGTCGAGCGAGGCGACCAGCTCGAAGGGCTGTTTCACGCGCTCCAGGTAGGCCTTGAGTTGAGATTGCAGGGTGTCGTCGAGCATGGGATGCTCCTTCGGAGATGGACGGGCACGGGCGCAGCTGCGGCCTGTTCACATGGGAATGTTCCAGACCGCTGCGCACGGCGCAGCGGCTTGGGCTGTCAAGGAAGCGCAGGGCCGCCCCAAGTTCTGTTGACCCCCACGGGGCCAGGTCAGGTCGGCAAGCCGACCCTGGGGGCGCTCAAAGCAAGCGCGAGATCGGTCAGATCTTGCCGACGAGGTCAAGCGAGGGCTTGAGCGTGGCGTCGCCCTGCTTCCACTTGGCCGGGCAGACCTCGCCCGGGTGCGAGGCCACATACTGCGCCGCCTGCACCTTGCGCAGCAGTTCCTTGGCGTCGCGGCCAATGCCGTTGTCATGGATTTCGCACAGCTTGATCACGCCCTCGGGGTTGATCAGGAAGGTGCCGCGCAGCGCCAGGCCTTCTTCCTCGATCATCACGTCGAAGTTGCGGGTCAGCGCGCCAGTCGGGTCGCCGATCAGCGGGTACTTGACCTTCTTGATGGCCTCGGAGGTGTCGTGCCAGGCCTTGTGCGCGAAATGCGTGTCGGTGGACGCGCCATACACTTCCACCCCGAGCGACTTGAAGGTGTCGTAGTTGTCGGCCAGATCTTCCAGTTCGGTCGGGCAGACGAAGGTGAAGTCGGCGGGGTAGAACACCAGCACCGACCATTTGCCCTTCAGGCTGGCCTCGGTCACGTCAAAAAACTTGCCATTCTGGAATGCGGTGGCTTTGAAAGGCTTGACTGCAGTGTTGATCAAAGACATGTGAGACTCCTTGAGGTTGGGATGGACGATCGACCGATGGCCGACCTTGCACGAAGGTCGAACCTTCTTTTTTGCTGCAATGCACACTGTAGAGAACCCGTCCCCTTGCGTCCAATGGACAGTTTCAATTCGCCTCATAGGTGGCAGCTATTTGTTTTGGCGAAACACAAATTTCCTGGTGACCTTTTGTTGAAATTCTGTTCGCACTGATGAGATGAGCACCCCCATTACATTCATCGGCCTGGGCGCGATGGGCACCCCCATGCTGGCGCATCTGCTGCAGCACGGCTGCAGCGCCTCGGTTTATGCGCGCAGCGCAGCATCGCGTGCCGCAGCGGCGGAACTGGGCGCGCGCCTGTGCGCCAAGCCGGCCGAGGCAGCACGGGAGGCGGCCTTCGTCTTCACCAACGTGACCTCGACCGACGATGTGCGCGAAGTGCTTTGCGGCCCAGATGGCGTGATGCACGGCGCCCGCCCGGGGACGATTTGCATCGACCACAGCACCATCGCCCCCGAAGGCGCGCGTCAGATCGCGCAGACCCTCGAATCCGTCGGGCTGCACTTCCTCGACGCCCCGGTGTCCGGCGGGGTGGGCGGCGCAAAGCAGGCCAGCCTGAGCATCATGGCAGGAGGGGACGCCGCAGTGTTCGACCGCGCCCTGCCGCTGCTGCGCGTGCTCGGGCAGAACGTCCGCCATGTGGGCCCGAGCGGCAGCGGGCAGGTGGCCAAGGCGTGCAACCAGCTCATCCAGGTGGTCACCATCGAGGCCATCGCCGAAGCGATGCTGTATGCCACGCGGCAGGGCGTGGACGCGCAGGCCGTGCTCGGCGCCATTTCCACCGGCTTTGCCGGCAGCCGCATGCTTGATCTGATGGGGCCAAAAATGGCAGAGCGCGATTTCAGCGCAGGCATCGAGGCCCGGCTGCACGCCAAGGATTTCGGCCTGATCGCCGCATCTGCACAGGCCGCCGGGCTGCATCTGCCCGCCCTGGAGCAGGTGCAGCGCCAGCTTGACGCGCTGATGCAGGCCGGCTGGGGCAAGGACGACACCTCCAGCCTGCTGCGGGTGCTGGAGTCGCAGCAGCCCTGACTTAGGGCAACACTGAACAAGTCCCTTGCGCGCTGCGCATCCGGCCTGCGGGCGGTCTGCGACGTTGCACATCCTCGCCATAGCGACGGCTATGGCTGTGGTGTGCGC
>JAGDVQ010000122.1 GCA_023255715.1 Thiomonas sp.
GATGAACGGCAAGCTACGGATGGTTACAATGTAACAGTTGCAACCAGCATGCCCTCACGTGCCCGACACCGATCCTCTCATCCGCCTCGACAGCATCAGCCTGCAGCGCAATGGCAATATGCTGCTCGAAGGCGTGAGCCTGCGCGTGTTGCCGCGCCAGATCGTCACCCTGGTCGGTCCGAATGGCGCTGGCAAGACCACGCTGGTGCGTGTGCTGCTCGGTCTGATTGCTCCCGATGCGGGCACGGTGCAGCGGCGCGACGGACTGGTGATCGGCTATGTGCCGCAGCGTTTCGCGGTGCCGACCAGCCTGCCGATGGATGCGGACGGCTTTCTGCGCCTTGCCGGGCGCAGCACGCCGCAACAGCGGCAGCAGGTGCTCGCCGACAACGGCGCCGGTGGGCTGCTGCAGCGCCCGCTGCGCGCGCTCTCAGGCGGCGAGATGCAGCGCGTGCTGCTTGCCCGGGCGCTGCTGCGCAAGCCCGACCTGCTGGTGCTCGACGAACCGGCGCAGGGCCTGGATGTGCAGGGTCAGCAGGACCTGTACGACCTGATCAGGCGCCTGCGTGACACCACGGGATGCGGCGTGCTGATGATCTCGCACGATCTGCATCTGGTGATGGCCGCCACCGATGAGGTGATCTGCCTGGAGCGGCATGTGTGCTGCGTGGGCAAGCCCGAAGACATCAGCGTGCACCCGGAATACCTGCGGCTCTTCGGGCGTGACATGGCCGGGCTTGCGCTGTATCGCCACCGCCACGACCATCACCACACCCTCCACGGCGACATCGTTCCCGATGCGCCGCAGCAGGAGCACCGCCATGACTGAGTTCCTGCTGCCCGACTTTGTCTGGCGAGCCCTGCTGGGCGGCGTGGGCGTGGCGCTGCTGGCCGGGCCGCTGGGCTGCTTCGTGGTGTGGCGGCGCATGGCCTACTTTGGCGAAACCCTGGCGCATTCGGCCTTCCTCGGGGTTGGGTTGGGGCTGCTGCTGCATCTCGACCCGCTCATCGGAGTGCTTGCGGTGAGCGTGGTCATTGCCGTCGTTCTGGCGCGCCGCAATCCGTCGGACGGCGTGGGCGAAGACACCTTGCTGGGTCTGCTGGCGCATACCAGCCTGGCGCTGGGGCTGGTGGTACTGGCGTTCATGGAGGATGTGCGGGTGGATCTGTTCTCATATCTGTTCGGTGACATCCTGGCGCTGCGCCCTTCCGATCTGTGGTGGGTGGGCCTGATCGATCTCGTCGGCCTGACGGTCCTTGCCTGGCTTTGGCAAAGCCTGCTGGCACTCACCGTTCACGAAGAACTTGCAGCAGTGGAGGGCCGCAGGGTCAGGTGGCTGCAACTGGCCTTCATGCTGGTGCTCGCGGTGTTTGTGGCCCTGGCGATGAAGCTCGTGGGCATCCTGCTGACGGTGGCCATGCTCATCATTCCGGCTGCTGCAGCGCGGCGTCTGGCGCGCACTCCGCTGCAGATGGCGCTGGGCGCGGTCGTGGTGGGCGCCGTTTCCGTCGTGCTCGGCATGCTGGCTTCGCTGCATTCCGATGTGCCCTCCGGCCCGGCCATGGTGGTGGCTGCTGCTGCCCTGTTCCTGCTGCTGCGGGTGCTGCCCGCGCGGGGGTGAGCACCCTGAATTTCCACAAACGGGGCGAGGACGCGCGCAGTCCGGGATAATCCGAGAATCCTTCTCAACAATGCCCCGGGCCGGTGGCGCATGCCGTGCTGCCCAACCCGTCACTCCATGAACAAACCCTTCGAAGCCATTCCGGATATTCAAAGCACGGTCGACGAGCGGCACATCGCCATTCAGCGGGTCGGAATCAAGGGGTTGCGGTATCCACTGAGCGTGCGCCTGCGCGATGGCAGCCTGCATCCGAGCATTGCGCAGGTCACGGCTGATGTCGCGCTGCCCGCAGAAAAGAAGGGCACGCACATGTCGCGCTTTGTCGAGTTGCTCGAATCCATGCCCGAGGCGATGGATGGCGCCGCGTTTGCCAGCCTGGCGCGCCAGATGCTGCCCAAGCTGGGCGCCACGGCGGGACGGCTGGAGTTCGCCTTCACGCTGTTTTTGCGCAAGGCCGCGCCGGTTTCGGGCGTGCAGAGCCTGCTCGACTACGAGGCTGGCTGGATTGCCGAGGCGCGCGACGAGCAGATCAAGCTGACCGCCCGGGTCATGGTGCCGGTGAAGTCGCTGTGCCCTTGCTCGAAAGAAATTTCGGACTACGGCGCGCACAACCAGCGTTCGCACATCACCATCACGGCCGAGCTGCTGCAGCCGGTGGCGCTGGAGGAACTCATACGCATCGCGGAGGAGGAGGCTTCGTGCGAGATCTGGGGTCTGCTCAAGCGTCCAGACGAGAAGTACGTCACCGAGCGTGCGTATGAGAACCCCAAGTTCGTCGAGGATCTGGTGCGCGACGTGGCCGCACGGCTCAACGCCGACCCGCGCATCGGGCACTACGTGGCCGAGGCGGAGAACTTCGAGTCCATTCACAACCACTCGGCCTACGCGCTGATCGAGCGCGCGTGAATCACGGTGCGCTGCGCTGCGCCTTGAGCCGGTAGAGCAGGTCGAGCGCCTGGCGCGGGGTGAGGGCGTCGGGGTCGGCGGCGTCCAGGGTGTCGAGCAGGTCTCGAATCGCAGCAGGGACGTCAGGCGAGTCCAGGATCGTGGTGGCGTCGTCTTCGGCTGCAGCGGCGAACAGGTCGAGCTGCGCCTGCTGCTGGCGGTGCTGGCGCTCCAGCGCATCCAGTCGTTTGCGCGCATCGCGGATCACCGCAGCCGGCACCCCGGCGAGCTGCGCCACCTGCACGCCATAGCTGCGGCTGGCCGGGCCCTCCTGCACCTCATGCAGGAACACGATGCCCTGCGGGGTTTCCGCCGCGCCGACATGCACATTGGCCGCGTGCGGGTGGCGCTGCACCATCTCGGTCAGCTCGAAGTAATGCGTGGCGAACAGGGTCAGGCTGCGGTTGCGGTCGTGCAGGTGCGCGGCGATCGCCGCGGCCAGCGCCAGGCCGTCGAAGGTGGAGGTGCCGCGGCCGATTTCATCCATCAGCACCAGGCTGAGCGGCGTGGCCTGGCGCAGGATGGCTGCGGTCTCGGCCATCTCGACCATGAAGGTGGACTGCCCACCGGCCAGATCGTCAGAAGCGCCGATGCGGGTGTGGATCGCGTCCAGCGGCCCGATGCGCGCGCGGCGTGCCGGAACGTAGCTGCCCAGATACGCCAGCAGCGCGATCAGCGCGGTCTGCCGCATATAGGTGGACTTGCCGCCCATGTTCGGCCCGGTGAGGATGAGCAGGCGGCGCTGCGGATCCAGGCGGCAGTCGTTGGGAATGAAGCGATCGACCCGGCTTTCGATCACCGGATGCCGCCCGGCCTCGATGTCGATCCCCGGGGTGTCCACAAGCTCGGGGCAGACCCAGCCGTAGGTGCTGGCGCGCTCTGCCAGCGCGGCGAGCAGGTCGAGCAGCGCCACGGCCTGCGCCGCGCGGCGGATGGCTGGCAGCTCGGGCTGCAAGGCGTCGATCACGCCGTCGAACAGCACCTTCTCGCGCGCCAACGCGCGCTCCTGCGCCGACAGCGCCTTGTCCTCGAAGGCCTTGAGTTCCGGGGTGATGTAGCGCTCGGCGCCCTTGAGCGTCTGCCGACGGCGGTAATCATCGGGCACCTTGTCGGTCTGACCATGGGTGACCTCGATGAAAAACCCGTGCACCTTGTTGTATTGCACCCGCAGATTGGCGATGCCGGTGCGCGCGCGCTCGCGCTGCTCCAGCTCCATCAAAAAACTGCCGCAATCGGTGTCGATCGCGCGCAGCGCGTCGAGCTCGGCGTCGAATCCCGGGGCGATCACACCGCCGTCGCGCAGGTTGGCCGCGGGCCCGGGCGCGATCGCGCGCACCAGCAGTTCGGCAGCAGTGGGCGGCAGGTCGAGCTGCTGCAGCGCGGAGTCGAGCAATGCGGTGCGGGAAAAAGTGGCGGTCTGCGCGCGCAGCGCGGGCAGGCGCACCAGGCCGTCGCGCAGCGCGGCGAGCTCGCGGGGTCTGGCCTGGCGCAGCGCGATGCGCGCGGCGATGCGCTCCAGATCGGCCATGCCGCGCAGCGCGTTGCGCAGCTCGGCCAGTGCGCCGTCGAGCAGCGATTGCACCGCGGCATGCCGGCTGCGGGACACCGACGCATCGCGCGGCGGCGCCTGCAGCCAGTCGCGCAGCAGCCGACTGCCGGCTGCGGTCTGGCAGGTATCGAGGTGCGACAGCAGCGTCGGGCCGTCGTCGCCGCGCAGCGGCTGGATGACCTCGAGGTTGCGCCGCGCCGCGGCGTCCAGCCGCAGTGTGTGCTCGGCGCGCTCGACCTTGAGATCGGCCAGCAGCGGCAGCGCGCCGCCTTGCGTCTGCTCGGCATAGGTCAGCAGCGCGGCGGCTGCGGCCTGCGCCGCGCTCAGTGCCTGCGCGCCGAA
>JAGDVQ010000158.1:0-2336 GCA_023255715.1 Thiomonas sp.
GACCTTCATCCCCGCGCCCACCGCAGGCCATGCCGCCACCTGCAAGAGCTGCGCGCATTGTCCATGGATGGCGATGAATTCGCTTTCCGGTCTGGCGCGGGTGCTGGAGACCGGTCACAACTCCATCGAACTCGATCCTGCGCTGGCCGAGCGCGCCCGTCTGCCGGTTGCGCGCATGCTCGATTTCACCGCCGCGCAGGCCACGGCTGCAGCGCCGGGCAGCCTGGTGCCGGGCATCGGCGCTGCCTGAAAAAGACGACGCGCCCAGGCGACACGCCGCCTGTCGTCGCCCGGCTCATCGCGTCTTCATGATCCGCGCCTTTTCCCGCTGCCAGTCGCGCTTGGCTTCGGTGTCGCGCTTGTCGTGGTCTTTCTTGCCCTTGCCCAGCGCCAGGTCGAGCTTGACCCGCCCGCCCTTGAAATGCAGATTGATCGGCACCAGGGTGTAGCCGCGCTGCTCCACCTTGCCGATGAGCTTGCGGATTTCGTCCTTGTGCATCAGCAGCTTGCGGGTGCGTGCGGCGTCGGGGCGCACGTGGGTGGACGCACTGTTGAGCGCCACCACATTCATGCCGATGAGATACAGCTCGCCGTCGCGGATGACCACATAGCCATCGGTGAGCTGCACCTGCCCGGCGCGCACCGACTTGACCTCCCAGCCTTCGAGGACGATGCCAGCCTCGAAACGGTCTTCGAGGAAGTAGTTGAAACGGGCCTTGCGGTTTTCGACGATGCTCATGCGCGGAATGTGGGGTCTTGGGCCCTCAATACAATCTCCGGATTCTAAGAAGCCTTGACCCGCGTCCCTCGTCCATGCCCCAGGTTCACAAATCCGTCCTCATCTGGTACAGCCCGCAGGAAATGTACGACCTGGTCACCGATGTTCCCGCCTATCCCCAGTTTCTGCCCTGGTGCGGCGGGGCTTCGGTCGAGGCCCAGGAGGGCGACACGGTGCGCGCCAGCGTGACCATCGACTTCAAGGGCATCCGCCAGAGTTTTACCACCCAGAACACCAACGTGCCGGGACAGGAAGTGCGCATGCGGCTGGTGGAAGGCCCGTTTTCGGCGCTGCAAGGGCGCTGGGTATTCAATCCGCTGGCCGATGGCAAGGCCTGCAAGGTGGAATTTCTGCTGGACTACAAGTTCTCCAATTTCCTGGTGGAAAAGGTCATCGGCCCGGTGTTCAACCACATCGCCAGCAGCTTTGTCGATGCCTTCGTGCAGCGCGCCAAGCAGGTCTATGGGCCACGCTGAGGGCCAGATCTCGGTGGCCGTGTTCTACGCACCCGAGACCGGCGAGCCGGACTTGCGCACCTTGCGTCTGCCCGCCGGGGCCACGGCAGAGCAGGCGGTGCAGGCCAGCGGCCTGCACGCGGCGCACCCCGAACTGGCTGTGCTCGATGTGCGCTGGGGCGTGGACGGACGCCGCGTGCTGCCGCACCAGGTGCTGCGCGACGGCGACCGCATCGATCTGTGCCGTCCCCTGCAGGTCGATCCGATGACCGCCCGGCGTCTGCGCGCCGCAGCGAGCAAGGCATCGTCAAAGCCACGCCGTTGAAACCCCGGCGGGCAGCGCAGCCAACGCCCCGCTGAACTGCACCCGCCCGTCGCCCAGAACCACCACGCGGTCAGCCAGCGTCTGCGCCCACGGCTTTTGCTCGACCAGCAACACGCCCACGCCGCCGGCGCGCAGGCGGTCGAGCAGCGCTGCGGTGTCCTGCACCCGCTGCGGCGCCAGCCCTTCGGTCGGTTCATCGAGCAGCAAGAGCTGCGGGTTGCCCATCAACGCGCGGGCCAGCGCCAGCATTTGCTGCTCCCCGCCCGACAGCGCCTGCGCCGGTGTGCGCGTGCGCGCGGCCAGCGCCGGAAACAGCGCGAACACGCGCGCCTCGTCCCAGGGCGCGGCAGCGCCATTTGCCGCGGGCTTGGCGCCCAGGCGCAGGTTCTGCCGCACGGTCAGGTGCGCGAACACGGCGCGCTGCTCCGGGACATAGCTCAGCCCCAGCCGGGCGCGCTGGTGCGCGGGCAAGGCAAGCAGATCGCGGCCCGCCCAGCGCACGCTGCCGCTGGCGGGGATCAGCCCGACCAGGGCCTTGAGCAGGGTGCTGCGCCCGCTGCCGTTGCGCCCGAGCAGCAGCACCAGCTCGCCAGCGCGCAACTGCAGATCGACCCCGCGCAGCACCTGCACCGCGCCATAGCCCGCGCGCAGATCGCGCACCTCCAGCAGCGGCGCGGTCACTGGACGACCCTCCGCGCGATGCGCGACTCCCCAAGGGAGTTGAGCGCTCCTTCGGAGCGGCCGTGCGGAGCGCTCACTGGACGACCCTCCGCGCTGC
>JAGDVQ010000158.1:2346-4378 GCA_023255715.1 Thiomonas sp.
CGCGAACACGCACAGGCGTGTTCGCTGATCCAGCCTCATCCACGAGGGAGTCGATCGCCTCCTCGCAGCGGCGGTGCGCAGCGTTCATGTCCCCATCCCCAGATAGACCGCCTGCACCTGCGGATCGGCGCGCACCTCCTGCGGCATGCCGTCGGCGAGCACGCGGCCCTGATGCAGCACGACCACGCGGGTGGCAAGGCGAAACACCGTATCGAGGTCGTGCTCGATCAGCAGCAGGGTGCGGCCTGCGCAGACCTGTCGGGTCAGTTCGACCATCTGCCCGGCCTGCTCCCGGCTCATGCCCGCAGTTGGTTCATCGAGCAGCAGCAGCGGCGCCTGACCGGCAAGCGCCAGGCCGAGTTCCAGCGCGCGCAGGCGGGCATCGTCGATCTGCCGCGCCTGCAGGTGGGACACCTCAGCAAGACGCAAGGCGCGCAGCCAACCCGCGGTGTCCTGCTCGATCGCGGTGTCTGCGGCACGCCGCTTCAGCCAGTTGCCGCCGCCGCGCGCCAGCAGCGCGCAGCGCAGGTTGTCGGCCACGCTCAGCTGCGCGAACACCTGCGGCGTCTGGAAACTGCGGCCCACCCCGGCGCGGGCGATCTGCGCCGGGGCGAGACGGTCGATCCGCCGCCCGTCCAGCCACACGCTGCCTGCGCGCAACGGTCGCAGTCCGCTGATCGCGTGAAACAGCGTGCTTTTGCCCGCGCCATTCGGGCCGATGACCGCAACGCGCTCGCCGCGCCGCACCTGCAAGTTCAGCTCGTTGAGCACTGGTTGGCCGCCGAGCACGCAGCGCACGCCGCGCAGCTCGAGCAACGGGGTGGAGCCGACTGCGTTCATCGCAACAAAGCGCTGGCGCGCAACTGCCGGGCAAACGCCCGCGCCACCGGCGCGGCAAGCGCCAGGCCGGTGGCCGACAGCAATGCAGCCCCCACCCAGGCATCGGCGCGGTGCGGCGTCAGCTGCAGGCCGTACAGCCGCACATTGCTGCCGATTTGCAACTGCTGGCGCACCGCGTAAACCAGCTCGACCAGACTGCTCAGTCCGATTGCGGCGAGCACTGCGCACACCAGCAGCGCGGCCAGCCCCCACAGCAGATCGGGGTCGCGCGCGGCGCGCAACTGCCGCGCCAGATCGCGCAGCACCCCGCTCAGCCCCTGCGGCGCCCAAATCACGATGGCGAGAAACCCCAAACCGACGTAGAGCATCCAGGCACGCGAGACCGCAGCCAGCAGCACCTCGGCTCCGACCATCATCCCCGCGCCAAGCAGCGCGCCCCAGACCGTGCCGCTGCCTGCGGCCAGGCTGAACAGCAGCGCCATGCTCGATTGCTGCAGCCCGAGCGATCCGGCGCTCGCCTGCTCGATCCGCAGCGTTTGCAGCGCGCCGGAAACTCCCGCGAGAAACGCGCTGAACAGCAGCAACTGCAGCCGCACCGCGCGCGGCGCGATGCCGCTGGCCGCAGCGCGCAACGGGTTGTCGCGCACCGCGCGTGCGAGCAGCGCCAGCCGCGTGGCGTCGAACCCGCGCAGCAGTGCCGCGCCGAGCAGCACGTAGGCGGCGCTCACCCCATACACCTGACGCTGCGACAGCAGGTCGATTCCCAGCCACGCCGGGCCTGCGGTGCGGTCGGTGGCCACGCCGCCCTCGCCGCCGAAAAACCCTTGCAGCATCGGCGCGAGCTGCGCGACCAGCACGCCGAGCCCCAAGGTGGTCATGGCAAAACTCAGCCCCCTGCGCCGCACCAAAAGCGGCCCAGCGAGCAGCGCCACCGCCGCGGCGAACAGCCCGCCATAGAGCGGCACCAGGACGAACGGCAAGGGCCAGCCGTGCGCTGCGATGGTGTTCATCGCATGCGCCGCGGCGTACGCCGCGAGCCCGAAAAACAGCGCCTGGCCGAAGCTCAGCAGCCCGAGCCGGGCGTGCAGCAGACCGATCGACAGCAACAGCAGCCAGGCGGTGGCGACCTGGGTCAGCAGCCCGAACCCCGCCGGGCCGAGCGGCAGCGCCAGCGGCAGCGCAAGCAGCGCAG
>JAGDVQ010000098.1 GCA_023255715.1 Thiomonas sp.
GGCCTTCTAAGCCGTAGGCCACTGGTTCGAATCCAGTCGGGCAGGCCAGAAAAACACAGTAAATCAAGCACTTACAGAACAAGCCCGACCTAACCAGTCGGGCTTTTTTGTGCCTTAGTGGGAGCGCATTCCCACTGGATTCCCACTTTTTGCAAGTTCTCGCAACCTTCACATTCCCACTGGATTCCCACTGGATTCCTGCATACGCCATTTGGTGAACGCTGGACGGAATGCGGCATCTTGTGTATTTTTTAGCGCAGGGCTTGCATTTCTTGTGCAGCGTGCTAAACTTTAACCATGATTACAGCGCATGTTGCCACTTTTGATCCCTTTGAGGGCATCGATGATGACCTCAAAGGGCTTGGCTTTGCTGCTGGGCAGCGCGGCCCTGGCATTTCTCCAGCGCGGATGCGCGCCCTGCTGGCGCGCTGGCAGCGCAGCGCCCGGCGAACCGAATATGAAAAGCTGCTGGGCCTCAAGCGCGCAGCAGAACAAGATGCAGCCGAGATCAAGAAATATCTTGAGTTTCTAGCTCAGATCGCGATTGTTGTTGAGCAACAAAACAAGGAAGAACAAGCGCTTCATCAGGCGCAACCCGCCGATGTGCAGGCTGGCAAACTGGGCATCGCGTCCCTCACTTTGACCCCCCGCCTCTTGGCTCAACGCCCCATCACCGCCCGCGCTGCGCGGGCCTGCTTGCTGATCTGATTTAACCCCTAAACACCCTATCAGCCGCCCGCGCGATTGCGTCGGCGGCTTTTTTGCGCTCGCCCGCCGTGCATGCGCGATAAATCCATTTTCCGAGCGCCTCTTTTTCAAAATCGAGGCAAAAATGGATGATTTACAAACAATGACGCTGCGAGAATTTGCAGCGCTCGTGAATTTCAGCTATGCAGCAGTTCGCAATCGCTCTAAACCCCTGCCTGAAAACCCCGCGCGCGGGATTTTGGAATTGCCATACCAAACAATTCCAATTTTTCGCGTTGGCAAACCCTGGCTAATCCGCAAGCAAGACGTTATTTCTATTTTGTCGCCGGATGGAGAACCCGAGCAACAGATTGAGCAACCAGCGCCGCGCCGAGGCCGTGGCCGCCCGCGCAAAGCTTGCAGAACGGGGGTGCAAAATGATGAAGTACGCACCAGACCCTGCGGATTTGTTTATTGCCACCGCCACATGCCAGCCCATTTCCCGCGTTTGCCGCCCGGAAATTGATATTCAAAAGAGGGTAGGCGGTTCGAGTTTCCCCTTGCGTTTTGTTGCAGCCGGTGATGAAGAGATTGTTCCAAGGGATTATGCCACCGGGTCTATTTTTGATAATGACCCGCTGAATATTCTGCTTGCCATTGAGGCAGCCGAATCGGCAATCGAGGCATCGGATTTTTTTCAGCGTCTTGAAATTGCCGATTACTGGGAAATCGACACTTCGATTATCGCAGGCAAAAACAAGATCACTCGCCGACGGGCGCAACAGATTAAGGCGCAGAAAATCGCCCTGGCTGACGCGGGGCAAATTGGGTTTGAGTTTGGGGAGGGCGAAGATGAATAACCCTCTCGACCTTGTTCTTTCCCGCATTCAAAAACCGGCCCGGAAAGCCCCTGCGCGCGCCGGGGTCACGCGCGCATACCGCGCGGTGTTGGCGCCGACCGAAAACTGACCCACTTTTGAAGGTTGTGCCGACACGAAATTGACCCGGGTGTTCCACCTACCCTGCTGCTTTTTGAGGCACAGGGGAACAGGAGTGATCACCATGGACATGATTGGCAAGATCCGGCGGATGCATATCCGTCATCACAAGTCCGTACGCGAGATTGCCCGCAGCACGGGGCTGTCGCGCAACACGGTTCGCACCTGGTTACGCCAGCCCGGCGATGAAGCGCCGCAGTACGCTGCAAGGCGGACGCAGCCTTCGATCAAGCTGGAGCCCTACGTCGCGTGGCTGCGGCAAGCCGTGGCCATTGATGCCCGACGTCCCAAGGCCCAGCGGCGCACCGCCAAGGCCTTGCACGCTGCGTTGCAACGGCAAGGCTACGAGGGTGCCTACAGCCGCATCACCGATGTGCTGCGTGGCTGGCGCCAGGAGCATGGCACGGCCGACGTGCACGCCTTCGTGCCGTTGACGTTCGAGTTAGGCGAAGCGTTCCAGTTCGACTGGAGCGAGGAAGGCATGGTGGTGGGGGGCGTGCACGACAAGGTGCAGGTGGCGCACCTGAAGCTGTGCGCCAGTCGCGCCTTCTGGCTGGTGGCCTATCCCAGCCAGGGCCACGAGATGCTGTTCGACGCCCACACGCGCAGCTTCCATGGGCTGGGCGGTGTTCCCCGGCGCGGCATCTACGACAACATGAAGACGGCAGTCGACCAAGTCGGCAAGGGTAAGAAGCGCGACGTCAACACGCGCTTTGCGGCGATGTGCAGCCACGACCTGTTTGATCCCGACTTCTGCAACGTGGCCAGCGGGTGGGAGAAAGGCATTGTCGAGAAGAACGTGCAGGACAGCCGGCGGCGCATCTGGACGCAGGCGCAGTCCATGATCTGGCACTCCTTCGACGCCCTCAACGCTTGGCTGGGCCTGCGCTGCCGCGCGCTGTGGCAGGAGATTCAGCATCCCGAGTTCAGCCAGTTCACCGTGGCCGAGATGCTCGAGCACGAGCAGCCCCATCTCATGCCCATGCCCACGGCGTTCGACGGCTATGTCGATCGTGAGGCGCGTGTGAGCAGCACCTGCCTGGTGAGCATCGCCCGCAACCGCTACTCGGTGCCGTGCGAGCTGGCGGGCAAGCGTGTGACGACCCGGCTGTATCCAACACAAGTGGCCATCGTGCATGGCGGCACCATCGTGGCGCGTCACATCCGCTTGAGCATGCGTGGGCGCACGGCCTATGACTGGCAGCATGATGTTGCGCTGATTCAGCGCAAACCCGGGGCGTTGCGCAACGGCGCGCCGTTTGCCGATCTGCCCAAGCCCTTGCAGCAACTGCGCCAGGCGCTGCTGCGGCAAGACGGCGGCGACCGGCTCATGGCCGAGGTGCTGGCGCTGGTGCCCGCCTATGGGCTGGAGGCGGTGCTGGTGGCCGCCGATCTGGTGCTGGAGGCCACGGCCCCGTCCGGGCGCATCAGCGTGGAGCATGTGGTCAACGTCATGGGGCGGCTACAAGCCGGCCCCCAGCCTGCGGAGGTCACCACGGCCTTGACGATGGTCGATCCACCCCGTGCCGACACGGCCCGCTATGACAGTTTGCGGGTGAGCGATGAGGAGCGTGATCATGCGTGAGGTCATCGCAGAACTCAAGGCGTTGCGGCTGCACGGCATGGCCGGGGCCTGGGCCGATCTGCAGGGGCTGGGAGACAACGCTGGGCTGGATGCCTCGTGTTGGCTTGTCGAGCATTTGCTGCAGGCCGAGCAGGAAGACCGGGCGATGCGCTCGGTGCGCCATCAGATCCTCTCGGCCCGCTTCCCGGTGCACCGCGATCTGGCGGGGTTTGACTTTGACGCCTCCAGGGTCGATCGCAAGCTCGTGGGGCAACTCGCCAGCATGGCCTTCACGCAGGCTGCGCACAACGTCGTGCTGGTGGGTGGGCCGGGGACGGGCAAGTCGCACCTTGGAACGGCCATCGGCGTGGCGGGGATCACGCAGCACGGCAAGCGGGTGCGGTTTTACTCGACGGTCGATCTGGTCAATGCGCTGGAGCAGGAGAAGGCGCAGGGCAAAGCCGGGCGGGTTGCGGCAAGTCTCTTACGCATGGACTTGGTCATTCTGGATGAGCTGGGGTATCTGCCCTTCAGCCAAGCCGGCGGCGCCTTGTTGTTCCATCTGCTGTCCAAGCTCTACGAGCACACCAGCGTGCTGATCACGACCAATCTGGCCTTCGGCGAGTGGTCCAGCGTGTTCATCGATGCGAAGATGACCACCGCCTTGCTCGACCGGCTCACACACCACTGCCACATTCTGGAAACCGGCAACGAGAGCTATCGCTTCCGTCACAGCACGGAAACCGCCAAGACGCGCATCCAAGCTCGGGAGCAAAGGCGTTCGGGCACTGGAGCGGCAGCCCAACCGAGCGAATCCGAGCCACCGCTTTGACAGACAAGCCCTTGGGGCAAGCCGCTTTGGGCTACGCCCGACGCAGCTTGCCCCAAGGATCCAAACCCGCAAACCAGGAGATGCATCCCCCAAAAACCGTAGACTTATCCACACCCGACTGCGCCGCAGTCGGTCTCAGACCCCGGGTCAAAATTGGATCGGCACGGTGGGTCAAAATTCAATCGGCGCGGACAGATCAAGCTGGACCCAACGCTGGACGAAGCCAAGATCACCGTGGCCATGACCCGACTCGACGCGATTTGGGATCAACTGTTCC
>JAGDVQ010000134.1 GCA_023255715.1 Thiomonas sp.
GCCTGCGCGCCGGCCAGTGCGGCATGGCGCTGGCCGGCGGCAGCTCGATCACCTGCCCGCCCAACAGCGGCTATCTCTACCAGGAAGGGGCGATGCTCTCGCCCGACGGCCATACCCGCACCTTTGACGTGAACGCGCAGGGCACCGTGTTCTCCGACGGCGCGGCCGTGCTGCTGCTCAAGCCGCTGGCCGATGCCCTGGCCGACGGCGACACCATTCACGCCGTCATCCGCAGCGTGGCGATCAACAACGACGGCGGCAACAAGGCCAGTTTCACCGCGCCCAGCCTGGACGGGCAGGCCGCAGTGGCCGCCAGCGCAATGGCTGCCGCCGCAGTGCAGCCACAAGACATCAGCTATGTGGAGACCCACGGCACCGCCACACCGCTGGGCGACCCGGTCGAGGTGCAGGCACTCACCCGGGCGTTTCGCCTCGGCACGGCGCAAACCGGGTTTTGCCGCATCGGCTCGGCCAAGAGCAATGTCGGGCATACCGTCATCGCCGCGGGCGCCACCGGGGTCATCAAGACGGCCCTGGCATTGCAGCACGAGCGCATTCCAGCCACCCTGCACTTCACCGCGCCCAACCCCAAGCTCGGGCTGGACGCTTCACCCTTCACCGTCAACGACCGCCTCACGCCCTGGCCGCGCGGCAACAGGCCCAGGCTGGCCGCGGTCAACAGCGCCGGAGTCGGCGGCACCAACGCCCACGCCATCCTGGAAGAAGCGCCGCTGCGTGCGCCCAGCCCACCGGCGCAGGGGCCGTTCATCCTGCGGCTCTCCACCCGCAGCGCCAACGCGCTGAGTGCCGCCGCCGAGCAGCTTGCTGCGCATCTGGCCGCCCATCCCGACACGCCGCTGGGCGACGCTGCCCATACCCTGCGCGTCGGCCGCAAGGCCTTCGGCCACCGCCTCAGCGTCGTTGCCAGCGACGCGGCGGAGGCCATCGCCGCCTTGCGCGATGCGCGGGCTCCGCTGCGTGCGCAGCGCCAGACGCCCGCCGCACCGCCCCCTGTCGCCCTGCTGTTTCCCGGCCAGGGCGCGCAGTACGCCGCGATGGGCAGCGGCCTTTACGCCGCGCTGCCCGAGTTCCGCGAGGCGCTCGACGCCGCACTCGCCGCCTTCGCGCCGCATGCCGCTTTTGATCTCAAGGCCCTGCTGTTCGGCGGCGACGCCGCTGCGCTGCAGGCCACCGCCGTCACCCAGCCCGCCACCTTCTGCATCGAATACGCGCTGGCGCAATGGTGGCTGCAGCGCGGGCTGCAGCCCAGTGTGCTCATCGGCCACTCGGTGGGCGAGTTCGTCGCCGCGGTCCTTGCCGGGGTGTTCAGCCTTGAAGACGCTGCCGCGCTGGTGGCCCTGCGCGGCCAGCTCATGCAGGCCCAGCCCGCTGGTGCCATGCTGTCGGTGCGGCTGTCGGCGCAGGCCCTTCAGCCCCATCTCACGGACGCGCTCGATCTCGCCGGAGAAAACGGCCCGCAGGCCAGCGTGGTGGCGGGTTCGTTCGAGGCCATCGCCCGGCTGCAGGCGCGGCTGGATGCACAAGGCATCGTCAGCCGCCCGCTGCAGACCTCGCACGCCTTTCATTCCGCCATGATGGATGCGGCGCTCGCCCCGTTCGAGGCCGCGGTGCGTGCCGTGCCGCGTTCGGCGCCGCAGCGCACCATCGTCTCCACCCGCACCGGCCAGGTGCTCACCGCCGAGCAGGCCACCGACCCCGCCTACTGGGCCAGGCATCTGCGCGACACCGTACGCTTTTCCAGCGCGGTGCAGACCGCGCTGGGCATGCAGCCCCATCTGGTCAGCATCGAATGCGGCCCGCGCGGCACGCTCAGCACCCTGGTGCGCCAGCATGCCCGCGCAGGCCAGCCCGCGCCCATCGCCCTGCCCAGCCTGCACGACACCGCCGACAGCGAGTTGCGCCAGCTCGCCAGCGCAGTGGGCCAACTGTGGACGCTGGGACACGACATTCCCTGGTTCGACGCCGCCGAGCCGCGCCAGCGCATTGTGCTGCCCACCTATCCGTTCGAGCGCAAACGCTACTGGCTGGACGCCGCAGCGCCGACCAGCGCGCCACCCGAAGCGGCGCCCCAGAGCGCATCCCCCATCGCCGCCACCTTGGCCTCTCCTACCGAACAGACCGCCGCCATGACCCAAGCCGCCGCCTCCCGCCTGCCCGCGCTGATCGCCCGCCTCAACGCCCTGTTCGAAGACAGCTCCGGCATTGAACTGGCCGAGACCGACCCCACCGCCGCCTTCGTCGAGCTTGGTCTGGACTCGCTCACCCTCACCCAGGCTGCGCTGCAAATCAAGAAAGACTTTGCCCTGCCCATTACCTTCCGCGACCTGATGGAGCGCTACCGCAGCGTGGACGCGCTCGCACGACATATCGACAGCCAGCTTCCGCCCGAGCTTGCCGCACCCGCAGCCCCTGCCGCCCCGCAACCCACACCGCCGCAAGCCCCGCCCGCACAGGCGCTTGCACAACCCGCTGGAGCCGCCATGTCCCAAGCCGCCCCCGCCTACATGCCTGCGCCCGTATCCTTGAACGTGGCAGCCAATGCGCCCTTCATGCAGCAGCTCATCGCCCAGCAGATGCAGCTCATGGCGCAACAGCTCGCCCTGCTGGGCGGCGCGCCCACGGGGTTCAGCGCCCCCGCCGTGGCCACAGCGCAGACCGCGCCCGCGCCTGTGCAAACCGCAGCACCGGAGGCAATCGCCGCAACAGCAACAGCGCCGTCCGCCGCCAGCGCTCCGCCCGCTGAAGATGAAAGCCCCACCGCCAACGCCCGGTACGACGTCAAAAAAGCCTTCGGCGCCATCGCCCGCATCCACACCACGCCCACCGAAACACTCAGCAGCCGACAGCAGGCGCGGCTCGACGCCTTCATGCGCCGCTATATCGAGCGCACCAAGGCGTCCAAGGCCTACACCGTGCGCCACCGTCCGCATCTGGCCGACCCGCGCGTGGTCAACGGCTTCCGCCCGCAACTCAAAGAGATCATTTATCAGATCGTCATCGCCCGCTCCGCCGGTTGCCACATGTGGGACCTCGACGGCAACCAGTACGTCGACGCCCTCAGCGGCTTCGGCATGAGCCTGTTCGGCTGGCAGCCGCCGTTCATCCTGGACGCCGTGCGCAAGCAGCTCGACGACGGCTACGACATCGGCCCGCAGCACCCGCTGGCCGGCGAGGTGGCCGAGTTGATCTGCGAACTCACCGGGGCCGACCGCGCCGCGCTGTGCAACACCGGCTCCGAGGCCGTGATGGGCGCGGTGCGCATTGCCCGCACCGTCACCGGCCGCAGCAAGATCGCCATCTTCGCCGGCGCCTATCACGGCATCTTCGACGAAGTCATCGTGCGCGGCACCAAGAAAGGCCGCTCCATTCCCGCCGCGCCGGGCATCATGCCCAACACGTCCGAGAACGTGGTCGTGTTCGACTACGGCACGCCGGAAACCCTCTCCGCGCTCAAAGACCGCATGGACGAATTCGCCGCCATCGTGGTCGAGCCGGTGCAAAGCCGCCGCCCCGATTTCCAGCCCCGCGAATTCCTCCACGCCCTGCGCGACCTCACCGCGCAGGCCGGCACCCTGCTCATCTTCGACGAAGTGGTCACCGGCTTTCGCTCGCACCCCGGCGGCATCCAGGCGCTGTACGACATCCGCGCCGATCTGGTGAGCTACGGCAAGGTGGTCGGCGGCGGCTTTCCGATCGGCGTCATCGCCGGCAAGCGCCAGTACATGGACGCGCTCGACGGTGGCCAGTGGCAATACGGCGACGACTCGGTGCCCACCGTCGGCGTGACCTACTTCGCCGGCACCTTCGTGCGCCACCCCCTCGCCCTGGCCGCGGCCAAGGCCGTGCTGCTGCACCTCAAGGCCGCAGGCCCCGAACTGCAGCACACCCTCACCACCTCCACCGCCGCGATGGTGGACGAACTCAACGCCTACTGCCGCGAAGTGGGCGCCCCCATCGTCCTCAAATCGTTCTCCTCGGTCTGGAAAATCTTTTTCACCGAAGACCACCCCATGCAGGACCTGCTGTTCGCCATGATGCGCAGCCGCGGCGTGCACATCCTCGACAACTTCCCCTGCTTTCTCACCACCGCCCACACCCCGCAAGACATTGCCGTCATCAAGACCGCGTTCAAGGAAGCCGTGGCCGAACTGCAGGAAGCCGACTTCATTCCACGCCACGCCGATGCCGCCCCCGCGGCCTTCGACGCCAGCCGCCCGCCCGTGCCCGGCGCACGCATCGGCAAAGACCCCAGCGGCAACCCCGCCTGGTTCGTCCCCAACCCCGAGCAGCCCGGCAAATACCTCCGCCTCGACGCATGAACATGGACACGCACACCC
>JAGDVQ010000112.1 GCA_023255715.1 Thiomonas sp.
CCGCACGGCGGCAGCGGCCCCTGTCTGCGCCGCTGGCAGCGGCGCGAGAATCAGCAGCCGCACCCCTGCTGGCCAGCCGGAGAGGGCATCGACCATTTGCGAGATGGTCTGCGCCTGCAGCGGCTGGTCGGGGTGATGCGGGCAATGCGGCGTGCCGGCGCGGGCGTAGAGCAGCCGCAGGTAGTCGTGGATTTCGGTGACCGTGCCGACGGTCGAGCGTGGGTTGTGGCTGGTGGCCTTCTGCTCGATGGCAATGGCCGGAGCCAGCCCCTCGATCAGGTCGACATCGGGCTTTTCCATCAACTGCAGGAACTGTCGCGCGTACGCCGACAGACTCTCCACATAGCGCCGCTGCCCCTCGGCGTACAGGGTGTCGAATGCCAGACTGGACTTGCCCGACCCCGACAGCCCGGTGATGACCACCAGCTTGTTGCGCGGCAGATCGAGCGAGATGTTTTTCAGATTGTGGGTGCGCGCCCCCCGCACGCGAATCAGCGCCTCGCCCTGGGTGCTGGCCAGCGGTTCAAACGAGGAGGCGATGTCATTCATGGGGCGCAGGCGAAAAAAGCGAACCCATCACTATAAAGTGCTGGCGCGGTTTGAACAAAGCCGGGACATTTGCGCCGCGCCATTTGCGCGCAGCAGCGGTTTTGATGAAACAGCATGTAAACACGGGCACTTCTCGACAGATCCCGTGCCGAAAAGAATCGGCATTTGCGCGAAAATGCAGGCCAGACGCTGGCTTGCCCTGACGCGCAGCCTTGCGTGTTGCGTTTTCGCTTTTTCTGCCGCTGTGGCGCGGCCCACCCGAGTTCCAGACGATGGCTTCCAAATCTTCCCGGCGATCTTCGCCCACCGACCCCCAAGACGCCATGACCCCGGCCGAGCGCCGCGCCAGCAGCACGCTGGCGTCGATCTACGGCCTGCGCATGCTCGGGCTGTTTTTCATCCTGCCGGTGTTCGCGGTCTATGCCCAGCATCTGCCGCATGGACACGACAAATTTCTCGTCGGCCTGGCGCTGGGCATCTACGGCCTCACGCAGGCCATCATGCAGATTCCCTTCGGCCTGGCCAGCGACCACCTGGGACGCAAGCCGGTGATGGTGTTCGGGCTGGTGCTGTTTGCCATCGGCTCCTTCGTCGCCGGGGCGAGCGACAACCTCTACCTCATCATCATCGGCCGCGCGATCCAAGGCTCGGGCGCCATTTCTGCGGCGATCTCGGCGATGATTGCCGACTCCACCCGCGAGCAGCACCGCACCAAAGCCATGGCGATGGTGGGCATGACCATCGGGTTTGCCTTCATCCTGTCGCTGGTGGTCGGCCCGCCGATCTATCACGCCATTTCGGTGCCAGGCATGTTCGACCTCACCGGCATTCTGGCGGTGTTGGCCATCGCGGTGGTGATCTGGGTGGTGCCCAACGCGCCGATGACCACGCACTCCGAGGAAATCGAAGGTCACTGGGCGCGCGCCGTGTTCACCCCGGCGCTGCTCAAGCTCGACTTCTCGATTTTCGTGGTCAACTTCCTGCAGGTCAGCATGTTCGTGGTCGTGCCGGTGGCGCTGGTGCAGTACGCCGGCATTCCGCTGCTGCACCACTGGATGGTGTATCTGCCGGTCACGCTGATTTCCTTCGCCCTGGCCATTCCGGGCATCATCTGGGCAGAGAAATACGGCTACATGAAGCCGGTGTTCGTCGGCAGCGTGGGGCTTCTGGTGCTGACCATGCTGGGTTTCGCCGCGGGCTACAAGCACCCGGTGGCATTGATCGCCGCGCTGTTCTTCTTCTTCCTCGCGTTCAACGTGATGGAGGCACTGCTGCCCTCGCTGGTGTCGCGCACCGCGCCGCCCAATCGCAAGGGACTGGCGCTGGGCATCTACAACACCGGGCAGTCGCTCGGCCTGTTTGCCGGCGGCGCCGTGGGTGGCCTGCTGGCGCAATACGCCTCCAAGGAAGGTGTGTTCCTGGTGGCTGCGGCGGTCGCGGCGCTCTGGCTGATCGTGGCGGTCACCATCCAGCCTCCCCGGCGGCACAAACCCCTTGATACCGACGCTGCACCAGCGCAGGCGCAGAACGCCTGACTGATCGCCCACTGGGCGGCGCAGACGCGGCTGGCGCTATGCTTGCCGCCTTCCGCCCGCACGCTGCGGGACACGCAATTCAGGACACACCATGGCCTCCGTCAACAAAGTCATCCTCGTCGGCAATCTCGGCAAAGACCCCGAGGTGCGCTACGCCCCCAGCGGCGCGGCCATCTGCAACATCACCCTCGCCACCTCGCGCAACTGGAAAGACAAGGCCAGCGGCGAAAAGCGCGAAGAAACCGAATGGCACCGCGTGGTGTTCTACGACAAGCTGGCGGAAATTGCGGGCGAGTACCTCAAAAAAGGCCGCCCGGTCTACGTGGAAGGCCGCCTGAAAACCCGCAAGTGGACCGACAAGGACGGCGCGGACAAATACACCACCGAAATCATCGCCGAAGAAATGCAGTTGCTTGGCGGCCGCGAAGGCGGCAGCGCTGGCGGTGATGAAGGCTACAGCCGCCCGCGCGAAGCGGCGCCGAGCCGCACCGCCCCCAGCCGCGCCCCTGCCGCCGCAGCGAGCAAACCGGCGAGCGATTTCAGCGACATGGACGACGATATTCCGTTCTAGACTGGAATTTTCTAGTTTGTCAACAAAAGGCCTGTAGCGTTATTGTTATGGGCCTTTTCCGTTGTATGCATCGTGTTGAGCCATCGGGAAAGTATCGACTGATCAAGGACACCTCATCTCCTAGAGGATTAGGGCGTGTTAACACTAATTGCTGCGATGGTGCGAATGAGCGATCATGTTGCTCATGGAAATCACCCCCGAGCAATTTGCCCTGATCGAACATTGTTTGCCCAAGCAACGCGGCAACGTCAGTATGACCAATCTGCAAGTCGTCAATGCCATGCTGTACGTGGCCGAACAGGGCTGCAAGTGGCGCGGGCTTCCCCATCGGTTCGGCAACTGGCACACGATCTACACGCGCATGCGCCGCTGGGCCAAGGCGGGCGTGCTGGACAAGATGTTCGAGGAGTTACAGCGCCAGCAGGTGGTGCGCATCAAGATCGAGGCGGTCTCGCTGGACAGCACCAGTATCAAGGTGCATCCCGACGGCACTGGCGCTCTAAAAAAAACGGCCCGCAATCCATCGGCAAGTCCCGCGGAGGTTGGAACACCAAGGTTCATCTGGTTGCCGCGGATGCTCGAACGGCCATAACGTTTAGCCTGTCTCCCGGACAGGCACACGATGCACCCGAGGGCAGGAAGTTGCTTGACAGCCTGGGCCCAACGAGCCGGCCCATTCACTTACTGATGGACCGCGCTTATGAAGGCAACGAGACGCGCCAACTGGCTCTGGATCTGGGCTTCATTCCTGTGGTGCCGCCGATGAAGACGCGCATTGAGCCATGGGAGTACGACCGAGAGATGTACAAGCGCCGCAACGAGGTCGAGCGCCTGTTCCGGCGCCTGAAGGGCTTCCGGCGCATCTTCTCTCGTTTCGAAAAACTCGACGCGATGTTTCTCGCCTTCCTCAGCTTCGTACTGGTGGTCGATGGCCTCCGTAGTTTGTGTTAACAGGCCCTAGAGCCTGTTCACGCGGCGCATGCATCCGTGTTGCCCCGAGGCGGGGAAGGATGCTGGCGCAATCGTGGGCGTGTTGTGGTGGCCCCGACTGCACGACTGGCAGATCGCCGCACTGCGCGCTGGGTGAAAGCGCCGCCACACCCTGCAACATCTGCATGCATCTGTTCACCGCAGCGCGCGGCGGCACGCAGCACAATCGGCATCGCGAGCCGGACGCTGCCCGGCACACTGAGGAGATTCCCATGCACCGTCCCCTTGCCGCTTCCATCCTCGTTCCTGCGCTGCTGGCCGCGCTGCTGCCCGGCGCGGCCAGCGCCGCCACCGCGCCCGCTGGCAAGTTCACCGCCACGGCCAAGGTGTCGTCGGTCGACGAAGCCGCGGCGCAAGGCGCGCAGATCTTCGCCAACGACACCTTCGGCACCAAGCAGACCTGGGTGCCGCCCAATGCCTTCAGCAGCCACGCGATGACCTGCGCCGCCTGCCACACCGATGGCGGCAAGAGCGAAGGCACCACGCCAGCCGGAGCGCACCTGCCCAGCCTGATCGGCGCTGCGGCCAAATACCCCAAGTTCAAGGCCAAGAAGCACGCGGTTTACACCCTGGAGCGGCAGATCGTGCATTGCGTGCGCGCTGGCATCATGGGCAAGCCGCCTGCCTACAACAGCCCGGAAATGATTGACCTCGTGGCCTATCTCACCCAGCTCTCCAAGGGCGCGACCATGGGGCAGCAGTTCAAATGAGATTGTTAGGCCTGGCGGCGGCGGTGCTCATCTGCGCCGCGACGGGCGCGACCGCGCAGGCGGCATCTGCCGCCGATATGCACAAGCTGGCGCAGAGTGAGGGATGCTTTTCCTGCCACGCCATCGACCATAAAAAAGTCGGCCCGGCCTACACGGCGGTGGCGCAGCGCTATGCCCACAATCCCAATGCCGCCGCCATTTTGCAAGACGCCATTCTGAATGGGCACCAGGGCACATGGGGCGTCATTCCCATGCCGGCCTACGCGCCCGATGGGTATCTGAATTCCCATCAGGCGCTGGGTCTGGCGCAGTGGATTCTGAGTCTCAAACCCAAATCCTGAGGCGGCTGCGCATCACCCGCGGCTCATTTTTTCTTGTGCCGATCGGGCACGATGGTGACGATTTCCGGTCGTACCGCCTGCGGCGAAATCGGCTTGGCAGGAGATTTGTCCGCCTTGGGTTTCTTGACTTCCTTGTTGGTCCGCTGTTGGCCTTTGGGCATGATGACTTGTCCTTGTCGGGTGCGTTGATGGACGCGGGAATAAAAAAACCGCAGCCGGGGCTGCGGTTTTTTGTCTGAGTCTTGTCAGATCAGAGAGCGGTCACGTTCGAAGCCTGCAGACCCTTGGGGCCTTGCTTGACTTCGAATTGCACGCGCTGGTTTTCAGCCAGGGTCTTGAAGCCATTGCCTTGAATTTCGCTGAAGTGCACGAACAGATCGGCATCGCCGCCGTCCTGAGCGATGAAGCCAAAGCCCTTGCTTTCGTTAAACCATTTGACGGAGCCAGTTTGCATAGCCATTTTTGAGTTCCTAAAAAGTGAATGAGCTGCGCAGCAACATGCCAGCGCAGTGCAGAAACACGCCAGAAATCACTTGGGGAATTCAATCAGGCCGCAATCTGCTGCAAAACAGTCAGACTGGGTTTCGACGATCTTCTTCAAAACGACCTACTTTTGCGTTTACTACGCTGTGCATGGTAATCGATTCTCGGAATGCGTGCCGGGTTGAAGAAAAATAAATTGCCAGAACTCGGCCGGGCGGAGGCCAGCCGGGCGGAACGCCGAACGCTTGCCGCGCCCCATGCGGTGCCCGGCTGCGGGCGCACCGCGGGCATGACTTATGCTCCGGTGCCCGAATACAACCCGATTCCAGACCTGCTGTACCGACTGTCCTGCCGCGATGACTGGCCTCGAACTCACCCTGCTCTACCTCGTTGCCGCTGTGATCGGTGTGGCCTTGTTTCGCGCCATGTCCATGCCGCCCATGCTGGGTTATCTGGCCGTGGGCGTGGTCATCGGCCCCAACACCCTGGCGCTGGCTGGAGACACGACCGGGCTGCAGCATCTGGCGGAATTTGGCGTGGTGTTCCTGATGTTTTCCATCGGCCTGGAGTTCAGTCTGGGCCAGCTCAAGGCCATGCGTTCGCTGGTGTTCGGGCTGGGCGCTGCGCAAATGGCGTCGGCCCTGGCTGTTGCCCTGATCGCCAGCCTGCTGTTCGGCCTGCTGCTGCCGCAACTCTGGCGACAGCCCATCGGTGCGGGCATCGCCATCGGCGGGGCGTTTGCCATGTCCTCCACCGCCATCGTGGTCAAGCTGCTCGCGGAAAGAATCGAACTCGACTCGGAGCATGGCCGTCACATCATTGGCGTGCTGCTGTTTCAGGATCTGGCGGTGGTGCCGCTGCTGATTCTGATTCCGGCGCTGGCCTCGCACAGCGCCGATCTGCCGCGCCTGCTGCTGTTTGCTGCGATCAAGGCGGTGCTGGTGCTGGCCGTCATTCTGCTGGCCGGCGGGCGGCTGCTGCAGCCCTGGTTGCGCATCGTGGTCAAGCGCAAGTCGGATGAGCTGTTCATGCTCAATCTCTTGCTGCTCACCCTGGGGCTGGCGTGGATCACCGAGCTGGCCGGACTGTCGCTGGCACTCGGCGCCTTTCTGGCCGGGATGTTGATTGCCGAGACGCCGTACAAGGCGCAGGTGGAGGCCGACATCCGCCCCTTCCGTGACGTGCTGCTGGGCTTGTTCTTCATCACCATCGGCATGCTGCTCGACTGGCGCCTGGTGCTGGCGCAATGGTGGCTGGTGCTGCTGCTGGCCTTGCTGCCGCCGGTATTCAAGGCGGCGCTGGTGTTCGGCATCGAGCGCTTGCGCAAGACGCCGCCTGGCCTGAGTCTGCGGGTGGCGCTGTGGCTGGCGCCTGCGGGGGAGTTCGGCATCGTGCTGCTCAATATCGCATCGGGCAACAGGCTCATCCCGCCCGAGGTGCTCAACCCGGTGCTGGCGGCGATGGTGATTTCCATGCTCTACACGCCGCTGCTGGGGCAGTACGTTGACCGCATCGTGCTCAAGGTGTCGTCAGCGGATTGGATGCTGGCATCGCTGCAGCTCACCAATATTGCGCGCAGCACCATCAAGGCGCAGAACCACGTCATCATCTGCGGCTTTGGCCGTTGCGGGCAGAATCTGGCGCGCCTGCTCGACACCGAGCACATCCCGCACATCGCGCTCGACCTCGACCCCGACCGTGTGGCGCAGACCAAGGCCGCCGGGCAGAACGTGGTGTATGGCGACTCCACCCGCCTGGCCACGCTGCAGGCGGCGGGACTGCAGCGGGCCAGCGCGGTGGTCATCACCTATGTGGAAACGCATTCGGCGCTGCGCATCCTGCATCTCATGCGCGAACATGCGCCGCATGTGCCGGTGGTGGTCCGCACCATGGACGATGGTCCGCTGGAAGAACTGCGCCAGGCCGGCGCTGCCGAGGTGGTGCCCGAGATTCTGGAAGGTTCGCTGATGCTGGCGTCGCACACTCTGGCGCTGGTGGGCGTGCCCTTGCCGCGGGTGCTCAAGCGCGTGCGGCATGCGCGTGCGCAGCGCTATGGGCTGTTGCGTGACTGGTTTCATGGCAGCGACGATGCCTCGCTGGAAGATGCCGATCAGCCGCGTCTGCAATCCGTGACCCTGTCTGCCGAGGCGGCCGCCGTGGGGCAGATGCTGCGGGCCGTCAGCCGCGAGGGCGCGCGGGTGACTCAGGTGCGCCGCAGCGACGGGCAGGTGCTCAAGCCAACCCCCACGCTGCAACTGCGCGAAGGCGATACCGTGGTGCTCTCTGGCCTGCCCGACGCGTTGGCCGTGGCTGAAGAGGCGCTGCTGCGCGGTTGATCTATGCTGTGCGCATTCCCAGTTCTTCGCTGCGCCCGCCGTGCCTATCCAACCTGATGCTTTCGCCCCCGCCTCGACGCGGCTGATCGACGCCGCGCCGGTGTCGCCGCAGGAATCGGTGGTGGAGCGCGCGCTGCGCCCGCAGCAGCTCGACGATTACGTTGGTCAGACCCGGGTGCGCGAGCAGCTCGACATTTTCATCGGCGCAGCGCGCAAGCGTGCGGAGGCGCTGGACCATGTGCTGCTGTTCGGCCCGCCCGGGCTGGGCAAGACCACGCTGGCGCACATCGTTGCGCGTGAAATGGGGGTGAATCTGCGCTCGACTTCCGGCCCGGTGCTGGAGCGCGCCGGCGATCTGGCGGCGCTGCTCACCAATCTCGAACGCAACGACGTGCTGTTCATCGACGAGATCCACCGCCTTTCGCCCGTGGTCGAAGAGATTCTGTATCCGGCGCTGGAGGACTATCAGATCGACATCCTCATTGGCGAAGGGCCAGGCGCGCGCAGCGTGAAAATCGATCTGCAGCCCTTCACCCTGGTGGGGGCCACCACCCGCGCCGGCATGCTGACCAATCCGCTGCGCGACCGCTTCGGCATCGTCGCGCGGCTGGAGTTTTACACGGCGGAAGAACTTTCCCGCATCGTGCTGCGCTCGGCGGGGCTGCTCGGTGCGGTCATCGACCCCACCGGTGCGGCAGAAATCGCGCGCCGGGCACGCGGCACGCCGCGCATCGCCAACCGGCTGCTGCGCCGCGTGCGCGACTACGCCGAGATGAAGACCTCCGGGCAGATCACCGCGCCGGTGGCCGACGCCGCCCTGAAAATGCTCGACGTCGATCCGCTGGGCTTTGACGTGATGGACCGCAAGCTGCTCGAGGCCGTGGTGCATCGCTTCGATGGCGGCCCGGTCGGTCTGGACAACCTGGCCGCAGCGATCGGCGAGGAGCGTGACACCATCGAGGACGTGATCGAGCCCTATCTCATCCAGCAGGGCTATCTGCAACGCACCCCGCGCGGGCGCATCGCCACAGCCGCCACCTATGTCCACCTGGGCCTGGCCGCGCCGCAGCGCCCGGGCGGCGATCTGTTCGGTGGTCAGTAAAGCAGGAAGCCGTTGGGCGCGCTGCTGTTGGTGCCTTCCAGGCCGGTGGCGATGGAGCGGCCATAGAAAAACGGCAGGCCGAGATCGACCAGACCATTGATGGCCGATGTGCCGCCCAGCGCGGGCAAAGCCGCATTTCCGGTCTGGAACATCGACTGCGCATTGCCGATGGTGATGCTCTGCGCCGTACCCGCCACGCCGCCGCTGGCCTGCAGGCTGACTGCGAGGTTGAATGCCTGCGGCGGACAGTAGAAGCCCGCTGCGCTGGAACAGGTCTGAACCCCGCTGAGGGCAAGGTAATAGCCATTCGAGCCGCTGTCGACAAAGCCGGTGCCGACCACGCCGTTGACCGTGAGCGTGAGATTGCCCGAGGTATCGAGCGGATACAGTTGCGCGGCGGTGAACGTGTTGTTGGCCTGGGTGTTGATGCCAAAGATCAGCGTTCCGTTCGCACTCGGTGCACCATTTGGCAGTGGGACGCCCGGCAGGGTCAGGACGCTGCCGTTGTTGTCCGTGGCAAATGTGGCAACCGGATTGATGCCTTGCTGGCTGGTGGCGGCGGTCGTGCCCGTGCATGTGCGGCCGCTGCAGGAGAAATACACGCCATTGCTGGCACTTCGCGCGCACGCAGCGCCGCAGTCGTACTTGAAATTGCTGATCCCCAGGATTCCGTTGGCGATGCCGTAAAAATTGCTGGCAAAGTCCACCCCCTGGTTAGCGCAACTCGCTGGTGCGGAGGGCAGCGCCTGATCGTCCATCACTTGCACCGGAATGGCAGTGGTCGAAGCCATTCCCCCCAGTTGGACTGACGCCAGCCGCATGCTGCCCCAGGCATAGCCGGAGGCGAACTGGGCACAGGCCGCGAGCGATCCGCCGCCATTGGCGATCGGGGGCAGGCTGCTGAGCATGGCGCTGTTGAGCGCGCCGGAAAACAGCCGCAATCCGGCCGATCCGGTATCGACCAGCACGTCCGGAATGGTCTGACAGGTGCTGCCCCCCGGCGCGCAAACAGTCACGCTCACATAGGGGGAGTTCGCGGTCAGGGTCGTGCTGTTGCTCGTCAGTTGGCGAATGGTGACTGGGACGACGTTCGTCCCGCTCACGGCGGAGACGCTGGGAACGTTCGCTGAATTTGAGCTGTTGGTCGATGTCGGTGCGTTGGCCGTGCCCCCGCCACCGCCACCACAAGCGCTGAGCAGCAGTGCGGTGCCGAAGGCGGCTGCGATGGACAGGAGGCGGTGCGACAGTGGGCGTTGCGGTGGAGGCATCATCGCGGCGTTCGGTTCAGGTCAAGGGACGGGCGTCAAGGTCTGTGCATTGAAGGCTGTTTTGATGACAGGATCATGCAGGCTCACAACGCCCAGTACCCGTCAGGTGCGTTGGGATTGGTGCCCTCCAGCCCGGTGGCGATGGGCCGTCCATAGAAAAACGGCAGGCCGAGGTCGGCGAAGTTGGCGATGGCCGCGGTGCCAGCCAGCGCGGGCAGGGCGGTGAATTGGGTGTTGAACATGGCGCTGGCATTGCCGATCAACAGGGTTTGCGCGGTGGAGGTCCCCGCGAGTTGAACGGACAGGGCCACTGGATTGCTCGGGCAATACCAGCTGGACGGGTTGTCGGGGGTGCAGCGGGTGACGCTGGAGTCGAGGTCGAGGAAGTAGCCGTTGGAGCCGCTGTCGATGAAGCCCCGGCCCGCGACGCCGTCGATCATGCCGCTGATGTAGGCATCCTGACCGATGGGGAACAGTTGTGCACCGGCGGGCAGGGCGTTGTTGGCCTGGGTGCCGATGCCGAAGGTCAGCGTGCCGGTGGCGCTGATCGCGCCGCCGGGCAGCGGTAAGGCTGGAAGGGACAGGATGCTGCCGTTGTTGTCCACGGGGAAGGTGCTGATGGGATTGGTGCCCTGCTGGGACAACTCGGCGCTGGTTTGAATGCACGTGTCATTGCCGCAGGCGTAATACATCGCCGGACGCTCACTGGCGGGAGTGGACGCCGTGCAGCTCGCGCCGCAATCGTGGATGAAATTGCTGATGCCCAGAATGCCGTTGGCCACCGGGGCAAACCGGGCCGCGAAGTTGGTGCCCTGTGCGGCACAGGTCGATGGCGCGGCCGGTCGTGCGGAATCGTTCATGAACTGCACGGGGATGGCGGTGGTGCTGGTTTCACCGCCCATGCGAACGATGGCCAGGTGCATGCTGCCCCAGGCATAGCCCGAGGCGAACTGCGCGCAGGCTGCAAGCGTGCCGTTGCCGGAAGGAATGCCGGGCAGGTTCAGGCTGACCTTGCTGGCAAACAGCCGCAACCCTGCCGAGCCGGTGTCCACCATCACATCGGGAATGGTCTGGCAGTTGTTGTTCGCGTCGCAGACGGTCACGCTGACATACGGCGTGTTGGCGGTGATGGTGTTGGGATTGGTTTCGAGCTGGCGAATGCTGACCGCCACCACATTGGGCCCCGTTGCCGCGTTGGCGAGCGAGGCGGAAGGCGTGGCGGGCGGTGGGGCGCTGCCGCCGCCACCGCAGGCGGCGAGCTGCAGGCTGGCGAACAGGGCGAGCGCGCACCCCGCAAGACGCCTGCTGGTCGACAGCGTGTTCATGCGCATGGTCACGATGCGCTCAGGGCTGCAGTCTGGAGGGGTCGAACCCGGCGGGGACGAGCGTGGGCACCCAGGCCACACCGAGGAAGCCGCGCATCCGGCCGGCGCTGTGCACGACGATGTTTTGGCCCTGGACCATGGACAGATTGAGTTGCTGGGTCTGGGTGTTGGCCGCCTGGATGTAAGGGGCGAAATAGCTGCCGAGAAGTTGCTGCAGATCGGGCTTGAACGGCCCTTTCCAGGTGATGGCAAACACGGTGCCCGCCGCATTGGCATATTCGGTGACCGTGACGCCCTGGGCGGTTTGCACCGTTTGCGTCTGAACGCTGGCTGTCGTGGCCGTCGCGCCTGACGCGGCCTGCGCTGCATAGCGCTGCACCTGCGCCACCGGCTGTCCGTCTTGCGCGGCGTCGGACAGCGGCCGCCCCAGTCCGGCCTGGGCCGATGCACCCAGCAGCGCGAGCAGCAGGCCGATGGGAAGCAGGAACAACTGGGAACGGAAGGACGTCATGGCTAAGGGTTGGACTAAAAAACACCGACACAGTCTAACCAACGCCCCAATCAGATCGGACGCAAAGCTGAAGAAATCTGTCCCGGCCGTGATTTACTCCACGCCTTCGTTGAGGCTGCGGTCGAGATGTGCGGTGTCGCCCCATCCCACCAGGGTGAGCTGGCCCTGGGCGAAGAGCAGGCGGTTGAGTGCGGCGTTGCGCAACTCGAAGCTGCGCGGCGCCTGCAACTCCTGCCCCGTGGCGGCGCGGTAGAAGGCGTCGAGCACGCCGCCATGCACGACCACCACGATGAGCTGGCCGGGATGGCGCACGGCGATGTGCCGCAGGGCGTTCTGCGCGCGCGCGGCGAAATCCCGCAGGGTTTCTCCACCGGGGGCGGCGAACGCCGGGTCGCGGTGGCGCCAGCGGGCGCACAGTTCGGGATGCAGCGGCTCCAGCGCGGCAAAGCTGTGGCCCTCGAATTGGCCAAAGCAGCGTTCACGCAGGGCCGGATCACGCACCACGGACAGGCCGTGCGGCGTGGCGATCGCTTCGGCGGTCTGCCACGCGCGCTGCAGGTCGCTGGCGTAGACCGCATCGATGGACTCGTCGGCCAGCGCCTGGGCGGCGAGTTGCGCCTGCTCGCGTCCGCGCGCGTTCAGGGGGATATCGGTATGGCCCTGGATGCGCGACGCGGCGTTCCAGTCGGTTTCGCCGTGGCGGATGGCGATGATGCGGGTCGGTTCAAGCTGGCTGTCTGACATGGTGCGCGCATTGTGCCGCACCAGGCCTGTGGGTCTTTGGGCTCAGTCGTAGCTGTAGGCCACGCGAACCTGGAAATAGTCTTGCCCGGGGTTGGGTCGCTTGATGTCGGCGTTGGAGTAGTGGGTGAACCGCGCGCCGAGAGTCCAGGGCGTGCCGGAAAAACGGTGCAGCAGGCCGATGGAATCGCCGAACTGGTAGGCGGTGGAGATTTGCTTGCTGCCGAGGTAGGTGCCGGAAAACACATTGGCGCCGATGCCGAACTCCATCGCGGTATCCGGCGCGAACCACCAGCGCGCAAACGGCGTGAGGCCCACATGGGTGAGGCTGCGGTGGGCAGAACCCGACGGCCCGGTGACCTGGCCCACCGAGCCCTCCAGCACCACATCGAGCTTGCTGTGCGCCAGATTGCGCGTCCACAGCGGGCCGGTCTGCACGGCCAGGGTGGCGTTGTTGTCGCCCCCTCTGCCGGCGCCCCAGAGGGCGGAGACTTCGGCGGCCTGGGTCTGCGCCATGCAGGCAAGGGATGCGGCAGACATCAGCAATGCGGCGAGCGCAGGGCGCAGCAAACGCCTTGCGGACTGAGAGTTCGCCGGTTGATGACGCGGGATTGTCTTGGGTGGATTGACTTGCATGATGGCCTCTTTCTGGGTTTTGAACAACAGATCAATGCGCTGCGGCTGCGGCGTCGCCGCCAGCGGCGCCTTTGGATGGCTTGATGAACCAGACCAGCGCGATCATGGCGAGAAACAGCCAGGCGCTCAGGCGGAACATGTCGTCCACGGCCAGGGTATACGCCTGCTGGTCGATCAGGCGGTTGATCACGCCCAAGGCCTGCTCGTAACTGAAACCCTGCGCCTGCATGCCCTGAATCACCGGGCTGGCCACCGGGCTTCCTGCGTAGATGTGGGTGACCAGTTGCTCATGGTGCAGATCGGCGCGGTCGGTCCACCAGGTGGTGTAGATCGAGGTGCCGAACGACCCTGCGGTGATGCGCGCAAAGTTCGACAGCCCGGAGGCCGCGGCGATGCGGTGCTGCGGCAGGCCGCCGAGAATGATGCCCAGCAAGGGGATGAAAAACGTCGCTGTGGCAATGCCCTGGATCACCGTGGGAACGGAATACTCCCAGTAACTGTCGCCCGTGGTGAACTGCGATCGCATGTAGAACACCACGGCAAACACCACGAAGGAAAACGTGGTGACCCAGCGGGAATCGAGCAGGGGCAGAAACCGCCCGATGATGGGGGAGAGAATCAGCGCGAACAGGCCCACCCAGGCCAGCACCTCCCCGGCATCGGTGGCGGTGTAGCCGATGAATTCCTGCAGCCACAGCGGCAGCAGCACCAGGCTGCCGAAGAACATGCCGTAGGCCAGCGCCAGCAACAGGGTGCCGATGGTGAAGGTGGGGATCTTGAACAGGGTGAGATCGACCACCGGATGATCGTCGTAGATTTCCCAGATCAGAAACAGCACGAAGCCCACCACGGCAGCCGCAGCCAGCGCGAGGATGACCGGGGACGAGAACCAGTCGAGCTCCTGCCCCTTGTCGAGCATGATCTGCAGCGAGCCGACCCAGATGACCAGCAGGCCCAGCCCGGTCCAGTCGATCGGCAGTTTGCGGATGGGTGTTTCGCGCCGGATGTAGATCGAGGCCGTCACCGCCGCGGCGATCAGGCCCACCGGCACGTTGATGTAGAAGATCCACGGCCAGGAGATGTTGTCGGTGATCCAGCCGCCGAGCAGCGGCCCCATGATGGGGGCGATCAGCGTGGTCATCGACCACATGGCGATGGCCATGCCCGCCCGCTGCGGTCTGTAGCTGGAAAGCAGCAGGGTTTGCGACAGCGGAATCATCGGTCCGGCGCTGGCGCCCTGCAGCACGCGGAACAGAATGAGGATCTCGATGCTCGGCGCCTGCCCGCAGAGAAACGAGAACAGGGTGAACAGCAGGATGCTGGCGAGAAACACCTTGACCGCGCCAAAGCGCTGGGTGAGAAAGCCCGTCAGCGGCACGGCAATGGCATTGGCCACGCCGAAGGATGTGATGACCCAGGTGCCCTGCGACGAGCTCACCCCCAGGTCACCGGCGATCGCGGGAATCGACACATTCGCAATCGAGGTGTCGAGCACGTTCATGAAGGTCGCCAGCGACAGGGCGATGGTGCCCAGCACCAGCGTGCCGCCAGTCAGCGGGGTGAGGTGCGATGCGGTGGTCGGCGCGGCAGGGGTGGCCCCGGCTGCGCTTTCCTCGATTTCCTGTGTGGTGGCCATGGCCTGCCCCCGATCAGCGCTTGCCGCCCGCGTTGGCAGCGATGATGGCGTTCACCAGGGTGTCGGCCTTCTGCCAGTCGGCGGCGTACACATCGGTGCGTGCGGCGGGCTTGGTGGGTGGCAGGTCGGTGACCAGCGGGCCCTTGTGGTCAGCAATGTCGATGGTCACCTCGGTGGACATGCCCACGCGCAGCGGGTGGCTGGCCAGTTGCTGCGGGTCGAGCGCCACGCGCACCGGCAGGCGCTGCACCACCTTGATCCAGTTTCCGGTGGCGTTCTGCGCAGGCAGCAGCGAGAAGGCCGCGCCGGTGCCCGCAGACAGGCCGACCACATGGCCGGTGTAGGTGAAGCTGCCGCCGTAGGTGTCTGCCGTGACCGTGGCCTTCTGGCCGATGCGCACATTGCGCAACTGGGTTTCCTTCAGGTTGGCGTCGATCCACACATCGTTCAGCGGCACCACCCACATCAGCGGAGCACCCGGCCCCACGCGCTGGCCGAGCTGCACCGTGCGCCGCGCCACCACACCGCTGACCGGCGCGGGAATCATGGTGCGCTCATAGGCCAGATAGGCTTCGCGCACCTTGGCCGCGGCCAGCTTGACGGCCGGGTTGTTGGCGATCACCGTTCCCGCAGTGAGTGCCTCGCCGCTGGCCAGCTGTTCCTGCGCGGCCTTGACCCCGGCCTGCGCCGTCTGCAGCTGCGCCTGCGCGGTGGCGAATTGCGCCTTGGCCGCCTGCAGCGCGATCTGCGCCTGGCGGAGTTCCTCGGCACCGACCGCGCCGGTGCCTGCCAGCTCCTGGCGGCGGCGCAGCGCATCTTCGGCCTTGGCGACATTGGCCTGCGCGGTCTGCAGATTGCTCTGCGCCGTGGTCACGTCGGTCTGACGCACCGCGACCTGCGCGGCCAGGGTGCCGTTGTTGGCAAAGCTCACCCGCACCTGGCGCACCGCCTGTGCCAGCATGGCCTCGGCCTGCTGCAGGGCAACGTGGGTGTCGGCGCCGTCGAGCTGCACCAGCGGTTGCCCGGCCTTCACCAACTGGGTGTCGTCGGCGTCGATGGCGACCACCGTGCCGCCCACCTGGGGCGTGACCTGCACCAGATTGCCCTGCACATAGGCGTCGTCGGTGTAGGCATAGCGCAGCGACTGCCAGTAGTGATAGGCACCGTAAATCAGGCCGACGATGACGAAAAAGACGATGGCGCTGAGCATCAGGGTGCGGCGCCGGGCTGCCTTGCCGTTGCCGTTCTGGGTCGGCGTTGCCGCGCTGCTGTTGTCGGGGGTACTCATGGATGCGCTCCGTGGGGATTCGGGTTGTTGTTGGATGGAGGAATCATTGCGCCTGGGCGGTTGGCCCAGGGAGGTTCGGCGCGGTGTAGCCGCCGCCCAGCGCGCGGATCAGCGCCACGTCGTCGGCCAGGGCCTGCGCCTTCAGGTCCACGCCCGCCTGCTGCAGCTTGAGCACGGCAGACTGCACGGTGAGCACCGTGAGGTAGTTGGACAGTCCGGCCTTGTAACGCTGATCGACCAGGCGCATCGCGTCCTGCGCGGCGGCCAGCGCCTGTTCCTGCTGCGCGATCTGCCGGGAGATGGACTGACGCGCGGCGATGGCATCGGCCACTTCATGCACGGCGTCCACCAGCGTGGCGTTGTATTGCGCGATGGCCTGATCGGCCAGGGCGGACTTGCCGCGCAGCTGCGCGCGCAGCGCCCCACCCTCGAAAATGGGCAGGGTCAGCGCCGGACCGACGCCCAGGGTCTGCGCGTTGCCGGTCAGCCATTGGCTGAAGCCCAGTGCGCTGAAACCCGCAAATGCGGTGAGGTTGATGTCGGGGTAGAACGCGGCGCGCGCGGCCTTCACGCCATGCAGCGCGGCTTCCACCTGCCAGCGGGCAGCCACGATGTCGGCACGGCGGCCTATCAGCGCGGCGGGCAGGGTGTCGGGCAGGCCCAGGGTTGGCAGACTGGCCAGACGCGGGCTCAGCGTGGCCGTGGCCTGCGGGCCCTGGCCTGTCAGCGCCGCGAGCAGGTTGCGCGCCTGCGTGATCTGCACGGCGGTCTGGTCGAGCTGCAGCCGGATCTGCGGCACTTCGGCCAGGGCCTGCTTTTCCTGCACCGTGGTTTCCAGGCCCGCGCGCACCCGGTCGCGCACCAGAGCAAGCATTTGCTCGCGCTGCTGCAGGGTTTGCTGCAGCACGTCCTGTACCGCCACCAGCCGGGCCAGGTTGACATAGGCGCTGGCGACATTGGCCGACAGCAGCACCCGCGCGGCCTGCTCCTGCGCGGCGGCAGCGTGCGCTTCGCCAATGGCCGCCTGCAGGGTCTGGCGGTTCTTGCCGAAAAAGTCCAGCTCCCAGCTGCCTTGCAGCAGCGCGGAATTGTCGGTGTACCAGTTGCCGCCAAACGGGCCGTAGATGTAACTGTTGCTGAACTGCTGGCGGGTGGAGCTGACCGCGGCGCCCAGCCTGGGTTCGAGGGCGCTGCCCGCGCCCTGCACCTGCGCGCGGGCCTGCGCCAGCCGCGCCTGCGCGATCTGCAGACTGGGGTTGTCGGCCAGCGCGGTGGCGATCAGACGGTCGAGTTCAGGATCATGAAAGGTGGTCCACCAGTTGGCCTTGGGAAAGGCGGTCTGCGCGGGCTGCAGGCCGAGTTGCTGCGGCTGGGTCATCTTGGCCGTGGGCGCAATGCCCTCGGTGCTGGCACAACCTGCGAGCAGCAGGGCGGCCAGCAGCGGGGCGGCCAGCGTGGCGCGGGAGGGCATCAATCGTGTGGGGAACATGATGGGAACGATTCAGGAGTCGATCTTGTCGTCTTGGCTTTCCGGGGTGCGCTCCTGCACCACCAGATCGGGCCCGGGCGCGGCCTGGTTGGCCTCCGCCAGCGCTTCGCCATTGGCGATGAAGCGTTGCAGCAGGGTGAGCATCTGCGCGAATTCCTTGGGGCTGAACCCGCGCAAGTGCTCGTTGAGCACCTCGGCGAGCACATGCGGAATCTGCGCGGCCACTTCGGCGCCGCGGGGGGTGAGCGCCAGGTTCACCACCCGGCGATCGGTACTGCTGCGTTCGCGCACCAGCAGCCCCTTGGCTTCCAGACGGTCGAGCATGCGAGTCATCGCCCCGGCGTCGGTCTGCATCTCGCGGGCGCAGGCGGCCACGGTGTCGCAGCCCTGATGCACATGCAGCAGCGGATGCCACTGCGTGCCGGTGAGGTCGAGCGCCTGCATCTGATGTTCCAGATTGCGCACCAGAATGGCCAGTCCGCGCTTGATCAGAAAGCCCACGGACTGTTCCTTGCAGTACTGCGAGCCGTCGTAGTAGTGCGGCGGTGGCGTGTCGGTGTGAGGGGTCGATGAATGCATGCCGTGCAGTTTATTGCTTAGGCAAATACTGCCGACTACACAATTTGATACCTGTGTCGAAATCAGGGATTTGGCTGCCGCCCGGCGTGCCTTGCCCCTGCGTGCAGCAGCATGCGGTCTTACTATCGCGTGTCATCTCGTCACTGCCTCATTCGCCACTCATGGATCGCGCCCCGGATTTCGTGGCTTCACTCCAGCATGCGCACAGCCTGTTGCGCGCGGCGTTCGACGCGGCACCCTACCCGGATTGGGCCTTGCGCCGCGACCGTCTGCAGCGTCTGCAGGCGCTGTTGCGCACGCATGCGGCCGAATTCGCCGAGGCGATCGATGCCGACTTCGGTGGGCGACCGCCGCCGGAAACCGGGCTGCTCGAAATCGTTCCCAGCCTGGAGAGCATTGCCGACGCGCTGCGCCACGGCAAACAGTGGATGCGGCCCCGCGCGGCCCCGGTGTCGCGCTGGTTCCTGCCCGCGCGGGCGCATGTCCTGCCACAGCCCCTGGGCGTGGTGGGCATCATCGCGCCGTGGAACTACCCGCTCGTGCTGGCCGCCGCGCCGCTGACGGCTGCGCTGGCGGCAGGCAACCGGGCGATGGTCAAGCTGTCCGAGTTCACCCCGACTTTCAGCGCCGTGTTCGCGCAACGCGCCGCGCAGGCGTTCGCGCCAGACGAAGTCGCCGTGGTGCAGGGCGACGCCGACGTGGGCGCGGCGTTCAGCGCACTGCCCTTCGATCATCTGCTGTTCACCGGCTCAACAGGCGTGGGCAAGCGCGTCATGGCGGCGGCTGCGGCCAATCTCACCCCGGTCACACTGGAACTGGGCGGCAAGTCCCCGGCGGTCGTCACCCCCGGCTATGACCTGCGGCATGCGGCGCAGCGCATCGTCTATGGCAAGCTGATCAACGCCGGGCAGACCTGCATCGCGCCCGATTACGTCTTGCTGCCGCGCGGGCAGGAGGCGGCGTTCGTGGACGCCTGCCGCGCTGCGGCGCAGCGGCTCTATCCGCAAGGCCTGCGCAGCCCCGACTACACCAGCATCATCGACCATCGGCAGTACAGTCGTCTGCTCAGTCTGCTGGGCGAAGCCCGGGCGGGTGGGGCGCGTGTTCATGCGCTGTTCGACGGGGTGCAGGCCGACGACCTGCGTCACCGCCTCGCACCCGCGCTGGTGGGCGACGCGCCGTCCAGCGTGCGGCTGATGACCGAGGAAATTTTCGGCCCGCTGCTGCCCGTGGTGTCTTACGACGACATGGCGCAGGCGCTGGCCATCCTGCGCAGCCAGCCCCGGCCGCTGGCGCTCTACTGGTTCGACCGCAATCGCCGCCGCGTCCATGATGCGCTGCTGCACACCCATGCCGGCGGGGTGACGATCAACGACACCTTGCTGCACTTCGCGCAGGAGGGGTTGCCCTTTGGCGGCGTCGGCGCCTCGGGCATGGGGAGCTACCACGGCCGGTGGGGTTTCGACACCTTCAGCAAGCTCAAGCCGGTGATGCTGCAGTCGCGTCTGTCCGGCGTCGGCCTGGCTGCGCCGCCATACGGCCAGCGCACCCGCTGGCTGATGAAGCTCATGGGGCGGCTGTGATGTGCCGGTGCGGTGCCGCCCTCATCGCCGGAATGCTGCTTTGGGCGACTGCGGCGCATGCGGACGGTGCAACTGCGGTGCCGGCGCAGGCGGCGTCCCAGGTCTCCCGCGTCGCCGCCCCAGGGTTTCGTTTCACCACCCCGGCCGCTGCGGCGGCGCAGACCGCAGACACCCTGCAACTGCTCAGCCCCATCGGCGTGCCGGTGCCTGGACTCCTCAGGATCACGGGCGATCTGGCGGTGATCGAACCCGACGTGCCGCTGTCCGGCTGCACCACTTACACCCTGCAGCGTACGGCCCCCGCACAACGCAGCGCCTTCACCACGACCTGCAGCGCGTGGAGCGCGCCCGTGCAGATCGACGACGCCCGCACCGCGCGGCAAGTCGATCTTCCGGTCAATGGCGTGCAGGTGGCGGCCGCACGGGACGGCGGTTTTGTCGCCGTGTGGTTTCAGGACGATGGGGGACGGCGTGCCATCCTCGCCAGTCACTTCAATGCCGACACGCAGAACTGGAGCGCCCCGCAGGCCATCGACCTGCACGGTCCGCTGGCCGGGGCGTCCAGCATTCCCGCCATCGTTGCCGATGCGCAAGGCCAGATCACCGTGGTCTGGTTTCAGCTGGTGGATGGGCGCGACGGCATATTTTCCGCCCGGTGGCAGGGGGCAGCATGGACGCCGCCGCAGCGCCTCGACTCTCCCACATTGCCCGGCAACGCCACCAACCCCCAGCTTGCCGCAGACGCCGCGGGCAACGTGACCGTGGTCTGGCAGCAACCCGATGGGCGGCACACCGGCATCTATGCCGCCCATTGGCTCAGCGCGCGGCATCGCTGGCAGGCGGCGCAGCGTGTGGACCGGCTCTCGGCCAGTGCCTACAACCCGGTGGTCGCTGCCACTCCCGGCGGGCATGTGGTGGCGGCGTGGCAGCAGGGGGTGTCCGGGCATGAGGGGGTGTATGCGGCGGCGCTGCCGGGGGCTGGCGGGAAGTGGGCTGCTCCCGAGCGTCTCAGCCCCGCTGGCGCGACAGCGACGTCTGCGGCACTGGTCGCCACACCGCAAGGCGAAGTCGTTGCAGCATGGACCCAAGGGCGCGGGGATGCACGACGGATCGCAGTCCGCAGCGCATTGCCCGGCGCGGGGCCGCAGTGGAGTGGGGTGCGCCTGCTGCAGAGTGCCGCATTCAACGGCCCGGCGGTGTCCCCGGTGCTGGCGGCAGATGCAGCGGGCAACATCGTGCTGGTCTGGGGACAGGCCGACGCGGCGCGAAGCGGTGTGCAGCGCGAGGCCATGCTCTGCGCCCGTTGGCAGGCGGCAACCCGGCGCTGGAAGGCGCCGCAACAGATCGACAACCCCGCCCTGCGCAGCGCAGGCAATCCGGTGGTCGTGGTGGATTCAGCGGGCAATGTCCATGCCGCCTGGTATCAGGACGGGCCGCAGGGCATGCAGGTGGAGACGGCGCGCTACGACCCGTCGCAACACCGCTGGCTGGCACCGCAGACCCTGTCAGACCCCGACGCCACGGTGCAGGCCAGTTTTCCAGCGCTCGCCGTCAACCCGGCGGGCAGTGTGATGGCGGTGTGGCAGCAGTTCAACGGATGGCGCACCATTGCCGTGGCGCGCTGGTTGCCGTGAGGAGCAAATTTCAGACCGTTTTCGGACAGCGGCCAAACAGCCAGAAGCAGCGCCACTGCCGCATGGCCGACTTGAGCCAGTAGTCGATCTGCCCGGTCTGGTTTTCCACCAGGGCGTCGAGGTGACTTTGGTAGTTGTCTTCTGGCAACTCCAGATAGGCCTCGGTTTCGCCGCCTTCGTTGTGCACCGTCATGCCCGCGCGGCGGGCGATCTTGAGCATGGCGCCATTGCTGCTCAGACATTGCATGTACAGCACCCGCAGGCCACGGTTGCGCGCATCCACCGCTGCGCGGGCGAACAGCCGCGTGCCAATGCCCAGTCCCCGGCCGCGCGGCAACACCGAGACGCCGAATTCCGCCCGCTCGGTCTGCCCCGGCTCGATCGCGATATGCGCCACGGCGAGCAGTTCCAGCTTGCGGTTGAACACGCCGAAAATCTCGTCCTGGCCGAAGCGGATGGAATCGACATAGGCGCGAATGCGCTCGTCGCTGGCGGCGTAACCGAAGCGCAGGTAGCGGTCATCCGTGCTCAATGCCAGAAAATGCCGCAGCAGCTGGGCGCGATGCTCCGGCCCGATCGGGCGGATCGGCACGATGGGGGCTGGCGCCTGGTTGAAATAAGGCAGAACGACGGGCGTGCTGCCCGGGTCTTTCGCCCGTGACGGATCGGGAATCGTGGGCATGATGAGGGGTTTGCTGGATTTGCTGCAGTGCAACATAGTTTAGGCGCTCGGCGTCCAAATGCAAGACGCAGGGGTATCCGCAGGGCACAAGCCGCAAGCAAACCACAACGTTTCAGAAAATCAATGACTTGGCCGCGACAAAACCGCGCGCATGTCTATAATGGTGGGCTTGGCTTTGAGCGAGGGCCAAGACAGCCCATGCCGGTGGGCGCGGATTTGCACGACGGCGTTGCCCGAACGCGGCAGCCGCACATCACTGGTGGATGCCTTCATTTCTCGCTCAACAATCGTTCATAGGAACAACCATGAAAACCTTCAGCGCCAAACCGGCCGAAGTCGTGCATGAGTGGTTCGTGATTGACGCCGCAGACAAGGTTCTCGGTCGGGTCGCCAGCGAAGTGGCCCACCGTCTGCGTGGCAAGCACAAGCCCATCTACACCCCGCACGTCGATACCGGTGACTTCATCATTGTCGTCAACACGTCCAAGATCCGCGTGACCGGCAACAAAGCCAACGACAAGACCTATTACCGTCACACCGGCTATCCCGGCGGCATCTATGCCACCAAGTTCAAGGACATGCAGGCGCGTCACCCCGGCCGTGCGCTGGAACTGGCAGTCAAGGGCATGCTGCCCAAAGGCCCGCTCGGTTACGCCATGATCAAGAAGCTCAAGGTCTATGGGGGTGCCGAGCATCCGCACAGCGCCCAGCAGCCCAAGACCCTCGACATCTAAGGACAGGCGATGATCGGAAACTGGAATTACGGCACAGGCCGTCGCAAGAGCTCCGTGGCCCGCGTCTTCATCAAGAAGGGCAGCGGCAAGATCACGGTCAACGGGAAAGACGTCGAGCAGTATTTCGGCCGTCAGACCTCCATCATGATCGTCAAGCAACCCCTCGTTCTCACCGAGAACGTCGAGAACTTCGACATCAAGATCAACGTCCATGGCGGCGGTGAAACCGGCCAGGCCGGTGCCGTGCGTCACGGCATCACCCGCGCGCTGATCGACTACGAGGCCACCCTTAAACCCGCGCTGTCCAAGGCCGGCTTCGTCACCCGCGACGCCCGCGAAGTGGAACGGAAAAAAGTGGGTCTGCGCGGCGCCCGTCGCGCCAAGCAGTTCTCCAAGCGCTGATTTTCGCTTTCGCGCTGTCCCCAAGAACCCGCCTCGTGCGGGTTCTTTTTTTGGTCGACTCGCCCTGTACGGATCTTTCCGCCCGGCCAAATCTCCCTGCTGACATTCAAGTCTTTAGTTGACTATAGACTTTGAACTCGATCCTCGATTGCTCATCCCCATGCAGGTCACCACGGATTCCCCCGACACCACACGCCTGACCATCGGCGCCCTCGCGCAGCGCGCGGGGCTGGGGGCGGAGACCCTGCGGTATTACGAGCGCCTGGGGCTGCTGGCGCCGGTGCGGCGCACCGCCAGCGGCTACCGGCTGTATGACCCGAGTGCGCTGGATCGGCTGGATTTCATCCGCCGGGCGCAGGCGCTGGGGTTTTCTCTGGCGCAGATCGGCGAACTGCTCGATCTGCACGCCCGGCCCGAGGCCGACATGGGCACGGTGCGTGCTGTCGTCGCGCAGCGTCTGGCCGAGATCGACGCCAAGATCGGCGACCTGCGGCGCATGCGCGCCGGGCTGGAGGCGCTGCTGGCCGCCTGCCCTGGTCATGGGCCGAATGCGCATTGCCCGATTCTCGCCGCGCTGCGCGGCGAAGCCCCCAAGGAGGTTCGGCATGCGCACGACTGAGCACATCACAGAACCAACCGCCTGCCCGGTCGATCTGCCACCCCAGCCCGCGCCGCCATCCTCGGCGCCGCCCGCTGGCCCGACCCAGGCCCTGCGGCTCGGGGTGGACGGCATGACCTGCGCCTCCTGCAGCGCGCGGGTGGAACGCGCGTTGCGCAAGCTCCCCGGAGTGCGGACCGCCGGCGTCAACCTGGCGACTGCGCAGGCCGAAGTCGGCTACGACCCGCAGGCCGTAA
>JAGDVQ010000182.1 GCA_023255715.1 Thiomonas sp.
GGCAGACGCTGCTCGGCCTGCCCGGCAACCTGCCTGCGGTCACCGGCGCCGCCGGGCCGCGCGTGCTCGGCGCGATCTACCCGGCCTGAACCGCGGGCGCGACCGGCTCGCGGTGCGCGAGCAGGTCCACATGCCCGCGCAAAAAATCCAGAAACGCCTGGGCCACCACCGACAGCTCCTTGTCGCGCGGCCAGACCACATACCAGTGGCGTCGGATCGGGAAGCCCTCGACATCGAGCACCGCAACCTCATCCAGCCGCGGGTCGGCATGCAGCGTGCTCAGCGACAGGATGCCCAGCCCCAGCCCGCCGGCGACCGCCTGCTTGATCGCCTCGTTGCTGCCCAGTTCCATGCGCACGCTCAGGCTCAGGCCGCGCTCGCGAAACACCCGCTCGACCGTCAGCCGGGTGCCCGAGCCGCGCTCGCGCAGGATGAACGGCTCGCGCGCCACTTCGTCCAGCGTGATGCTGCGCCGCCCGGCCAGCCGATGGTCTGCCGCGGCCAGCACCACCAGGGTGTTTTCCAGAAAGGGCTCGCGCACGATGTCCAGGTCCTCGGGCGGCACGCCCATCACATACAGATCGTCCTGGTTGCGCGCCAGACGTTCGAGCACGCGGTCGCGGTTGACCACTTCCAGCGCGATGTCGATGCCGGGATAGGCGTTGCAGAACGGTCCGAGCAGTCGCGGCATGAAGTATTTGGTCGTGGTCACCGTGGCGATGCGCAGCCGCCCCTGCTTGATGCCCTTGAGATCGGCAATGGTCTGCTCGAACCGGCCCCAGGTCTCCAGCCAGCCGCCGCAGGTGGCATACAACGCCTCGCCCGCCTGAGTGAGATAGAGGCGCTTGCCGATCTGCTCGATCAGCGGCAGCCCCACGGCCTCCTGCAGCAGCCGGATCTGCTTGGACACCGTGGGCTGGGTGACATGCTGCTCGTCGGCGGCGCGCGAAAAGCTGCGCAGCCGCGCCACGGCCTCGAAGGTGCGCAATTGACGCAGGGTGACATGCAGCATGGTGTCGCTCCGTTGTGTATAGCCTAAAGGCAATGGTTTCCATGATAACAATTCATTAGTGTTTTGGTCAGGCTCTCCCTAGACTGCCTCCCCATGCCAAGCAGCCCCCTTTCGTGGCGCTGCGATTGATCCAAGGAGAGCCTCATGACCGATATCCCCTCTGTTGTCTCCCCCGCCGTCGGCCTGGTGCCGCCAGCGGTACTCTGGCTGGCCGGGCTGGTCGGCAGCCGCTGGGCCGCAGCGCGCCCTGCGGCCGTGGCCCGGCTGAACACCGCGGCGGCCTGGACTGCTTTCGCCGCCGCGCTGGGCATTGCCGCGGCGTTCGCGCTGCAGCCGCCGGTGGCATGGACCGCGTTTTCGCTGCCCCTGCCGGGGAATGTGGGCGCGTTTTCGCTCAGCGTCTACCTCAACGCGGTCACGCTGGTGATGCTGCTGCTGGTGTCCTTCGTCGGCGTGATCGTGTCGCGCTACGCCCGCACCTACCTCGACCGCGAGCCCGGGCAGGGGCGGTTCCACCTCTGGCTGATGTGGACCCTGGCGTCCATCCTGACGCTGATCGTCAGCGGCAATCTGCTGCTGTTCGCGCTGGCGTGGATGGCCACCAGCCTGTGCCTGCATCAGTTGCTCACCTTCTACCGCGAGCGTCCGGCGGCAATGCTCGCGGCGCACAAGAAATTCGTCGCCAGCCGCATCGGCGATGCCGCGCTGCTGCTGGCGGTGCTGCTGATCGGCAGCCATCTGCACACCCTGGAGCTGTCCGAGGTGTATGCGCGGCTGGCCGCGCCGCTGCAGCCGCTGCCGCTGGGACTGCAGGCGGCGGCGCTGCTGGTGGTGGCCAGCGCGGCGCTGAAGTCGGCGCAGTTTCCGCTGCACGGCTGGCTGATCCAGGTGATGGAAGCGCCCACGCCGGTGTCGGCGCTGCTGCACGCGGGCATCGTCAATGCCGGGGCGTTTCTGGTGCTGCGCATGAGTCCGCTGATGTCGCAGTCCGGTCTGGCGCTGTGGGTGCTGGCGCTGATCGGTCTGGTGACCCTGGCGCTGGCCTCGCTGGTCATGCTCACGCAGACCAGCATCAAGGTGTCGCTGGCCTGGTCCACCACCGCGCAGATGGGGTTCATGCTGCTCGAATGCGGCCTGGGGCTCTACAGCCTGGCGATGCTGCACCTGGTGGCGCATTCGCTGTACAAGGCGCACGCCTTCCTCGCGTCGGGCAGCGGGGTCGACGGGTTTCGCGCCCCGGTGGTGCGCTACGCAGGCGGCAGCGGTGGCGGGGCGCAGATGGTCGCGCTGCTGGCGCTGGCGGCGGCGGTGTCGGTCGGGCTGGCGGTCGCGTTCGGGCTGGACTGGCGGCAGGAGCCGGCGCTGATCGCCGCTGCCGCCATCGTTTCGGTGGCGAGCGCGCAGCTGATGCTGCAGACCACCGCGGTGCTCGGCGCGGCGCAGTGGCTGCGCGCGGTGGGCCTGGCCGCAGCGGTCTGCACCGCCTACTACGCGTTGCACGCGGCGTTCGATGCGCTGCTGCGCGGCAGCGTGGTGCCGCTGCAGCCCGGGGCCGCCGCAGCGCAGGTGTGGCTGGTGCCGCTGGTCGTTGGCGTCTTCCTGCTGCTGCTGGCAGCGCAGCGCTTCATCGCCACCAGCGCGTCGGCGCTGCGCCAGCGGCTGTGGGTGCACCTCTACAACGGCCTGTACATCGACGTGGCGATCACCCGCCTGCTGCAGCGCGCCTGGCCCTCGCCGACGCTGCAAACCCCTTCCCCTGTTTCCACCGGAGCCTGACATGAACCTCATCGACGCTACCCCAGCGCTTGCCGCCGCCCAGCAGCTCGACGACCGGATCGACGCCGCGTGCGCGCGCATCGCCCCGCTGTGGCCGCTCAAGCATTTCGTGGCGGTCAACCCCTACTTCGGGCTGCGAGACCTGCGCTTTCAGGACGCCTCGGACCTGCTCGCGCGGGTCGCCGGCAGCAGCCTGTACATGCCGTGGGACGAATGGCGCGAACAGATCGCCAGCGGCCGCATCACCCCGGAGGACATCGACGAGGCGCTCACCCGTCTGGGCAGCGCGCTGGACGTGCAGGACGTGCTGCACACCCTGTCCACCCGCGCGCCCAAGCCGCGGCTGGGCATGGCGCCGGTCAGCGTGATCCTCGAGCGGGTCGAGGGCGGGCTGTGGTCCAGCTTCGTCACCGAGCGCATCAGCCTGCACTGCGCGGCGTATTTCGACCTCGGCCAGGCATTCGTTGCGATGCCCTGGCGCGGGCAGGGGCTGTACGCCAGCTGGAAGGCCGCGGCGACGATCGACCGCAGCCCGGCGATGATGGGCCTGGGCGACTTTCGCGCCGCGGTCGCGCGCCTGCCCGACAAGCCGCGCGAGGCGATCGCCTGGGCGATCGCGCAGCTGGCGATCCCCGACGCCGCGGTCGAGCGCTACCTGCACGCCGCGCTGCTGAGCATCAACGGCTGGGCGTCTTGGACGCGCTACCTGCGCTGGCAGGCCGAACTGCAGGGCGGGCGCGACGACTCCATCGTCGATCTGCTGGCCATCCGGCTGATGTGGTATGTGCTGCTCTTCCAGGAAAAGCGCAGCTCGGCGCTGGTGGCGCGCTGGCACGAGATGCTGGCCGCGAGCATGCGCCCGCCCTCGGCCAAGCGCCAGGCCGCAGCCGAAATCGACCGCATCCTGCTGCTGGCGATGGAAGTCGGGGTGCAGCGCCACATCGCCCGCGGGCTCAAGCGCGCCGTCGCTGCCCAGCCGTCGCGGCCCGCAGTGCAGGCGGCGTTCTGCATCGATGTGCGCTCGGAAGTGTTCCGCCGCAGTCTGGAAACCGTCGCCCCGCAGGTGCAGACCCTGGGATTTGCCGGGTTTTTCGGCCTGTTCATCGAAGTGCTGCCGCTGGGCGCAGACAGCGGGCGCACGCATGTGCCGGTGATCTTCAACCCGAGCTACTGCATTGCCGAGCAGGTCGACGGCGGCAGCGCGCAGCAGGTCGCGCAGCAGCGCCGCAATCGTCTGGCGCTGGCCAAGGCGTGGAAAGGGTTCAAGCTGTCGGCCGCATCCTGCTTTTCCTTCGTCGAGGCCGCAGGGTTGACGTACGCGCCCAAGCTGCTGGCCAACAGCCTGGGCTGGTCGCGCCCGGTGCCCGACCCTGCCTCGCAGGGGCTGGACGCCGGCACCTTCGCCCGGCTGCGCCCGGTGATCTCGCCAAGCGCAGCGGCCAGCTGCGGCCACGCGCATGCCACGCGGGTGCTGCCGGCCGGCATCCCCGAGGGCGACCGGGTGGACAACGCCGAGCGCATTCTGCGC
>JAGDVQ010000155.1 GCA_023255715.1 Thiomonas sp.
GGCTATGGCTGTGGTGTGCGCCTTGCATCCCATCCCGCAGCCCGGCGCGCATCATCACAAGGACTTATTCAGTGTTGCCTTAGAACTTATCCGTAAATAAGTAAAATGACGCTCCGAGCCGTGGCGAGTGCGGCGTGGGAGCGATACGGTGGCCAAGCGGGCTGAGTCGTGGGTTGTGACAGATGCATTCTGGGAGCGAGTCGAGCCGCTCGTTCCAGCGCGGGTGATGCCGGCAAACAAGGTGTATCGGCGTCGACCTGGCGCGGGCCGACCGCCGAAGCCGGCACGGCAGGTGTTCGAGGCCATCGTGTACGTGCTGCGCACAGGCTGTCAGTGGAAGGCGCTGCCCAAGGAGCGGTTCGGCAGCGCCAGCGCCGTGCACAAGCGGTTCCTGGAATGGGAGAGGGCCGGCTTCTTCGAAGCGCTGTGGAAAGCGGGCCTGGCCGAGTACGAAGACATGCAGGGCATAGCCTGGCGATGGCAGAGCGTGGACGGTGCGATGATGAAGGCGCCATTGGCGCAAGAAGCGGTCGGGCCGAACCCGACCGACCGGGGGAAAAAATGGGAGCAAGCGCCACCTGCTGGTGGACGGCCGTGGCGTCCCGTTGTCGCTCATCGTGACCGGGGCGAACGTCAATGATGGCAAGCGTCTGGACGAAGTCCTGGGTGCCATCAGGGTCAAGCGCGAGAGCCCGCCGGTGCGCCGCCACAAGCATCTGTGCGCCGATGCCGGCTACCGCAGTGCCGACAACGCGCGCAGCATCGAAAAGCACGGCTATATCCCCCACGTCGTCGACCGCCGCAGGGAAGCGGACATCAAGCGGCGCGACCCGAGGAAGAAGGCCCGGCGCTGGGTCGTCGAGGTTTGCCATAGTTGGTTCAACCGATTCCGCAAGCTACTCGTGCGCTACGAAAAGCTCGAGCGCAGCTTCCTCGCACTCAACCACCTCGCCGCAGCCATCATCGCGTTTCGGAAAGTGCCGCTCAAGGTCAACATTATTTACGGATAGGTACTTAGCCGTCCTGCGTGGCCAGAAGACGCACGATGTCCGGCTGATCGGCCTGGGATTTGTGCACATCCAGCAGATCGCACACCCGCCTGTGCAACAGCGACCCGGTCTGCGCCAGGGCATCGAGCGCGGAAAAATGATGCGCCCCCGGCACGATGAGCGTCTTGCCCACCTGCGGCCAGTGGCGATGCATCAGCCGCGCCTGCACATGGAAGGCGTCCGACTCCATCTCCCCCACCGCGAGCGCCAGGGGCGCAGGCCCCGCAGGCGGCAGCCAGGCTGGCGACATGGCGCGTGCCGCGTGCTGACTGAGCTTCAGGTCGCGCTGCAGGAACGCCGTCCTGCGCACCGACTCCAGGTCGTACACGCCCGACAGCGCCAGCGCACCAGCCGGGATCTGCTGCGGCAGATCGTCGCCGAACCAGTCGAACCGGCAGGCCAGCATCATGGCCGCCAGATGCCCACCGGCCGAGTGCCCCGCCAGCACGATGCGCGAGCGGTCCACGCCGAAGTCTTCCGCCCGCCGCCAGACCCACGCCAGCGCCTGCACCACATCGAGAACGATCTGCTGCAGGGATGCGCCCGGCGCAAGGGAATAGTTCAGCACCACCACATGCACCCCGCGCGCCACATAGGTCGGCGCGATAAAACTGTGATCGGCCTTGTCCAGCGAACGCCACCAGCCACCGTGAATGAACACCAGGCAGGGCGCCAACCCCGTGGCCGCTGGCGCGAACCAGTCCAGGGTCTGCGTGATCGCGTCGCCATAGGGCAAATCCAGCAGACAAGGCCAGTTCAGCCGCGCCTCCTGCGATTCGCGCTTCCAGCGCCCCAGGTACTCGGCCCAGTCTGGAACCAGCTCCCGATTGTTGTATTCACGGTCGAGCACAGCGGTGTCGTAACGCATCTTCCCACCCCACCGGGTCTAAATCTGGATTTGTGACGACGTCATGGTAGGTCGGGAAGACGCATCTCACTATCGAAGATACCGTTCGTTACGCCTGCGCCGAACCCGCTCGACCAAGACCCGCCGCCAAGCTCGGTTATGATTTGGGTTTTCGGGCCGATAGCTCAGCTGGGAGAGCGCTGCGTTCGCAATGCAGAGGTCGGGAGTTCGATCCTCCTTCGGTCCACCAAAAACACATCCGCAGCAGTCCGCAGAAGGCCGTAAAGCAAAGAGAAATCAACGCTTTACGGCCTTTTTTTGTCCGTAGCAGTGCGCAAAGGTGCTTTGACATCCGGGGGCAAGTGGGGGCAAGATTGGGGGCATATCACCAATGCCTGGGGGCAAGCTGCCCCGTCTGGAGTTCCACCATGCCCCTGACCGATACAGCCATTCGCAACGCAAAACCCGGCGCCAAATCCGTCAAGATGTTCGACGGTGCTGGCCTGTATCTCGAAGTCACCCCAGCCGGGGGCAAGCTGTGGAGGCTGAAATATCGCTTCATGGGGGCAGAAAAACGCCTTGCTTTGGGGGCATATCCCGCCGTAGGGCTGAAGGACGCACGCGCAAAACGCGATGAAGCACGCGCTCACCTTGCAGATGGCCGTGATCCTGGCGCCGTCAAGCAAGCCGAAAAGGCCCGCGCCTACGCCCTGGCTGCTGATTCGTTCGAGGTTGTCGCGCGCGACTGGATTGCGCGGCACCTCGACACCAAAGCCGCAAGCCATCGAGACAAGGTTGTCCGCCGCCTGGAGCGTGATGTGTTCCCTTACCTGGGGCGCCGCCCGATTGCGGAAATCACCGCGCCTGACATCCTGGCTGTGCTGCGCCGGATTGAGAATCGTGGCGTGCTGGAGACCGCCCACCGTGCGCAGCAAAACATCGGGCAAGTGATCCGCTACGCCATCGCCACGGGCCGCGCCGTCAACGATCCCACGCAGGCGCTGCGCGGTGCGCTGCCTGCCTATGTTCCACAGCACATGGCTTCCCCTGCCGATGATCCGCAGGCCGTGGGCGCCATCCTGCGCGCACTCGACGCCTTCAAGGGAGGGCCGATTGTCGCCGCCGCGATCAAGCTATTGCCGATGGTGTTTTGCAGGCCGGGTGAATTGCGGACGATGCGCTGGGTGGACGTGGACTTGGACGGCGCGCAGTGGCGCTACCTCGTAACCAAGACCAAGACGGAACACCTTGTCCCCCTATCCCGGCAAGCTGTGGCAATCCTGCGCGATCTGCACCATCTCACGGGCCACCTTCCGGCTGGCTGGGTGTTCATCGGCGGACGCACGCCGAACGAACCCATGAGCGACGCCGCCATCAACGCCGCTTATCGCCGCCTGGGGATCGACACGAAATCCGAACTGACCGGGCACGGCTGGCGATCCGTGGCGCGCACCCTGCTCCATGAACACCTGGGCTATGAGCCTGCCGTGATCGAGCATCAACTGGCGCACGCGGTTCCTGACGCGCTGGGCAATGCCTACAACCGCACCAAGTTCATTGCGCAACGCAAGAAGATGATGCAGGCATGGGCCGACTACCTCGACAGACTCAAGACCGGCGCCGACATCATCCCGATCAGAGGCGCGGCCTGATCTTCCCTGATCTTCTTTTTCGCCCCGGCCTAGGCGACGGCTGATCCCCGCCGCCGAAAAGCGCACCGCCCATGCGCCTGACCGGGCACCTTCACCGGGCATGTGAGGGCATCGCATGACAACATCAACGAAACCACACTGCGCCGCGCTGTATGGAGATTGGCGCGATCAAATGATTGACCTATTGGCTGAAGGCCTGCACACACGGCCGGACATGAAGGGCGCAATCGCCGTGATACAGGCACGGATCGACGCCGACTTCAAAACGTGTCAAGGGCTTGGTCTGATTGACCAAACTGCAACCTTGCGCAGTTTGGTGCGTGAATTCATCCGCCTGATGCGCCAAATCGACCTCAATCCCGGTGTGCCGCATCACAGCGGCAAAACCCATGATGTGATCAGGCAAGGACTCATCATGCACTTTGGCGTCGTGCGCATACTCGCCTGCTCGGCGCGCCGTGCCTTTGCAAATGGGAACCCTGAATGGTGCTGCAGGCTTGCAGAGCTACACATACAGCAGACTGAGTTTGAGGGGACATTGGCGGGCATCGCAATCGGCTTCTCTAGCCTGCCCGACCGCGCTGCGGCAGCGCGCAAAAAGATGGGAGGAGACCTCAAATCCGAAGTATGGCGCATCTTCCGAGAGGGCAACTACTCCAGCAAATCAGAGGCCGCATGGGACATAGCCAA
>JAGDVQ010000147.1:0-3050 GCA_023255715.1 Thiomonas sp.
GGGTGCGGTGCTGGCTGCAACGCCGGGCCTGAGCGTCACGGGCTATGTCGCCGGTAGCTACACCTATTTCGACACATCGTCGACCCTGCTGCGCGCCTATGACAACAAGACCAATGGCTTCTCGGTCAACCAAGCGGCTGCAACGGTCTCCTATCTGCCAAGTTCAGGATTCGGCGGGGCGGTGAGCCTGATCGCGGGCAACGACGCCAAGGTCCTCAACGGCAACGACAGCACGTTCTATCTCAACAATGCCTACATGCAATACGCCACCGGCGGGCTCACGCTGATGGGCGGCAAATTCAGCTCCCTGGCCGGCTTTGAGTCGACCAATCCACTCAACGACTCAACGGTGTCGCGCGGCATCCTGTTCTGGAACATGGAGCCCGGTGCACTCACCGGCGTGCGCGCCAGCTATGCCGTGTCACCCGCGTTGACCGTGATCGGCGGCGTGAACAACGGCTGGGTCAGCCCGCAACCGAGCAATACCAGCAAGACCATTGAACTCGGACTGACCGGCAGCCCGAACAGCTTGTTCTCTTACACCGCCGACTACTACCGCGGCCAGTCGCCGCTGTTTGGCGGATCGACCAACGGCGTGCTGCAACTGCTCGACCTGGTGGGCACGTTCAACGTCAACAGCGCGCTGACCCTGGGCGCCAACGTCGATCTGCTGTCCAAGGACAACGTGCCTCTGGCCAGCGGCGGCACCGGAACAGGCAAGTCCAACGGCCTGGCGCTGTATGCCACCTACGCCTTGACGAGCGAATGGGGCGTTGCAGCGCGTGGCGAATACGTCGATGACAAGGACGGAATGGTCTCCGGAACCAACGGCATCGCCAACAAGCTCAAGGAGCTGACCCTGGCGGTGAATTACACGCCGATGAAGAACGTCAAGCTGTCTGCCGAAGTGCGCCAGGACAAATCCGACACCGCAATCTTCACCAAAAAAGACGGCACGCCGACCACCAAGCAGAACTCGCTTGAGCTGATGGCCGTTTATTCGTTCTGACCCCACGGGCCTGTGGGCCCTCTGAAGGAGCCACCATGAAAATGATCACGGCCATCATCAAGCCGTTCAAGCTCGACGAGGTGCGTGAAGCCTTGTCGGGCATCGGGGTGACGGGCATCACCGTCACTGAAGTCAAGGGGTTTGGCCGGCAGAAGGGCCATACCGAGCTGTATCGCGGCGCGGAATATGTGGTCGATTTTCTGCCCAAGGTGAAGATCGAGGCGGCCGTGCCGGAAGCCCTGGTCGAACGCACCATCGAAGCGATTGAAACCGCGGCCCGCACGGGCAAGATTGGCGACGGCAAGATTTTTGTCTCCGCCCTCGAACAGGTCGTGCGCATCCGTACCGGCGAGACCGGCAGCGACGCGCTCTGAACACCGCACACGAAGGAAACCGACATGAACAAACGTCTTGCATTTCCCGCGGCGCTGGCCGCAACGCTCGTGGGCATGGGAAGCGCCTGGGCGCAGACCGCCCCCGCCGCCGCAGCCCCCAACCCGGCCGCCTTCATCAACTCCGGCGACAACGCCTGGATGCTCACCTCCACCGCGCTGGTGCTGATGATGACCATCCCCGGTCTGGCGCTGTTCTATGGCGGCATGGTGCGCAAGAAGAACGTGCTCGCCACGCTGATGCAGAGCTTTGCCATCACCTGCCTGGTCACGGTGCTGTGGATGATCATCGGCTACAGCCTGGCGTTCACTTCGGGCAATGGCTTCATCGGTGGACTCAGTCGCTTCTTCCTGAACGGCATGGGACTGGACTCGGCCAACTCCCTGGCGCCGACCATTCCGGAGACGACCTACATGACCTTCCAGATGACCTTTGCCATCATCACCCCGGCGCTGATCGTGGGATCGTTTGCCGATCGCATGAAGTTCTCGGCGCTGCTGTGGTTCATGGGCATCTGGTTGCTGGCCGTGTACGCCCCGATCGCGCACATGGTGTGGGGTCCCGGTGGCTTCCTCGGCGGTGACGGCGTGCTCGACTACGCCGGTGGTACCGTGGTGCACATCAACGCCGGTGTCGCCGGTCTGGTGGCTGCGCTGGTGATGGGCAAGCGCGTGGGCTACGGCAAGGAAGCCATGCCGCCGCACAACCTGGTGCTGACCATGATCGGTGCCTCGCTGCTGTGGGTGGGCTGGTTCGGCTTCAACGCCGGTTCCGCAGTGGCTGCAAGCGACCGCGCCGGCATGGCGATGGCCGCAACCCAAATCGCCACTGCCGCCGCCGCACTGGGCTGGATGTTCGCCGAGTGGATTGCGCGCGGCAAACCCACCATCCTGGGCATCACCTCCGGCGCGGTCGCGGGTCTGGTGGCCATCACCCCGGCGTCCGGCTTCGTCGGCCCTGGCGGCGCGCTGGCCATCGGCCTGATCGCCGGCGTGGTGTGCTTCTGGACGGCGGTCTACATGAAGGAAATGATCGGCTATGACGACTCGCTCGACGCCTTCGGCGTGCATGCCATCGGTGGCATCGTTGGCGCCATGCTGACCGGCGTGTTCGCGGTGAAAGCCATCGGCGGCACCGCGGGCGCGCTGGAAGGCAATATGGCGCAGATCCTGATTCAGGCCAAGGGCGTGGGCTTCACCATCGTCTACGACGCCATCGTGACCTTCGTCATCCTCAAGGTCGTCGACATGGTCATCGGCCTGCGCGTCACCGAAGAGCAGGAACGCGAAGGTCTGGACATCAGCTTGCACGGCGAGCAAGTGCTGTAACGGGGTTTTTTCCTCCGGATGGTCTGGCAGCAGGCGTGCTGCCCGATCGGAAGGCGTCTCCACATCCCCTCCCCGGGATGTTCCAACCGCCCCTTCGGGGGCGGCTTTTTTTTGGGACGATGGAATAAGCTGCGGCCGCGAGCGTCTATCCCGTGTCATCCACCCCAACCGGAGTTTCCAAATGACCGCATTGCAACGCTTCACCCCCCGTCTATCCGCCGCCGCGCTGCTGCTTTCCGCGCTGAGCCTCGGCCCGCTGGCGCTGGCCGCCGAAGGTGCCCGCGTGGGCATTCTGGACGCCGACATCTACGGCCCCAGCC
>JAGDVQ010000147.1:3060-4220 GCA_023255715.1 Thiomonas sp.
CCACGGAAGCCGCCAAGGCACACATCGCCGCGATTGCCGAGGGCAATGTGGACGCCATCACCGCGAGCTACGCGCCGGACGCCGTGCTGGAATGGGTGGGCGGTCCGCTCGATGGACGCTACGCCGCACCGGATGCGATCAAGACCACCTGGACCAAGTTCGCCAAGGCCAACGGCGCACTCAAGGCCGACATCTCCCACCTGCAGGAAGCGGCCAATCCAAAGGGCGCCACCGTCACCGCCGACGTGGTGTTCCAGGGCAAGACCGCGATTCCGGTGCGCTATGTGCTCACCTACCGCGACGGCAAGCTGGTTGCTGAAATCTGGCAGATCGACCCCAAGCTGGCAAACAAGGGCGGATACTGACCGACGCAACCCACGTCCACCCGCACGCCACGCCCCCACATGGCCGACCGCCAGCAACTGCTGACTGAGCAGATCCCGCATCTGCGCCGCTATGCCCGCGTGCTCTGTGCCGGTCGCATGGCAGACGCCGACGATCTGGTGCAGGACACGCTGGAACGCGCGGTGAGCAAATGGGGATTGTGGCGCGGGGTGGGCAGTGTGCGACCCTGGCTGTTTTCCATCATGCACAACCTGTTCGTCGATCAATGCGCGCTGCACGGCGCGCAGGCCACGCAGGCGCTGGACGACCTGCCCGATGGCGCGCTGCCGTCGCAGCCGGCCACGCAGGAACTGCGGCTCGAAGCGCTCGAACTGCTGGCCGCGCTGCAACGCCTGAGCGTGCCGCTGCGCGAAGTCCTGCTGCTGGTGGCGGTCGAAGGGCTCAGCTATGCCGACACCGCCAAGGCGCTGGGCGTGCCCACCGGCACGGTGATGTCAAGGCTGTCGCGCGCCCGCAGCCAGCTGTGGCAACTCACCAGTGGTGAAGGCACGCAGCGCCCTGCCCTGCGGGTGATCGATGGACAAAGGAGTGTGGGATGAGCCCGCAACGCCCTGACCGCGACACGCTGATGGCCTATGCCGACGGCCAACTCGACGCCGCGCGCCGCGCCGAGGTCGAGCGTTATCTGGAGTACGAGACGCAGCTTGCAGCGGGCGCCGAACCCGCAGGCCCGCATGCCAGCGTGCGCGCCGAGCTCGCGGCGCTGCAGGCGCAGAACCGCGCGCTGCGCGAGGCGCTCAACCCGCTGCTCGACG
>JAGDVQ010000058.1 GCA_023255715.1 Thiomonas sp.
CCGCTGGCGTGCGCGCAGCGCTCCCAGCCGTAGCGACCGCTGGCGGCGTCGATCAGGCCGTCTGCCTCCAGCCACTGCAATAGTTCGCGCCAGTCCAGCCGCCCTTGCGCTGCGGGCGGCGCGGTCTGTGCAGCGCGCGCATGGGGCACGTTGAGCGGGTCTGCGGGTCGGGAGGAAGTGCGTGGGGCGTCCATCAGGCCGAGTGTAGGGCAGGCCCCTGCCGCGCCGCATCAACGCGCCGGGCGCAGGCGCTTGAGCAACCGCGCCCAGCGCCGCGCGGGCAGGCCACCGGTGCGCTCGGCCACGGCGTCGGCGCGCTCCAGCAACTGCGCGCGCGTGGGCAGCGGGCTCTGCGACGCATCGCGCAGGGCGATGGCGATGAGATTGCCGTCACGGTTGGGCGGCAGCTGCCAGACGCTGTCACCGGGCTGGTCGAACGCGGCACTGATGCGCTGCAGATTGCGCTCCAGAACCCGCACATTGCCCGGCCCGCTGAAGAGGTTGACCACCATCGCACCCTGCTCTGCCAGCACTCGGCGGCAGTCGGCGTAAAACGCAGCGGACTCCAGAGCCGGCGCGGCGGCCAGCTCGTCGTACATGTCCACATGCAGCACAACGGCTCGGCCCGCGTTGGCGGGATCGGCGGCAAACACACCGGCGTCCATGCACAGCACCTGCAGCTTGGCATCGGGCTCGGGCAGCGCAAACCAGCGATGCGCCGCCAGAATGACGCCTGGGTTCAACTCCACCGCCACGCAGGGCATGCGCAGCCGCTTGCGCAGGAACTTGGTGATCGCCGCCGCACCCAGGCCGAGCTGCACTGCCGTGCCGCCACGCCAGGCCTTGTCCGGCAGCAGCAGCATCCACGCCATCATGCGCTGCACATACTCCAGCTCGATGTCGTTGGGGCGCGCAATGCGCATGCTGCCCTGAATCCAGGGCGTGCCCAGGTGCAAGTGGCGCACGCCGTCCTCTTCGGACAGGGTGGGGGCGGGGAATGTGGGTTTGCGGGGCATATCGAATCAGATGAGGTTTGCTGCAACAAAGGCCTCGCGCCATGCGGCGCGCTTGCGCTCCAGGCTCCAGCTCGCATTGGCCGGGCTGGTGGACGGCAGGCGGCACACCTCGACGCCAAGGCTGCGGGTAATGCGCATCGCACGGGCGGATTCGCTACCGTTGTGCGCGACGAGCCGCAGAGCGGGCAGACGCACAATCAGCCCCGGCAGATCGTTGGGCTGCGCATCAACGATGGCGCTGTCCAGACTGCCCGCACGGCGGCATTGGGCATACACATCCCAGATACCCAGGCCGCGCTCGCGCACCACTTCGATGCGCAGCGCGTAGGGCAAACGCATCAGGTCCAGACCGAACAGATCGCCGACGAGGGGCCAGAACTGATTGCGTGGATGCGCGTAGTACTGCTGCGCCTGCAGCGATGCCTGCCCAGGAAAGCTGCCCAGCACCAGCAGGCGGCAGCCTGGATGCACGATCGGCGCCAGCCCGCGCAACAACGGTGCGGCCAGATGAACGGAATCGGAATGTGACGGACAAGGCATGTCGCCATTGTCGCTTCTGTCCGAGGCGAGCTTGCAGCGCAACGCAGGCGCGCGGCCCGCCTGCCTATAATTCAAAACTTTGGCACACTGCGGGTGTAGTTCAATGGCAGAACGGCAGCTTCCCAAGCTGCATACGAGGGTTCGATTCCCTTCACCCGCTCCAGCCCATCTTTCGGCACCGTTCGCCGGAGTTCGAAATTGCAGGGCAAGCCAGAAACCTAGCGAGATTTCCTTTCGCTGACTTTCTCTATCGTTCGCCCGTTTGCGGCCAAAGCGCGGGGTTTGATTTGGGGCACATCGCCCATCCCACCGCCCGATGCCCCATTGCTTTTCGATACCCGCCTGCGCGGCCTCAAGCCCGGAAGAAAAGCTACCGCGTCTGTGACGAGCGCAGCCTGTATGTGATGCTCTCTCCCTCCGGGACAAGACGCTGAATTTCTTCGCGTTCGAAGTGCCCAAGGTGCTGATGCTGCTGGCGCTCATCGTGTTTGTCGTCGGGGTGATCCAGACCTGCTTTACCCCAGAGAAGACGCGGGCCATCCTGGCCGACAAGCACCAGGACGTGGGCAATGTGCTGGCGGCATCTCTGTACACTTTCTCTCGTGGTCGCCCGTCCTCCCTGAGCAGGGGAGGGAAACGAACCCCGCCTTGATTTTTTCGCGGGGTATCGCATGGGGTAACCGGCGGCATGACGACATGCCAAATGCCCCATGAAACGATCGCTCCCTTCGATTCCCTTCAACTCAACATCCTTCCGGCGCGTGCCAGATTCTTTCGCCATGACGGCAGACCTCCCACCCGACGACTCCGACCGCGCCGCGCTTCGCAATCGCGGCATCCGCAGCTTTGTGCTGCGCGCCGGTCGCACCACCGAGGCGCAGCGCCGCGCGCTGGCTGAACTGGGTCCGCGCTGGATCGTGCCGTATGCCGATGCCGCGATGGATTGGCCCGCCGTGTTCGGCCGTACTGCGCCAATGGTGCTCGAGGTCGGTTTCGGCATGGGAGATGCCACGGCGCAGATCGCAGCCGGCAGGCCCGAGACCGATTTCATCGGTGTGGAAGTCCACCCACCCGGCGTGGGCGCGCTGCTTGCGCGCATCGACGATGCGCAGCTCGCCAATCTGCGTATCGTGCAGCACGACGCGGTGCAGGTGTTGCAGCACATGATCGCGCCACACAGTCTGGCCGGGCTGCACATCTACTTTCCCGACCCCTGGCCGAAAAAGCGTCACCACAAGCGCCGGCTGATCCAGCCGGAGTTCGTGCGACTTGCGGTCAGTCGGCTGCGGCCTGGTGGCTATCTGCACAGCGCGACCGACTGGCAACCTTATGCCGAGCACATGCTCGAGGTGCTGCGCGCCGAACCCGGGCTGACCAATACCGCAGCAGACTACGCTCCGCGCCCAAGCTGGCGCCCGGTGAGCAAATTCGAGCGCCGCGGCCTGAACCTCGGCCACGGCGTGTGGGATCTGTTGTTCACCGTGCGGTAAGGCGTCTTTCCCCGGCGCACTCAACCCGACCAGTTCACCCAGCCGCCCCAGGCGGTGACCAGCACCAGCGCGCCGAACACCAGCCGGTACCACGCAAACGGCACGAAGCTGTGCCCACCCACATAGCGCAGGAGCCAACGCACCACCATCAAGGCCGAGACGAATGCCACTGCCATGCCCAGGCCGAAGGTGGGCAGGTCGCTCAGGCTGAGCAGGGCGCGGTGCTTGACCAGGTCGTACACGGTCGCGGCCAAGAGGGTGGGAATGGCGAGGAAGAAGGAAAACTCTGTGGCCGCCGCCCGGCTCAGGCCAAACAACATGCCGCCGATGATCGACGCCCCCGAGCGGCTGGTGCCCGGGATGAGGGCAAACGCCTGCGCGAGGCCAACCTTGAGCGCATCGGCCGCGCGCATCTCGTCCACCTGGTGGATCCGCACATGCTGCGCCGAGCGCTTCTGCCAGGCTTCGGCCCAGAGAATCACCAAGCCGCCGACGATGAAGGCCAGTGCCACTGGCACCGGCGCGAACAGCCAGCGCTTGATCGCACTGGCGAACAACAGTCCCAAGATGGCCGCAGGAAGGAAGCCGATGAGCACATTGGCGGCAAAGCGCCAGGCGGTGTTGCGGCGCGCGGCATCGCTTGCCCCCAGCCCGACGAGCACCTCGCCGATGCGCACGCGGTAGTGCCACATCACCGCCAGAATCGCCCCGCTCTGGATGGCGATCTCGAACACCTTGGCCTTGTCGCTGACCCAGCCCAGCAGACTGCCGGCGAGAATGAGATGTCCGGTGGAAGAAATGGGCAGGAACTCGGTGATGCCCTCGACCAGTCCGAGTATGACCACCACGATGGCGGAATGCGCGTCCATGCTGACCCTTGTGACAAAAAGTTGCGATTATCCGCGCACTCGATGTCACTGCAAGTCAGCGTAGTCTGCTCAGACAACGATGCACCCCTGTGGATACGGCCTGCAAACAAAATCAGGCCGCATGGCGGACGCGACCTGTGGACAACTCGTTCATCTCCGCATGCGATTGAGACCGTAGGTAAGGCCGCACATGACCGAAAAAGAAAAAGCCCATGAAATCATGGGCTTGAATAGAGAACTTGGCGGAGACGAAGG
>JAGDVQ010000027.1:0-338 GCA_023255715.1 Thiomonas sp.
CATCCGCCAGACCCGCAGCGCGCGCGGCTGCCGCCGTCTGCGTGGTCGATTCGCCGCAGGCCCACAGCGCCGCCACGCCGCGCTGTGCCGCGTAGGCGCCGACCTCGGCGTGGAAGGTCGGGCCGTTGTCGCCGACCTCGCCCATGTCGCCGAGCAGCAGCAGGCTGCGCCCCGGCAATTCGGCAAGCACGTCGATCGCGGCGCGCACCGAATCCGGGTTGGCGTTGTAGCTGTCGTCGATCAGCAGCAGAGGGTGTCCATCCGCGAGCTGCAAGCGGTGCGGCACCAGCCGTCCGGCGACCGGGCTGAACGCTTCGAGGCCGCGGCAGACCGCGTCG
>JAGDVQ010000027.1:348-23027 GCA_023255715.1 Thiomonas sp.
CATCGAGCGGCGCGCCCGCGGCCAGCGCCGCGGCAGTTGCCGCCAGCGCGTTGCGCGCGTTGTGCCGCCCGAGCAATTGCAGGCCGATCTCGGCATGCCCGGCCGGAGTGTGGAGTTGCAGCCGCAGCTGGCCTGCGCGGTAGAGGGCCAGACCGCTGACTTCGGCATCAACGTTCAAAGCATCGGACGCACGCAACGCAAACCGCAGGCAGCGGCGGCGGCCCGCCAGCTCGGCCCAGATCGGGCTGTGCACATCGTCCGCCGGAAACACCGCGACACCGTGCGGCGGCAGCGCGGCAAGCACCGCGCCGTTTTCCCGCGCCACCGCGTCGACGCCGTGCAGGAATTCCTGATGTTCGCGCTGCGCGTTGTTGACCAGCGCGACGGTCGGCTCGGCCAGGCTCGCCAGCCAGGCGATCTCGCCCGGATGGTTCATCCCGAGCTCGACCACCGCGGACTGGTGCTGCGGACGCAAGCGCAGCAGGGTCAGCGGCAAGCCGACGTCGTTGTTGAAATTGCCCTGCGTCGCCAGCCGCGCGTCCGCGCCGTGCCACGCGGCGAGGATGGCGGCGAGCATCTGCGTCACCGTGGTCTTGCCGTTGGAGCCGGTCACCGCGATCAGCGGCAGGGTTTGCTGCCGCCGCCAGCCGCGCGCCAGCAGCCCGAGCGCGCGGCGCGCATCGGGCACTTCAATGCCGGCAAGCCCACTGTCCGCCACGCCCCGCTCGCCGAGCAGCGCCGCTGCGCCCGCGGCAGCGGCCTGCGGCAAGAAGTCGTGCGCATCGAAGCGTTCGCCGCGCAGCGCGACGAACAGCGCGCCCGGGGTGAGCTCGCGGCTGTCGGTCTGCACGCTCTCAACTTGAGTGTTCGGGTCGCCATGGAGCCGCGCCGCATTGCCGATCCAGCCCTGCGCCTCGCCCAGGGTGAACAGCCCGGCGCCGCGCTCGGCCAGTGCGATGCGGGCATGAAACGCGTCGCTGAACGCCAGCCTGCGCCCGGCGATCTCCTGCGTGGCCTCGTGGCCTTTGCCGGCGATCAGCACCACGTCGTGCACCGCGGCATGTGCCAGGGTCTGGGCGATGGCCACGGCGCGGTCTTCGATCAGCAGGGCCTGCGCGGGCTGCCGCAGCCCGGCGAGCAGGTCCTGCAGGATCGCGCCCGGCGCCTCGCTGCGCGGGTTGTCGCTGGTCAGCACCAAGCGGTCGGCGCGGGATTCGACCGCCTGCGCCATCAGCGGACGCTTGCGCGCGTCGCGGTCGCCTCCGGCGCCGAAAATGCACCACAGCTTGCCCTTGCGCGCTGCCGCCACCGGACGCAGCGCCTGCAGCGCCTTGTCCAGCGCGTCCGGGGTGTGCGCGTAGTCGATCACCGCCAGCGGCGCGCCGCGCCCACCGAGCATCTGCATCCTGCCGGGCACCGGGCGGATGGTGCGCAGCGCGGCGAGAATCTGGTCGTCGTTCAGCCCTGTGGTGTGCAGCAGCGCGGCAACCACCAGCAGATTGCTCAGGTTGAACGTGCCGAGCACCGGCAATTCCAGGCTGTGCCGCGCGCCATGATGCACCAGGGTCAACCGCTGGCCGATGGCGGTCTGCACCAGGTCTTCAGCCCGCCAGTCGGCCTCGGTGTGCAGCGAGACGGTCTGCACCTGCAACCCGCGTGCGCGACAGTCGGGCAGCAGGGTGTGCGCAGCGAACGCATCGTCGCGGTTGAGCACGGCATGGCGCAACCCGGGCCAGGTGAACAGCCGCTGCTTGGCCTGCGCATACGCGGCCATGTCGCCGTGGTAGTCCAGATGGTCCTGGGTGAGATTGGTGAACGCCGCGGCGTGCACGGCGCAGCCATCCAGACGGTGTTCGACCAGACCGATGCTCGATGCCTCGATCGCGCACCAGCGCGCGCCCTGGTCGCGCAGCGCGGCGAGCACGGCCTGCAGCCGCACCGGGTCGGGCGTGGTGAAGCCGGTGGGCTGCAGCGCATCGGGCCAGCCGGCGCCCAGCGTGCCGATCACCCCGCAGCGCTGCCCCGCGGCGCACAGCGCCTGCGCGGCCCACAGCGCGCACGAGGTCTTGCCGTTGGTGCCGGTGACCGCGAGCAGCCGCACAGTCTGCGAAGGATGCCCATGCCACGCGGCGGCCAGCGGCCCGGCCAGCGCCTTGAGCCCGTGGACAGCGAGGATGCGTGCATCGGCAAAGCCGAAGTGCTGCGCGCCATCGGCCTCGATCAGCACGGCGGCTGCGCCCGCGGCCAGCGCTTGCGGCACGAACTGACGCGGGTCGCGCGCCGCGCCCGGCCAGGCGACGAACACATCGCCTGCGGCCAGCGCGCGCGTGTCGGTGGACCACGACGCAGCGGGCGGCACGCCCAGCGCGCGCACGGCCTGAAGCACGGCGTCGATGGAATGCAGCGCCGCAGTCATGCGCCCCCCTTCGTCGTCTGACCGGCGGGCAGTTGCAGCGCTTGCGCGGTCTGTGCGGGCACCAGATCGGGCTTGACCGGCAGATCGGGCTGCACACCCAGGATGCGCAGGGCCTGGGGCACCACCGCGCCAAACACCGGCGCCGACACCTGGCCGCCGAAATGCTTGCCGCCCGTGGGCTGATCGATCGAGACCGCCATCACCAGCACCGGGTGGTTGATCGGCGCAAGCCCCACAAACTGCGCACGGAACAACTTCTTGTCATACCTGCCGTTCTTGGCAATCCACGCCGTGCCGGTCTTGCCGCCCGTGGAGTAGCCGGGCACCGCCGCCGCCGGAGCGGTGCCGCCGGGCTGGGTGACCAATGCCAGCATGCCGCGCATCTCGCGTGCCACAGTGGGCGAGACCACCTGCACGCCTTCGGGCGCCTGGTCATGCTTGAACAGGGTGACAGGGAAGATGCGGCCGCGGTCGGCGAAAATCAGATAGGCGTGCGCCAGTTGCAGGGTGGAGATGCCCAGGCCGTAACCGAAGCCCATGGTGATGCGGTCGATCGGGCGCCAGCGCTTCATCGGCCGCATCAGCCCGCTGGTGGCGCCCGGAAACTCGATCTGCGGGCGCTGGCCGAAGCCGACCGCGGTGTACATGTTCCACTGCACCTGCGCCGGCATCTTGCTCACCACCTGCGAGGTGGCGACGTTGCTCGAATACTGGATGACCTGCGGCAGCTCGATATTGCCGTTGTTGTCGTCGTCGCAGATGTTGGCGCCGAAGAACTGCTGGCAGCCCGGCGCGGTATGGAATACCGTGGTCGGCGTGATGAGGCCGGCCTGCAGAGCCGCGCTCAGGGTGATGGGCTTGAGCACCGAGCCGGGCTCGAACGCGTCGGTCACCGCGTAGTTGCGGATGTCCGACTCGCTCATGTTCCTGCGGCTGTTGGGATCGAAGCTGGGGTAGTTGGCCATCGCCAGGATTTCGCCGGTCTTGGCATCGATCACCACGGCGCTGCCGTTCTTGGCCTTGTTGTCCACCACCGATTGCTTGAGCGCCTGATAGGTGAGGTACTGGATCTTGCTGTCGATCGACAGCACCACGTCCTGCCCGTCCACCGGGGGCACTCCGCCCGAGACGTCCTCGATCACATTGCCCAGCCGGTCCTTGACCACCTTGCGCACGCCCGGATGCCCGGCCAACCGCTGCTGCAGCGCCAGCTCCATGCCGTCCTGGCCCTGGCCTTCGATATTGGAGAAACCGATGAGCTGTGCCGCGGCCGAACCCTCCGGGTAATAGCGCTTGTAGCTGGGCGATTCATAGATGCCCTTGATGCCCAGTGCCTTGACCTGCCGGGCCACATCAATGTCGACCTGGCGCTTGAGGTAGACGAACTGCTTGTTCGAGTCGAGGCGGCGCTGCAGATCGGCGGCGTTCAGACCGAGCAGTTCAGCCAGGCGGCGCACCTTGTCGTCACTCGACTCGACCTGCGTGGGATCGGCCCAGATGGTCTTGGCCGGAATGCTGGACGCCAGAATGTTGCCGTTGCGGTCGAGAATGCGCCCCCGCATGGCCGGCAGCTCGATGGTGCGCACAAAGCGCAGCTCGCCCTGGTTCTGATAGAACTGGGTCGTCCACACCTGCACCCAGAATGCGCGCAGCGCAAGCGCCGCAAACACGACGAACAGCAGCCACTTCACCAGCCAGGCGCGGCCCGGCGGCAGCTTGACATGGAGCAGAGGGCTCTTGCCGTAGCTGGCCGGTGCCGCATGCGGTCGCAATGCCGGGTTTTTCATCGACGCGCCCCCTTTTTGGCTGGCGCCGTCTGCGGCAGAACCGGCAAGGGCGACAGGGTGACCTGTCCCTCCCGCACAAAAACGGTGCGCGCCGCCGTGATGGGGCGCATGTCCAGCTCGGTGCGGGCGATCTGCTCGATGCGGCCCGGCGCGCTCATGGCGCGGTACTCCACCTGCAGACGGTCCTTGTCCATCTGCAACTGCTCGGCACGCTGCTGTGCCACATCGAGCGCCGCAAACGTCCTCCGCCCCTGATATTGCGCGCGCACCACCGACATGGCGCACAGCACCACGGCAAACAGCAGGAGGAAGTTGATGCGGGTCATCATGGCAGCGTCACACCCGTTGTGCCACCCGCAGCATGGCCGAACGCGACCGGGGGTTGCCGCTGATTTCGTCCGCAGACGGTCGCCTGCGCAGAATTTCCTTCAGCGCGGGTGCAAATTCCTCGGAAACGCCGGGCACAAAGGGCTGGCGGCGATCCACCGCGGGCGGGCGAGCATGGGTTTGAATGAAACGCTTGACCAGCGCATCCTCCAGCGAGTGAAAGCTGATCACCACCAGGCGGCCGCCGATTCTCAGCACCGACAGGACCTGGCTCAGCGCCGCTTCGATTTGTGCAAGCTCGGCATTGACATGAATCCGAAGAGCTTGAAACGTGCGGGTGGCCGGGTCCTGCCCCGGTTCACGGCTCTTGACCGCTGTGGCAACCAGTGCGGCAAGCTCGCTGCTGCGCGTGAGGGGCGCTCCGGCATCGCGGCGAGCCACAATCTTCTTTGCAATCTGGACAGCCGCCCGTTCGTCTCCATAATCCCTCAGCACAGTTGCAATCTCGTCCACGCTGGCAGCGGCCAGAAACTCAGCAACGGTCTGCCCGCTGCTGGTGTCCATGCGCATGTCCAGCGGCCCATCGCCGCGAAAACTGAAGCCGCGCTCGGGTTGATCGAGCTGTGGCGAAGACACCCCCAGATCGAACAACATCCCCGCCACCTGCTGCACGCCCTGTGCCTGCAGCACCCGGGACAGCTCGGCAAAAGGGGCGTGCACCACGACAAAACGTGGGTCCTGAATCTGCGCGGCCGCAGCCACCGCCTGCGGATCGCGGTCGATGGCAATCAGCCGACCGTGTGGCGACAGCCGCCGCAGGATTTCCCGGCTGTGCCCGCCGCGACCGAAGGTGGCGTCCAGATACACGCCATCCGGGTCGGTCAGCAATTGATCGACGGCTTCGTGCAGCAACACGGTGCGATGCGCCGGTTCGGCGCTGGGGTTGGGGACGGTCTGGCGCATACACGGTCACAGCACAATGTCGCGCACGGCCTCGGGCATGCCTGCCTCGATCACCGTCGCCTCTTGCGCCTGATGCTTGGCGCGATCCCAGATCTCGAAGTGCCTGCCCATGCCGATGAGATCGACCTCGCGCTCCAGGCCTGCGGCCAGCCGCAGCTCGGGCGAGATCAGCACCCGCCCGGTCGCATCCATTTCAGTCTCGGTGGCATGGCCGAGGTAGATGCGCTTCCAGCCCTGCGCCGACATGGGCAACTGCAGCACCTTGTCGCGAAAGCTCGTCCACTCGTCGTCGGAAAACATCAGCAGACAGCCGTCCGGGCTCTTGGTCAGGGTCAGCTTGCCCTGCGCGCGCGCCATCAGCAGATCACGATGCCGGGCAGGCACGGTCATGCGACCCTTGCCGTCCAGTGTGAGTGCCGAAATGCCAATAAACATGAAGTCGCCCGCGGTTGCCGTGCTGCAGTGGAAGCCGGTGAAATTGCGCAGCGCCCTGCACGATTCCCCACTTTTTTGCACTATTCGCCACTTTAGGGGATGGCGAGGCCCGCGGTCAAGCCTGGAAACCTGAAAATTCTTTTACAAAACAAGGACTTAGATACTGTTCATCATCCCAGTATAAAGATAACTTTCCCATAGAAATGAATGCTTTAGAGATCTTCGTAAAAGTTCTTTCGAGAAAATCAGGCGCAGCTCGCCATCGCGGCGCGCAAGCGCTCTTCAAGCGCGGGCCGTCCCGACCCGCTGGCCAATCCTGTTCAAGGGGGAAAGTGCGAAGCGGAGCTATAAGCCGGATTCTGTGCAGCGCGGGCTGAAAACCCGCGCCGTGGCAGCCATTCCTCTGGGCCGCGCATTGCTGCACGGCTCTAGCCACCTACCCGCAGACTCGCGCGGGCCGCGCTGTGCCGACGTTGCCGCCGACGCGTCTGCCTATTTGGTGTTGCTCCGGATGGAGGTTGCCGCGTTTCACGTCCACGCCGGTTGCCCGGCGCTTGCTCGTCTCTGTGGCCCTGTTCGTCACGTCACCGTGCACGGCCGTTAGCCGTCATCCTGCCCTGTGGAGTCCGGACCTTCCTCGATGCGCTGCGCGCACCGCGACTGCCCACCCCGCTTCGCAGCGCACATTATGCGCGGCTTCCAGCAGGCGCCGGTGCGGCACAACACCTGGGGCCACATCGTGCCGGCGCTCCCGAGAATGCCCAAGACCTTGACCGAGGGCAAAGTCCCAACGCATTCAAAAGACTAGATTCATCGCCTTTACATTCCTTGCAATGCGCAAGAGAGCCTTTCGTGACAACAGAACTTTTCAATGACGGCAAGCATCTGTGCCTGATGTTCAGCGACCTGGTCGAAGACGACGGAGACGCGGTGCAGGCCAACCAGTTTCTGCTCATCGATCATGGCCAGGGCGCCATCATCGACCCCGGCGGGAACATGACCTTCAACGAGCTCACGCTCACCATGCGCAAGTACATGGCGCCGCAGGATCTGCATTACCTGCTGGCCTCACATGCCGACCCGGACATCATCGCCTCGCTGGATCGCTGGATGACCGCGTCGAAGGCCGATCTGGTGATCTCCCGACTCTGGGCCCGTTTCGCACCGCATTTCTGCAAGTTGGGCAAGACGGACAAGCGCATCATCTCGGTGCCGGACGCAGGCGGCACGCTGCGTCTGGGCAAGAGTGACCTGATTGTGCTGCCTGCGCATTTCATGCATGCAGAAGGCAATTTCCAGTTCTTTGATCCGGTGAGCAAAATCCTGTTCTCGGGCGATCTGGGCGTGTCACTGGTCAGCGGCGCGCAGGCGGGACGCCCGGTCACCGACCTGACCGAGGCCCTGCCGAACATGGAGGCGTTCCACCGACGCTACATGGTGTCGAACAAGATCCTGCGCTACTGGGCGAACATGGTGCGCGGACTCGACATCGACATGATCGTGCCGCAGCACGGGGCGCCGATCAAGGGCAGGCAGGCGGTGACGCAATTCATCGACTGGGCCGAAAACCTGAGCTGCGGCATCGACCTGATGACCACGAACAATTACCGCGTCCCTGACCAACCGATCGCTCTCGCGGCGTAAGTCGCATCAGCCGGCGGCCGCAAGCCGCCACTCCATGACCTCCCCGGCATGCAGTGGCACGATCTCTGCATCCGCGTAGGGCAGCATGGCCGGCACATCCCACGCACTGCGTTCCAGGGTCAAGGTGCCGGAGTTGCGCGGGAGCCCATAAAACGCCGCGCCGAAGCGGCTGGCGAAGTCGTCGAGGCGTTGCAGCGCATCGCGCTGCTCGAACGCGGCGCAATACAACTCCAGCGCATTCGCCGCGGTGAAACAGCCGGCACAGCCGCAGGCGGTTTCCTTGGTGTTGCGCGCGTGCGGCGCGGAGTCGGTTCCGAGAAAAAACCGGGGGTCGCCGCTGGTCGCTGCATCGAGCAAAGCCTGACGATGTGTTTCCCGCTTGAGCACCGGCAGGCAGTAGTAATGCGGCCGCAGGCCGCCCCGGAACATTGCGTTGCGGTTGTGCAGCAGATGGTGGGCGGTGATGGTCGCCGCCAGGCGCGGCACACCCTGCGCGTCGAGTTCGGACGCCTCGCGCACATAAGCGGCTGCATGCGCCGTGGTGATGTGCTCGAGCACGATTTTCAGCTCGGGGAAGGCGCGGTGCAGCGCGACCAGATGGCGGTCGATGAACACCGCCTCGCGGTCGAACACGTCCACATCCGGGTCGGTCACCTCGCCGTGGATCAGCAGCGGCATGCCCACGCGCTGCATGGCCTCGAGCGCCGGATAGATGCGCTTGAGCTCGGTGACGCCGCTGTCGGAGTTGGTCGTCGCCCCGGCCGGGTACAGCTTGAAGGCATGCACCACGCCGCTGGTCCTGGCCTCTTCCACCATCTCCGGCGTGGTGTCGTCGGTGAGATACAGGGTCATCAACGGCGTGAAGTCGCTGCCTGCGGGCAAGGCCGCGAGAATGCGGTCGCGATAGTCCAGCGCCTGCTGCAAGCGCACCACGGGGGGCTTGAGGTTGGGCATGATGATGGCCCGTGCGAACTGCCGTGCAGACCACGGCAGCGCGTCGCGCATGGCCGCGCCGTCGCGCAGATGCAGGTGGAAATCGTCGGGGCGAGTGAGTGTCAGCGTTTGCATGGCGATTCTGTTGGCGTCAGTCCAGACGACGCCATGCTACGCCCCACCCCGAGGCGCGATGAAGCGATCGGTCAATGCTGCAGAATTTTTGCCAGAAACTGCGCGGCCCGCTCGCTGCGTGGTTCGCTGGCCGAGAAAAACTGCTGGGTCGGGCAGTCTTCCACCACCCGCCCGGCGTCCATGAACACCACGCGGTGCGACACCTTGCGGGCGAAGCCCATTTCGTGCGTGACCACCATCATGGTCATGCCCTCCTCGGCGAGCTTGACCATGACCTCGAGCACCTCGCCGACCATTTCCGGGTCGAGCGCAGAGGTAGGTTCGTCGAACAGCATGGCGATCGGGTCCATCGCCAGCGCGCGGGCGATCGCCACCCGCTGCTGCTGCCCGCCGGAGAGCTGACCCGGAAACTTGTCGCGCTGCGCCGACAGCCCCACCCGGTCGAGATAGAGCAGGCCCTTCTCCCGCGCTTCGGCCTTGCTGCGCCCGAGCACCTTGATCTGCGCCAGCGTGAGGTTGTCGGTCACGCTCAGGTGCGGAAACAGCTCGAAATGCTGGAACACCATGCCCACCCGCGATCGCAGCCTGGGCAGATTGGTCTTCGGGTCGGCGATCGAGATGCCGTCCACGATCACATCACCCTTCTGGAACGGCTCGAGCGCGTTGACACACTTGATCAGCGTGGACTTGCCCGAGCCCGACGGCCCGCACACCACCACCACCTCGCCCCGTGCGATCTGCGTGGAGCAATCAGTGAGCACCTGAAAGTCGCCATACCACTTGCTGATCTGGCGGATATCGATCATTGGCGCGGCGGCGCCTTGAGGAGAGCTTGGGTTCATCGAACGATCCGTTGAAGAGTCTGTTCACCGCTGAATGGCGATGCGCTGATGCAGACGCTTGACGCCCTGAGACAGCGTAAAGCTGAGCACGAAATACACCACGGCCACCAGGGTGTACATCTCCACCACACGACTGTCGCGCTGCGCGATCTTCATTGCCGCGCCGACGAAGTCGGTGACGTTGAGCAGCGCCACCAGCGACACGTCCTGGAACAGCACGATGGTCTGGGTGAGCAGCACCGGCAGCATGTTGCGCAGCGCCTGCGGCAGGATGACCAGCCGCATCGCCTGCGCATAGGTCAGTCCCAGCGCATAGGCGGCGCCAAGCTGCCCCTTGGGAATGCTCTGGATGCCCGCGCGCACGATCTCTGCGAAATACGCCGCCTCGAACAGGATGAAGGTGAAATAGGCCGAACGCTCGGCCCCGATCTTGGGCGGATAGTCCGCCCCGGTGATCGACTGCAGCATCACCGGCACCAGAAAGTAGAACCAGAAAATCACCAGCAGCAGCGGGATGGAGCGCATCAGATTGATGTAGCCCGCCGCGAGCAGGGACAACCATTTGAGATGCGACAGCCGCGCCAGCGCCAGCAGAATGCCCAGCAGCGTGCCACCGATCGCCGCGACCACGGTGAGCTGCACCGTGTAGGCCAGCCCCTTGAGCAGAAAGGGCAGAACCGACACGATGGAGCCAAAGTCAAAGCCGCCCATCACTTGCTCCCGCCCATGTAGCCAGGCACCGCGGTGGCGCGTTCCACCCACGCCATGATGCGGTTGATGGAGAACGCCACAGCCACATACAGCACGGTGGCGGCACCGAAGGCCGCGAAATAGCGGAAGGTCATCTCGCCCATTTCACGGGTGCGGAAGAACAATTCGGTCAGGCCGATGGAATAGGCCACCGCAGAGTTTTTCACCAGATTCATCGACTCGGAGGTGAGCGGCGGAATGATGATGCGATAGGCCATGGGCAGCAGCACATGGCGGTAGGTCTGCACCGGGGTAAGACCCAGCGCCAGGCCGGCATAGGTCTGACCACGCGGCAGCGATTGAAGACCCGACTTCACCTGCTCGGCAATCCGCGCTGCGGTGAACAGCCCGAGGCACACGATCGCCGTGATGATCTGGAAGGTGCCCGGATCGACCGTATTGGCAAAACGCTTGAGCGGCGGAATCACGCTGGGCAGGACGAAGTACCAGAGGAAGAACTGCACCAGCAGCGGAATGTTGCGAAACAACTCCACATAGCCGTTGCCCAGCGTCACCCAGAACCGACTCTTTGTGGTGCGCACCACGCCCAGCACCGACCCCAGCACCATGGCGATGACCCAGGCGCACACCACCAGCAGCAAGGTGTACTCCAGCCCGGAAAGCAGGGACATGCCCCAGGTGGTGTCGCCGTCCGGCGTGTCTTCCAGAAAAATTCCCAAACCCAGCATGTCGTCTCCTCATCGGCCCATGCCAACTTGCGATGGAAAAAAGCCGGCAGATCTGCCGGCTTCATTCCGTGTCCGCTCGACGCTGCTTATTCGACACCCTTGTCGTTCGGGTGGGCGAAGGCTTCCTTGATCGCCGGGGTTTCCGGGAAGTTGAGATTGATGCCCTTGGGCGGAATCGGGCTGGTGAACCATTTCGCGTAGATCTTGTTGATCTCGCCGGACTTCATCACGCCGCCCACGGTCTTGTCGACCAGCGCCTTGAACTGCGGATCGTCCTTGCGCAGCATCATGCTGTAGGGCTCGCTGCGCAGCGAGCCGGGCAGAATTTTGTAGGCGCCCGGGTCTTTGGAATTGGCGATCTGCCCGGCGAGCAGAATGTCGTCCATCACGAAGGCCGCAGCCCGGCCATCGGCCATCAGCAGGAAGCTCTCGGCGTGATCCTTGCCGTAGATTTCCTTGAACTCCATGTCCTTGGTTTTTTCGTATTTTTTGAGCAGCGGCACGGATGTGGTGCCCGAGGTGGTGACGATGGTCTTGCCGCCGAGCTGTTCGAAGCTGTTGATGCCCGAATCCTTCTTCACCGCGGCGGTGACGTTGATGACGAAATAGGTCGGCCCGAACGCCACCTGCTTTTGCCGCGCAACCGAGTTGGTGGTCGAGCCGCATTCCAGGTCGATGGTGCCGTTTTCCAGCAGCGGGATGCGGTTGCTCGACGTCACCGGGGCGTAGTTCACCTTCAGGTCGGGCATTTTCAGGTCGGTTTTCACGGCGTCGACCACCTTGCCGCACAGCTCCATCGCGTAGCCGATGGGCTTGCCATTGTTGTCGAGGTAAGAGAAGGGAATCGACGACTCGCGGTAGCCGACGGTGATGCTGTTGGTTTCCTTCACTTTCTTGAGCGTGCCTGTGAGCTCGGCAGCCTGCGCACTGGACAAGGTGGCAGCAGCCACGACCGTCAAACCCAACAATGTTTTGATCATGCGAATCTCCGGAAAATTGTGATGTCTTGTGAACGACGCAGGCAAGTGTAACCGCCCGTCACAATTGCGCAATAGGTCGATGCAAACTCCGCTGCGGCATCAAGCCAGGGCGGCAGACTCCCCGGCGTGCGAGGCCATATCCTGCTGCAGGCTCCACATGCGGGCGTACAGGCCCTGCGCCTGCAAGAGTTGCGCATGCGTGCCGCGTTCGACCACGCGGCCCTGCTCAATCACCAGAATCTGGTGTGCGTCCACCACCGTGGACAGGCGATGGGCGATGACCAGCGCGGTGCGGTTGCGTGCCGCGGCCCGGATTTCGGCCTGGATCGCCTTTTCGTTGTGCGAGTCGAGCTGCGAGGTGGCCTCGTCGAAAATCAGGATGGGTGGGTTTTTCAGCAGGGCGCGGGCAATCGCCACGCGCTGCTTCTCCCCGCCAGAGAGCTTGAGTCCGCGCTCGCCAACCTGGGTGTCGTAACGCTGCGGGGTGCTGACAATAAAGTCGTGGATGTGCGCCGCGCGCGCCACCGCCTCGACCTCTGCGGCACTGGCGCCCGGCTTGCCGTAGGCGATGTTGTAGCCAATGGTGTCGTTGAACAGCACGGTGTCCTGCGGCACGATGCCAATGGCCCGGCGCACACTGGCCTGCGTGACCTGGGCGATGTCCTGCCCGTCGATCAGGATGCGGCCCGACTGCGGCGCGTAAAACCGGAACAACAGCCGAGCCAGCGTGGACTTGCCCGCACCCGACGGCCCGACGATGGCCACCGTTTCCCCTGCGGGCACAGTGAAATCCAGCCCGTCCAGAATGGTGCGATCCACCCCGTAGCCAAAGCGCACCCGCTCGAAGCGCACCTCACCGCGAGACACCTGCAACGCGGGTGCGTTCGGTGCGTCCTCGATGTCGCGGTGCTCTTGCAGAATGGTGAACATGCGCTCCAGGTCGGTGGTCGACTGGCGAATCTCGCGGTAAATCACACCAAGAAAGTTCAGCGGCACATAGAGCTGCAGCATGAAGGCATTGACCAGCACCAGATCGCCCAGATTCATGCTGCCGCTCACCACGCCCACCGTGGCCCGCCAGACCAGCAGCGTGACCGCGGTGGCAATGATCAGGCTCTGCCCCAGATTGAGCAGCGACAGCGAGTTCTGCGACTTGATCGCGGCCTGCATCCAGCTCTTGAGGGTGTCGTCATAGCGCGTGGACTCCAGCGCCTCGTTGCCGAACATCTTGACCGTCTCGTAATTCAGCAGGGCGTCGATGGCGCGCTGGTTGGCGCGCGAATCCTGCGTGTTCATTTCTCGCCGCAGATGCGTGCGCCACTCGGTCACCGTGATGGTGAACACCACATACAGAACCAGTGCAGCCAGTGCAATGCCAGCGAACCAGATGTCGTACTTGACCAGCAGGATGCCGATGACCAGCGCCATCTCGACCAGCGTGGGCAGGATGCTGTAGAGCGTGAACGACACCAGGCTGGAGATGGCCCGCGTGCCCCGCTCCATGTCGCGTGACATGCCGCCCGTCTGCCGCTCCAGGTGGTACCGCATGCTCAGGCTGAACAGATGGTCGAACACCTGCAGCGCGATCTTGCGCACCGCCCCCTGCGTGACCCGCGAGAACACGATTTCGCGCAGTTCGGTGAACAGCGACACACTCAACCGCAGCAGCCCATAGGCCACCAGCAGCGCCACCGGCACGACCAGCGCAGCGCGCGGATCGCCCGGCTTCAGGTCAAGCGCATCGACAATGTCCTTGAGCACGATGGGCACGCCGACGTTGGACACCTTGGCCGCCACCATCATCAGCAGCGCCAGCACCACGCGCACGCGGTACTCCCACAGATAGGGCCACAGGGCCGCGACCACGGCCCAGCGCGAGCGCTGCGGCGCCGCGCGTGAAGAGCCCGGTGACTCAGGCAAAGCGGAGGAAGGTCTGGCGTGCATGGATGGAATGAAATGCAGCAAGCAAGGCTTGCATCGGGAAGAACGGCGCGCAGCCGCGGCGTGAACAGACCCTAAACTACGCGCGTCATTCAACTCATTATCTGCGCCGCAACGGCGCTCTGCAGGGAGCCTCTCATGACCCACGCCCCCCAACTTCCCGATTGCGCGCCCACCCTGCGCACCCAGGCCCGTCCGGCCGATGTGAACATGCACGGCGACATCTTCGGCGGCTGGATCATGGCGCAGGTCGACATTGCCGGCGGCATCACCGCAGCATGGCGTGCCAAGGGCCGGGTCGCCACGGTCGCGGTCAAGGAGTTCGTGTTCAAGCAGCCGGTGCTGGTGGGCGACGTGCTCTCGTTCTTCACCGAGGTCGATCATGTGGGCACCACCTCGATCACGGTCCGCGTGGAGGTCTACGCACAACGCACGCCGTCGAATGTCGAAGTCATCAAAGTGACCGAAGCGCTGCTGACCTATGTTGCCGTGGGAGCCGACCGCCGACCGCGGCCCGTGGATCAGCCCTGATCCACCGCACCTGAATGCAACAAGGCCGCCCGAAGGCGGCCTTGTGCGTTGCAGCAGTGGCGATTACTTGGTTTCGCCTTCCGCAGCTGCGGCACCGTCTTCCCCCACGCCACCGGGCGGCGGGCTGACGGTGACGACCGCAGGGTTGTCCATGCCGTGCGTCAGCACGGTCACACCCTTGGGCAGCTTGAGGTCGCTGACATGCACGCTCTGGTGCAGGGTCAGCGCGCTCAGGTCCACCGCGATGAATTCGGGCAGGTCTGCCGGCAGGCAGGACACTTCCACCTCGGTCATCACATGGTTGACCAGGCCGTGGCTGAGCTTGACAGCGGGCGACTCTTCCGCGCCGGTGAAGTGCAGAGGCACCTTCATCGAAATCTTGTGACCGGCTTCGACGCGCTGGAAATCGACGTGCAGCACCAGTTGCTTGTAGGGGTGCATCTGATAGTCGCGCAGCAGGACCTGGCTGGTCTTGCCCGCAACGTCCATCTCCAGAACGGAAGAATGGAATTGCTCTTTCTTCAGCGCATGGAACAGCGCGTTGTGATCGAGTTCGATCATTTGCGGGGCTTGCTCGCCACCATAGATGATGCCGGGGGTCTTCCCGGCGCGACGCAGGCGGCGGCTCGCACCAGTGCCCTGCAGACTACGTTCGAATGCGACGACTTTCATGTCGGCTCCTGAAAATGGGGCGATGCCCCGTGGTGAACGGCGCCTGCGACCAGCGCCGTGACAACCCGCCGGGACCCCGGCGGGCAAAAACTCAGAACAGTGTTTCCTGTTCGTTGAACAACTGCAGCACCGAACCGCCATACGCGATGCGCTGGATGGTCTGCGCGATCAGCGACGCCGCGGAGAGCTGGCGGATCTTGGTGCAATCGCGCGCTTCCTGGCGCAGCGGAATGGTGTTGGTGACGACCAGTTCATCGATCGCACTGCTTTGCAGGCGCTGGATCGCCGGACCGGACAGCACCGGGTGGGTGCAATAGGCCATCACGCGCTTGGCGCCGCGGGTCTTGAGCACCTCGGCTGCCTTGGTCAGCGTGCCTGCGGTATCGACCATGTCGTCCATGATGATGCAGTTGCGTCCATCGATCTCGCCGATGACATTCATCACTTCCGAGACATTCGGCTTGGGGCGGCGCTTGTCGATGATGGCCAGATCACACTCCATCAGCTTGGCCAGCGCGCGGGCGCGCACCACGCCGCCGATATCGGGCGACACCACGATGAGGTCGCTGTAATTCTTTTCGCGCAGGTCGCTCAGCAAAATGGGCGAGGCGTAGATGTTGTCGACCGGAATGTCGAAAAACCCCTGCACCTGATCGGCGTGCAAGTCCATCGTGACCACCCGCGCCACACCAGCGGCCTGCAGCACATTGGCCACGACCTTGGCGGTGATGGGCACACGGGCGGAGCGCGGACGGCGATCCTGGCGTGCATAGCCGAAATAGGGAATGACTGCGGTGATGCGCTCGGCCGAGGCGCGCTTGAGCGCATCGACCATGATGAGCAGTTCCATCAGGTTGTCGTTGGTCGGCGCGCAGGTGGACTGAACGATGAACACCTCGCGGGCGCGAACGTTCTGCTGGATTTCGACCGTGATTTCCCCGTCGGAGAACCGCCCGATGTAGGCCTGCCCGAGGCCGATGCCAAGCTGTTCCGCAACTTCCTGGGCAAGCGCCGGATTGGCATTGCCGGTGAACAGGATGAAGTCCGCCGGATTCGGTGTCATGGTGGGGTGTTGCGCGCTCGTTGCGCCAGAAGTGCCGTGAGCTTTTGGCCTAGGCAAGCCCGCGGTCTGCAGCGCCGCAGGCGAAACGCTTTTCAAAAAACTGCTCTTTGAATCTGTGGCTGGGGAGGAAGGACTCGAACCCTCGCATGCCGGAATCAAAATCCGGTGCCTTAACCAACTTGGCGACTCCCCAACTCCATTCGCACGTGGCGAATGAAAAAAACCGATCAACCCGCGTCACGGCGCACACGCACCGCGCAAAACCGCATTATGCGTCAACCCAATCGCGCAGCGGATGCTGAGCCAGACCGCGACAGCAACATCCCTGCCAACCCGTCGGCAAAGCGTTCCATGCGACGCCGCACTCCCGCTCCTCCAACTTGCCAGAATCGCTGCCGACATCACAAACCCAGGCAAACACAGCGCTACCCGATCCGGTCATGCGTCCATCAAAGCAAGGCTGCAATGCGTTTTGCGTCAACACCGTGCGCAATACCGAAAAGGCCCGCGCAACTTCAGGCTCCAGCGCCATCGCACCCGGCTGCAAATCATTTCTGCCCCACATGGCGTTGGCCATCCACACGGGGTTTTCAACCAGGGCACTGCGCTCTTGCCGTCTGCTTCGCTGCCCAGGCGGTGATTTCTCCGCCCAACTCAATTTCAACCATTCAGCAAAGCCTGCTATTTTTGCTTCGGGCTTTTGGCTTGTCAAGTCAAGGGTGGAAAACACCGCCCGCGTCGACAGGCCACGTGCCGGATGCACCACAACAAACCAGGGCGTGGGCAGCGCAATGGCCTGCAACTGCTCGCCCACGCCCTCGGCCCAGGCATTGCGGCCAAAAATGAAAATCGGCACATCGGCCCCGAGTTGCAGCGCGAGTTGCATCAGGGTCTGGCGCGACAGGCCGAGCTGCCAAAGCCGATTCAGGCCGATGAGCACCGTGGCGGCATCGGAGCTGCCGCCCCCCAGTCCGGCCTGCTGCGGGATCGCCTTGCGCAGGTGGATGTCCACGCCGTATGGGCACTGTGTTGTCTGCTGCAGCAACTGCGCTGCGCGCACGCAGAGGTCGTGCTCGGGCAGATCGTCGGCTCCGCGGCGGCGGATGACGCCGTCCTCGCGCCGGATGAGATCGAGCGTGTCGCACCAGTCGATGAACTGGAACACGGTCTGCAGAGTGTGATAGCCGTCCGGGCGTTTGCCGGTGACGTGCAAGAACCAGTTGATCTTCGCCGGGGCGGGCAGATTGAACAGGGCGCGCATGGAGAAGCCGTCCAGCAGGTTCAGTTGCCGCCCGCCGTGCCCGTGTCCTTGTCTTGCGGCGTGGTCGACTCGATCGCCATGCGCAGTTCGGCCGGATCGCCGCCTGCACGCTGCGCCTTGAGCAGGGCCAGATGTCCATCTCGCCAGACCGGCTGCACCTGCCAGCCAAGCTGCTCGAAGCGGCCGTCTGCCAGTTGCTGCACCGGCAGGCCGGAAGCGGGCCTGCCACGAACCCAATCCTGCAGCGCGGCCTGCGGCAAGGCCACGCCGAGCGCCGCGCGGGTCATGGCATCGAAAGAGGCATAGGTTTGCGTTTGCCTGCCGTCGTTCAGGCTGGCCTGACCCGGGCTCCAGCGGGCGCGCGCCAGCATTTGCCCCAGCGGCGAAAAGACCTCGAACTCGCCTGAATCTGCGCCGCGCAGCTCCAGGCGAAAGCCGCCGTACAGCGCCTTTTGCGAATCAGGCGGGCCGCTGACCAGAGACAGCCGTCCAGCAACAGCAAGGGTGTCGCTTGCCGCGCTGGCAGACGTGATGTGCGGAGCAGCGCAGCCGCCAAGCGCGGCAAGCACCAGGCCCGCAGTTCCCCAGACAAGGACGCGGCGGCGCATCAGAAGGTCACGCCGTACTTGCGCAGCACGGCCTGCACCATCGCGTCATGCGGCGCGCGCTCGATCGCTGCTTTCCAGATGGCGCGCGCCTTGTCGTGCTGGCCGAGCTGCCAAAGCACTTCGCCGAGATGCGCGCCGATTTCCGGGTCGGGCCGGGCGTCATAGGCTTGTTGCAGCAGATCGAGGGCCTGATCGTTGCGGCCCATCTTGTATTCCACCCAGCCCATGCTGTCGAGCACGAAGGGATTGCCCGGCGAGAGTTCCAGTGCACGGGACACCAGCTTGCGCGCCTCGGGCAGGTTTTCGCCCCGCTCGGCCAGGGTATAGCCCAGCGCGTTGTAGGCAGGCTGCGATTCGGGGTCGATCGCAATGGCCTTGCGCAGCATCTGCTGCATCTCCTTGAAGTGCCCGCTCTTGTCGGCCATCATCGACGCTTCGTACAGCAGATCGACATCGCCCGGCATTTGCTTCAGACCGGACTGCAGCAGCTTGTACGAGGCGTCGAACCGCCCCGCCTCGCGCAGGACTTGCGCGCGCGCCAGCAGCCGATCCTTGCGCTGCGCAGCGGTGGCGTCCGGCAGGGTGTCGGTCAGCTTGAGCGCTTCGTTGATCTTGCCCTGCTGCACCAGAATGGCTGCGCGATTGCTCAGCACGGCAAGCTGATTGCCGGAGTTCGGCACCACCTGGTCGAGCCAGCGATTGGCTTGGTCAAAGTCGCCCAGCTTGCGCGACGCCTCCGCCAGAGCGAGATAGGCCGGGGTGAGCAGCGGCGGCGTGCTCTCTTCGCGAGCCAGCTTCAGGTAGGTCTGCAGCGAGACAACGGCCTTTGCTGGCTCGCCAAACTCGGACTGCAGGCTGCCGAGCAACAGCCAGGCCTGCGCCTGATCGGGCGCCTCGGCCACCAGCTTGCCGAGGCTGTCCAGCGCGATGCCATCGCGCTGCTGACCCAGGGCAGCCTGCGCCCAGGCCAGACGCAGCCCCGTGTCCTTCGGTTGCGCCGTCGCAAATTTCTGCATTGCGGCGTCCGCCGCCTGCGGGTTGACGGTGTAGAGCTGCAGCAGCAAGGCCGCGGCCGGGGCAAGACCGGGCTGGATGCTCAGCGCATGCAGGGCATCGGCAAAGCCGCCCTTCTGGTCGCCGGCGCGGGCCCGCAGCAGCCCGAGGACCACATCAGTCTGGGCAAACTGCCTTTGCCCGGCCAGGGCGGTGCGCATCATGGTCAGGGTCGCAGCCGGATCGCTGGCCTGCGCGGCCAGGGGCAACAGATCGGCAATGGCCTGGCCCCGTTGGGGTTCCGGCGTGGCGGCGAGGTCTTGCGCAATCGTTGCGCCCGCCTCGCTGGTACGGCCCGTCATCAATTGCAACTGCACCACCCAGGCACCGGCTTCGCGTGAATCGGGTCTGGCCTTGCGCCAGGCCTGTGCTGCCGCAAGCGCCTTGTCGGGCGCACCTGCGCGCAGGGCGATTTCCGCGGCACGGCGGTAGAGCGACTCGGCGTCGAGGTCGTTCGCCGCCTTGAGCAGCTCGGTGTAGGCCACGCCGGGATGGCCGGTGTTGGCAGCAATCTCTCCCGCCAGGACGGCAAACACGTGGCGCGCGGTGTCTTGCGCACTGAGCCGCGCCGCAGACTGCTGCGCCTGGGCGACAACCGGGACGGAACACATCGCCGGGAACAGCAGGGCCGACACAAGAACGGCAGCGCGCATGGGAATCCTGAAAGAGGGTCGAAGAGCGAGAGGCTGCGATTGTAGAAGTGCGCCGTTATCCCTGCGGGCCAGCAACCCCATCGTGTGATGAACAATGTGCTGCATGCCTGAACTGCCCGAAGTCGAGGTCACCCGCCAGGGTCTGGAGCCCGCGCTGCTGCACGCGCGGGTGTGTGCGCTGCGGCTGGGCAAGCCGTTGCGATGGCCGTTGAACATCGACCCGGCGGCGCTCGTCGGGCAGCACATCACGGCTCTGCGGCGGCGTGGCAAGTACCTGCTGCTGCATACCGAGTCCGGTGTGCTCATCGTGCATCTGGGCATGTCGGGCTCGCTGCGCTGGACGCCCGCACAGCAGACGCCCGAGCCGCTTTCGCCGCACGAGCATGTGGAGCTGCAGACCGACCGCGGTGTGCTGCGTCTGCGCGACCCGCGCCGCTTCGGCGCCGTGCTGTGGCATGCGGGTGCCGACGTGCAATCTCACCCGCTGCTGCGCGTGCTCGGACCGGAGCCCTTGAGCGTCGACTTCAGTGGCGCCGCGCTCTGCCGCGCGCTGCGCGGACGCAGTGCGGCGATCAAGCCATTGCTGCTGTCGCAGCATCTCGTCGCAGGCATCGGCAACATCTACGCCTGCGAGGCGCTGTTTCGCGCCCGCATCGACCCGCGCACGCCCGCCTCGAACCTGCGGCCCACCGACTGCGAGCGGCTGGCCTTGGCCGTGCGCGACACGCTGCAGCAGGCCGTGGCGCTGGGCGGCAGCAGCCTGCGCGACTTCGCCCACAGCGACGGCGAACTCGGCTATTTCCAGATGCAGGCGCAGGTGTATGGCCGGGAGGGACTGCCCTGTCGCGTCTGCGCCACGCCCATCCGGCAGATCGTGCAGGGGCAGCGCAGTACCTATTTCTGTCCCAAGTGCCAAAAAGTTCTCAAAGCAAGGTCCAGGTAGGAAATCGCTGATCGAAATTCAGGGGCGGCTGTGTTTTACTTTCCCCCACATTGAATGACTTGCCTGATGCGCAGCCGCGATGAATCCACACGTCGAAGCCCCCATCCTCACCGCTGGCCTGTTTGACTACGCCGAGTGGCGCGCCGAACGCCTGCAGCGCGTACGGTCCCTGCTGGCCTGGCTCGACGACAGTGGACTGCTGCTTGACCAGTCGCGTCCGCTGTTGCAGCAGCAGATCGCCCGGCTGGACAACGACCGCATGACCCTGGCTTTCGTTGCCGAGTTCTCGCGCGGCAAGTCCGAGCTGATCAATGCCATCTTCTTTTCCGGCCACGGCCAGCGCATCCTGCCCGCAGGCGCCGGGCGCACCACCATGTGCCCGATGGAGCTGTTTTCCGACGCCACGCAGCCGCGCGGCCTGCGGCTGCTGCCCATCGACACCCGGCTGCAGTCGCAAACCCTGGCGCAATGGAAATCGAGTCCGCAGGTGTGGACGCAGTTCGACCTGCCCAGTCAGGACGCGCAAGGTCTGGCGCAGGCGCTCACGCATTTGTCGGACACCCAGCGCGTGCCGCTGGAGCGGGCACAGGAGCTGGGTTTTTTCCACGACGCGCAAGAGCTGGCGCAGATCAACGCGGGCGCAGATGGCGAGGTGGAAATTCCGCTGTGGCGGCATGCGCTGGTCAACTTCCCCCATCCCCTGCTCGATCAAGGGCTGACCATTCTCGACACGCCCGGCCTGAACGCCGTGGGCGCCGAACCCGAGCTGACCCTCTCGCTCATTCCCTCGGCCAACGCCGTGGTGTTCGTGCTCGGCGCCGATACCGGAGTGACCCGCAGCGACCTGGACATCTGGAACCGTCACATCGCCCCCACCAGTGGCGCGCAAACCCTGGTGGCGCTCAACAAGGTCGATGCGCTCTGGGACCCGCTGCTCACCGCGCCGCAGATCGCGGCCAGCATCGATCACCAGGTGCAGACCACGGCGCAGACCCTGCGCCTCGCGGCCGATCGCGTGTTCCCGGTCTCAGCACACAAGGCGCTGCTGGCGCGCATTCAGTCCGACGGCGCGCTGCTGGCCCGCTCCGGCATGGGGCAGCTGGAAAACGCGCTCAACCGCGCCGCCAACATCGACCGCCGCAGCATGCTGCAAGGCGGCCTGCGCGAAACGGTCGAACAAGTGCAGGCCGATGTTTCGCAACAATTGCGCAAGCAGCTTCAGGACGCGCAAGACCAGCTCGACGAACTCCTGGGCCTGCGCGGCAAGAACGCCAACATGGTGGTGCTGATGCTGCAGCGCCTGGCCGCCGAGCGCAATGAATTCGACGCCGGCATGGCGCAAGTGCTGGCCCTGCGCGCGGTGAACAACCGCATGCTGGAAAAGCTGCGCGAACAGTTCGACGCCAAATCCGTGCTGCGCGATCTCGAACAGCTCGAAGCCCGCATGGGCAGCGCCCTGCTCAAGGTCGGCGTCAAGGGTGAGCTGACCCGCATCACCACCGATCTGCGCACGCGGCTGGTGAACGCGGAAACACAGATCGAGGAAATCCGCCAGATGCTCGCAGCGGCCTTCATGCGCGCCAACAGCGAATTCGGCTTCACCGTCTCGGCCCCGCGCGTGCTGCGCATGAGTGGACTGATGCAGGAATTCGACCGCGTGGCAGCCGCCTACACCGAACACCTGTCCGGAGTGAACTGGCTCAAGCTGCAGAACAACGCCTACACCCTGCGCACCCTGCGCGCGCTGTCGGCCCGGGTGCGCGATCTGTTCGAGCGCGCCCTGCGCGACATCGAAAACTGGGACCGCTCGGCCATTGCCCAGCTCGACAGTCAGGTCCGCGAGCGCAAGAAGCAGCTCAACCGCCGTCTCGCCACCCTGCAGCGCATCGAAGACACCAAGGACAGCCTGCACGACCGCATCGCCGAGCTGCAGTCGCAGATCGCGCACATCGGCAACCTGCAGCGCGGGCTGGCTGAACAGATCGAGCGCGTCATCTCCTAGGAGTCTGGGCGGCAGAAGGGTTCGCCGTGTGCACGCTGAGGAGTGCTGATG
>JAGDVQ010000033.1 GCA_023255715.1 Thiomonas sp.
GCGCCCCGCTGCGCGAAACCGCCTGAACCCGCCGCGTGCCGACATGCCGCAAGCCGAAGTCACCGACGCGCTCGGCCAGACCTTCCCGCCGGCAGGAACCGAGGCGCGCATCGCCAGCCTGGTGCCCAGCCTGACCGAGACGCTGTGCGCCCTCGGGCTGCGCCCGCAACTCGTCGCCCGTACCGGGTTTTGCGTGCATCCGCGCGCCGCGGTGCGCGACATTCCCAAGGTCGGCGGCACCAAGGACGTGCGCCTTGCCGCGCTGCGCGCGCTTGCGCCCACGCATGTGCTGGTCAACATCGACGAAAACACCCGCGACACCGTGGACGCGCTGCGCGCCTTCGTGCCGCACGTCCTGGTCACCCACCCGCAGACCCCCGAGGACAATCTGGCGCTGTTCGACCTGCTCGGCGACGCATTCGCCAAGGTGCCGGGCACGGCGCAACGCGCCGCGCAATTGCGCCAGCAACTCGACGCCGTGCTCGCCAATTTGCGCGCCAACCGCTTTGCCCCGCGCAAAGTGCTCTACCTGATCTGGCGGTCGCCGTGGATGACGGTCGCGCGCGACACCTACATCAGCCAGAGCCTGGCCGCAGTCGGCTGGCACACCCTGCCCGCCGTGCATGGCGGCGACGGCCTGCACCAGCCCGGAAATAGCCGTTACCCGACCTTCGACTGGTCCGCGCCCTGGCTGGACGCGGTGGACTGCGTGTTGCTGTCGAGCGAGCCCTATCGTTTTGGCGCGCGGCACGCCGACGAAGTGCGCCAGCTGCTGGCCGCACGCGGCCTGCACCCGCAGGTGCACTGCATCCCGGGAGAATGGGCCAGCTGGTATGGCGTGCGTGCCATCAGCGGACTGCGGCAACTCGCCGCCAGCGCCCGGGCGGCCTGAACCTACAGCCGCGAGCGCGCAAACACGCTGCGATGCCGCTGCGCGCGGAACTGCCAGCCCAGCAGCGCAAAGCCCACCAGCGGCACCAGTGCGTCAGACAGACCAAACAGGCTGCTCCAGCCCGAGCCGTCCAGACCCGCGGCCTTGCCCAGCAGGCTGCCGACAATCCATACCGACGGCCCGATGAGCGCCGCCAGCCGCATGCCCAGCCCGCCCCACGCGCTGGCCACGCCCACCACGGCAAACCCCAGCGCGGCCAGCCCGATCTGCACACGCAGCGGATCGCCCGCCGCCTGCGGCAACACCTGCTGCGCGCTCACCCACAGAAAACCCGCGCCGATGGAGCACAGCAAAAACCAGCGCAGCACCACCTGCGCCAGCCGCAGTGCATGCGGCGCGCGGTCGCTGGTGAACAGCGTCAGCGCCGCCAGCACCAGACCGATCAACACCAGGGTCAGCGCCCGGTACTCCAGCGCCCAGTGCAACACCTGCGTCATGCCAACTCCTTCGCGTGTCGCGCGCCTCAGTGCGCCGCGTCCGACTCCGAGCGGTCTTCAATCCCCACATCGAGCGCGACCAGAAAGCGCGACACCATGTTGTACGCCGCGATCACCCCCACCAGCTCGACCACCTGCTGCTGCGGCAGCAGCGCGCGGATGGCGGCGAAATGCGCCTCGCTCACCCGCACCCGCCGCGTCATGTCGTAGGTGACGGCCATCACCGCGCGTTCCTGCGCGGAGAATGCCAGCCGGTTTTCCACCGCTGCGGGAATGTCATGCAGCAGCGCGAGCTGCTCCGCACTGCCCCCGGCCGCGATGAACGGCTGGGCGTGATGCATGAACTCGTAATCCGCCCCGTTCAGCCGCGCCACCACGCAGATGGCCAGCTCGCGCAGGGCGGGATCGAGCGCCAGCTCGCCGCGCACGGCGCCGAGCAGGCCATTCCAGCCGCGCGCAAATGCCGGACTGTGCAGCAGCATGCGATCGAGATTGAGCAACGCGCCGCCCCGGCGCTGGCGGATGGCAGCCACCAGGTCTTCGGGCTCGGCATGGTGTTGCGGCAGATAGGCGATACGCGGCATGATTGACAGAGCGCAAGAAAGGGATGATGGACTGCAATGTAGCCTCAAACCCGCGCGCAGGGAAACGCCGCGCCGCCCGCGCTGTGTGGCGCCACTTGAAAAGCCTTCCGCCTCGCCGCATGTTGTCCGCAGTTCTTCTTCCAAGAGGTCGTCATGCTCGTCGTCTGCCCCCACTGCGCCACCCTCAACCGCGTCCCCGATGACCGCCTGCACGATGCCCCCGTCTGCGGGAAGTGCGGCCAGGAGGTTCTGCCCCCTGCGCCCGTCAGCCTTACCGATGCCAGCTTCGAGCGCTTCATCGCCAAGAGCGAGTTGCCTGTGGTGGTGGATTTCTGGGCCGAGTGGTGCGGGCCGTGCAAGATGATGGCGCCGCAATTCGCCCAGGCTGCCAAGCTGCTCCAGGGCCGCGCGGTGCTGGCCAAGGTCGACACCGACGCCAACCCGCAGATCTCGGTGCGCAGCCGCATCCGCAGCATCCCCACGCTGGCGCTGTACCGCGGCGGTCAGGAAGTCAAGCGCCAGTCCGGCGTCATGCCCGCTCAGGAGCTGGTGCGCTGGGTGGGGGCGTAAGGGCGGCAGAGCCGTCCAGAAAACATGCTGGCGGCAGCAGCCCCCCACTCAGCGCGCGGATCGGGCGGACGGCCGGGCACGCTTGGCCGCGGCGGTTGAGGGCCGCGCCGCTTTTTTCGCGGCCGTCTTGGCAGCGGGTTTTGCCGCAGGCTTGGCTGGCTTTGCAGGTGGGCTGACCGGCGCGCTTGTCGCGTCCGCCCCCGTCGGCGCGGCAAAACCCGCCTGCATCGCACCGCCCTCCTGCATCGCCTTGCTGGCCAGGTCGGTGAACTGCTGGGTCATGGTGGTCCACCACTGCATCGGGTCGAACAGGGGCGCCGTGGCAGATTCCTGCGGCGGTGCTTCGGCGGTGGCGGTCGAGGTCGCTTGCGCCTCCTGCGCCGCGGCCGTGGCCGTCTTGGGCGGCGGTTCGGCCACCATGCCCTTGGCAAAGGCCTGCAAATCCACATTCATGGACTTGAGCGCGTGCAGGGTCATGCGTTGCACCTCCAGCGCCTGAATCATGTTCTGCGTCATGCGCGCATTGGTTTCCAGCCAGCTCAGCACGGCCTTGAGATCGGTGATCTTCTGCTCGATCTCCTTCAAGTCCATGGTCGGCGCCACCCAATTGGCGAACTGCGAGGGCATGCCCGTGCCTTTGAGCAGGGTCTGGAAAAACTCCATGCCGGGAATGAAGTCCTTGAACTCCGGGGTCTGTGCCATGGTGGTCTCCGTGCGCCGGGTGCGCTGCATGTGCAGCATACGCGTGGAGGCCCTGCGCGAAAAGTCTCGGCCACACCGTCCCGGCAACGACATCACGTCCCCGGCAAAATAGCGCGCATGTCGCCAGGCACAGACCCCCTCTCCGCGCAGCGCGCCTTGGCGCGCGGCTGCGGCCCGACGGGATGCGGATGACCCCGCACCAGGGTCTGCGCGCCCGCCCGGGCTGGCTGGCCGTGCTGCTGCTCGCCTTGCTCGTGCTGACCTTGCATCTGGCCGGGCTGGTCTGGCTTGGCCACGCGTTTGAACCCCTCGCGGCAGGCCACCTGCCCGAACCGATCTACACCCGGCTGCTTCAACCCACGCCCCCGCCGGCACCGGCACCGCGGCCCGCGCCCATGCCGACAGTTCCGGCACCAGCGCCACATCGCGCACCGGAGCGGGTCACTGCGGCCCTTCCCGCGCCCCCGGCAACGCCCTTGCCACCCCCCGTCGAGACCGTCGCCGCATCCGTTCCCGCACCGCCGATCAGTGCACCGCAGCCGCCAGCCTCTGCGCCCGCAATCGCCAGCGCGCCGGGCAACCCGGGCAGCGCACCCGCAAGCGGCGATGGCAGTCGTCCAAGCGGCAGCGCCAGCAGTGCCGCACCGCCCGCTGCATCCACCTCGCCCCCGCTGCCGCAATCCTCGGCCCCGGCCGTCGAAGTGCCTGCCTGGCCGCCCTCCACCAGACTGTCCTACACCATCACCGGCTACTGGCGGGG
>JAGDVQ010000125.1:0-250 GCA_023255715.1 Thiomonas sp.
GCAGCGCGCGCTGGCGGTCGTGTTGCTCCTGATCGGCGGCAAGACTGCATGGGGGTCGGGCTGAGAAGTTGTGAACGAACCCTTCACGCCCGATTCATTCACAACTTCTGAGACTGCGCGCGGGATCGTCGACCACGTGCCGACGCGCATAAGATGACGGGTTGATCGATTCGCGCTTGCGCTCCATGTCTTTTTTTCTGCTGGGTTTGGCCGATCTGATGCGCAGCGCGCGGGCGTGGCGGCTGTGGAC
>JAGDVQ010000125.1:260-4004 GCA_023255715.1 Thiomonas sp.
CTGTGGACTTTGCTCGGCTGGCTGGAAATCCGCCAGCGCTATGCGCGGTCCAAGCTGGGGCCGTTCTGGCTGACGGTGAGCATGGGCGTGCTCGTCGCGGCCCTGGGCGTGGTCTACGGCACGCTGTTCGGCCAGAAGCTGACCGACTATCTGCCGATGGTGGCAATCGGACTGGTGACCTGGACGCTGTTTTCCAGCGTGGTCAACGAAGGCAGCATGGCTTACATCAGCAGCTCCAGCTACATCAGGCAGGTCAACACCCCCAGGCTGATTTATCCGCTGCAGGTGCTGTGGCGCAATGCAGTGATCTTTGCCCACAACTTCGTCATCGTGGCCGCAGTGCTGGCGATCTTCGGGATCAAGAGTTGGGCGACTCTTCCCCTGGTGGTGCCGGGGCTCGCGCTGCTTTTGGGCAATGCGCTCTGGATCGGAATGATTGCCGGGCTGCTGTCGGCACGCTTTCGTGACTTTCCGCAGATCATCGCGGCGCTGTTGCAAGTGGCGTTCTATGTCACGCCGATCCTGTTCCATGGGGCCATGCTCTCTGAGCAACATCGCTGGATTGTCACGTTCAACCCTTTGGCCTACTTGATTGACGTGGTGCGACAGCCGCTGGTCGGCGAGGTGCCACCCATGATGACCTGGGCGATCACGGCGGGCATGGCGCTGATCGGCGGGCTGCTGGCGCTGTGGATGACGGGGCGCTACCACAAGCGCATCCCGTACTGGGTTTAAGGCGAGGCAAGAGCCATGAGCGTTTCAATCCGCTTGCACCAGGTGAGCCTGGATTTGCCCATTTTCGATGTGTCCGCGCAATCGCTGAAAAGACGGGTGATGCGGCTGGGACGACGCAACCGCATTGCGGAAGACAGCACCGGTGTGGTCGTCGTGCGGTCGCTCGACGGCGTGAGTCTGGAACTGCGGGCCGGTGACCGTTTGGGACTGATTGGCCACAACGGTGCAGGAAAATCCACACTGCTGCGCGTGCTGGCGGGCATCTATCCGCCCACTGCCGGCACGGTGGAGGTGCGCGGGCGCGCGGTGCCGCTGCTCGATATCAATCTGGGGATGGACGAGCAGTCGACCGGGCGGCAGAACATTCGGCTGCGCGGCTTGCTGCTGGGCATGGGCGATACGGAAATCCGCGCCAAGACGCAGGACATTGCCGACTTCACCGAACTGGGTGACTACCTGGATCTTCCGCTGCGCACCTATTCCAGCGGCATGCGGCTGCGGCTGGCATTTGCAATTGCCACGGCGGTCGACGCCGACATTCTGCTTCTCGATGAAGTCGTCGGAGTTGGCGATGCCGGGTTTCAGGAAAAGGCGGCACAGCGGCTCAAGCAACTGCACGACCGCGCGGAAATCGTCGTTCTCGCAATCCATAACCCCGAGATCATCCGACAAACCTGCAACAAGGCGCTCTGGCTGGAGCGTGGAAAACTTCGTCGTTTTGGAGACGCCGAGACAGTTCTGTCCGACTACATGCAGCACAGTGAAACGATGTCGCTGATGCGTGACTCCGGCTGAGTCGGTGGCGTCGTTGCACGGCAGAGGCCCAACCCCCCGCTGACTTGCGGTTTAGCAATTCCTCGCCAAACGCCTGGTCGTCTTCGCGGTGCAGGGGATTTTTTGGCACATAGCATTCCGTGCATCTGTTCACTCCTGTCGCCGGAGCCAATCACATGTTCAAGTCCCCGCTCAACCACCTCAGTGTCATGGCGCTGATCGAAGGTTCATCGCTCATCGCGCTGGTGCTGCTGGCCGTGCCGCTGAAGTACCTGGCGGACTGGCCGGTCGGGGTGAAGATCATCGGGCCGATTCATGGCGCGCTGTTCATCTGGGCCACGCTTGCGCTGTTCGTGACGCTGTCACGCGGGCAGTTGACGCCCGCGCGTGGGGCTGCGGTGTTTCTGGCCTCGCTCATTCCGTTCGGCGGTCTGTGGTCGCACCGCATGATGCGGCGTCAACTCGACGCCGCGCCTGTCACGCCCTGAAGGTCAATGCACAACCAGCCGCACCGCCCCGCTGTGGCTGAAAGGAATCTGCAGCAGGGTCTGGCCGATTTCTGCGGTGCCTTTGATGAGGTAATCCACCGTGCCACCGGGTGGCAGGGTGGCGATGAGGGTCAGCAGGGTGGCGCTGTCCACGTTCACCTGCACCGGCACCTGCGCCTGCTGTTGCGCCGCAATGGCGACCGGCGCGGTGCTCACGCCCTGCGCCACGTCCAGGCCGTTGAACTGCAGCGCGAAACGCAGTTTTTGCAGCGGCAGGGTGAGTGCGCCGGAGTTGCGGATGTTCAGGGTGAGATCGAGGATGGCGGTGGAACCCTGCAGTGCGATGCCGTCCACGCTGCGCAACGAGACCTCGGGCATGGCCATTTGCTGAGCCTGCACCGGCAGTGCGCAGACCATCGCGAGCGCCCACCACAGCGCGAGCAACAGCGCATGGCGGGCACGCGGGAGCGTCCGCATTTCAGTGGCCGGCGTAGTCGACCAGGGTGAACAGCGGCAGCCCCGCCTCGCGCAACAGCCGGGAGCCGCCGAGTTCGGGCAGATCGACGATGGCCGCGCCCTCCACCACGACGGCGCCGAGTTTTTCGAGCAGGCGCTTGCCGGCCATCATGGTGCCGCCGGTGGCGATGAGATCGTCGATCAGCAGCACGCAGTCGCCCGGGCGCACCGCGTCGGTGTGGATTTCGACCGTGGCGCTGCCATATTCCAGCTCGTATTCCTCGGACACGGTGGCAAACGGCAGTTTGCCTTTTTTGCGGATGGGCACGAAGCCGATGTTGAGTTCATACGCAATCACCGCACCCAGGATGAAGCCGCGGGCGTCGATGCCGGCGACCACGTCGGGGCGCAGGTCGGGCGCCATGTAGCGGTGGACGAACTGGTCGATCAGCACCCGGAACACGCGCGGGTTCTGCAGCAGCGGGGTGATGTCGCGAAACTGCACGCCGGGAGACGGCCAGTCAGGAACGGTGCGGATGTGCTGGCGCAGGTAGTCGACGACGTTCATGGCGGGTTGGTATGAAGGAAATCAGGCGGGAGTGTCGGCGCCGAACACGTCGAAGTATGACGCGGCGGAGGCGCCGGAGAGCACCGGAAACAGCACCAGTAGCCCCAGACCCATCGGCAGCATGGCCAGCAGCGAGATGGGCAAGAGTAGCAGGGTGAACAGGGTGATCGGCGCCAGATTGGCAAAGCCGGCGCGCACCGACAGCTTCACCGCATTCCACGGGCTCACACTGCCGATCGCCACCAGGGTGTTGACGAACCAGAACGCCACGCTGAACAGATAGAGCGCCAGCAGAACGAGCAGCAGCAGGGTCATGAGCGACCCGGCCACCGCGCCCATGCCAGCAGCCATGCCCATGCCGGGGGTCATCATCCGGGCGAATGCGCCGATACTGGCCAGGCCCAGGCCGAACATCGCGCCCAGGCCGATGACGATGACCGCGCCGATCACGCCACCCAGCGCCAGCACCAGCAGGGAAGCCAGCAGCAGCGGGCCGATACGCTGCGTCCACACCTTGCTGGACGCGCTCAGAGCGCCTTCCTTCTCCGGCTCCAACAGCATGCCGACGGGTGTGATCTCGCGCGCCTGCGCCGCGCGCCGCCGCAGCGATGCGGCAAAGAGGACGCCCAGCGCCAGCAGGGGCAGACTCAGCCATTGCGACAGCAGCCCGCCCATGGGCAACTCACCCAGCAGCCACAGCAGCACGAGCAGAGCCGCAGCAAG
>JAGDVQ010000140.1 GCA_023255715.1 Thiomonas sp.
ATCGCGGCCTACATCGCCAGCCTCAAGGGCGATCTGTACATCCGCGACGAAATGCGTTGAGCCGCCCTGCGGCGTTGCGCACAACAAAAAGCCCGGTGTTCAACCGGGCTTTTTGCATGGGCAAACCAATCGGCTCAGGCGGTCAGTTCGGCAATGATGCGATAGAGCAGACGCACAGTCAGAATCACGTACACCGCGCCGAAGAGGAAAATCAGCGAGACGATCATGCGGATCGAATCTGCAGGCAGGGTGCTGAAGAATGGCGACACCAGATAGCCCACGGTGAACAGCCCGATCAGCAAGGTGAGCATCTTCCAGGCCTTGCCGACCTGGCCACCGGGAATCTTGCTGCGCAACAGCAGCACGTCCACCAGGCCATAGATCATGATGGCAATGCCGATGGCATTGATGAAAAACGCGGTATCGATTTGCATGTCTCTCTCCAGTTTGCGGGCAATGTCCGTGCCGTACCCCCGATGTAGTGCCGGCGCGCATCGCTTGTTTACGATATTTACATTGTTCGGCCTTGGAGCAGTGCGTGTGCTCGGGGTCAACCCCCATATCACCAAAACGCAGTGCAAAAAGTGTGAACTATGTCACATGATTTCACAATAAACCGAAGAGCCTGACGCGCAAGCGGCGGGTCTAGGGGGCTCAACCTGGCGTTGCTTTGCTGGCGGTGTCGCGTGCAAAACACAGATCCCGCCAGACGCGCGCCTTGTCCGCCGGGTTGCGCAGCAGGTAGGCGGGGTGATAGCTCACGATCACCGGAATACCAGCGAAATGATGCACCTGACCCCGCAACTGGCTGATGGGCGCATTGCTGCCGAGCAGACTTTGCGCGGCAAAGCGTCCGAGCGCGAGAATGAGGCTGGGCTGAAGCAGGGCGATCTGGCGCTGCAGCAAGGGGGCGCATTGGGCCACTTCTTCGGCTTGCGGGTTGCGGTTGCCGGGCGGGCGGCACTTGAGCACGTTGGCGATATAGACGGCGCGTTGCGGATCGTCGGCGCCACGATCCAGGCCAATGGCGTGCAGCATGGCGTCGAGCAACTGTCCGGCAGCGCCGACAAAAGGCGCGCCCTGGCGGTCTTCCTCCGCGCCCGGGGCTTCGCCCACGATCATCCAGCGGGCCCGGGTGGAGCCGCTGCCGAACACGGCCTGATGCCGACTGCCGCCCAGCTTGCAGGCACGACAGGTCTGGGTGGCTGCGTGCAGTTCCTCCCAGCCCATGCGGGCAATCGCGCTGGCCCGCTCGGTGCTGGATGCCGAGAGGGCTGCGGGCGACGGCTGGCTGGCGATGCGAGGCTTGGCCACTGCAGTGGCCCGCGCAGCCGAGGCGTCAGACACGGGTGCCGCCACGGCAGGGGGAACGGCGGGCGCGGCGCTTCGCGGCGTTGCCTGTTGCTCCAGCACGCTGCGTCGCACGAACAGCGGCCCCAGGCCAAGCGCCTGCGTCCACCGCACGGTTTGCCGGGTGATGTGCGGCCCCGGCGTGGCGGTTTGGTCGGGAAGGTCGGGCATGGGTTCAGCCGATTGGCGCCGTGCGCAGGCCGCGGCGCTGCAGCAGGTCGCCGACCTGTGCGGACATCACCAGGGCATCTTCGCGGCAGGGGCGTCCGTTCGCGTCCTGCGCCGGGTAATAGTCGCGCCGCCGGGTGATGGGGTAGAAGCCGTAGCGCTCGTAGATGCGCACTGCCTGCGTGTTGCTGGGACGCACCTCCAGCCACAACAGGTGGGCGCCGTCGGCCCGGCTGAGCAGGGTGACCGCGTCGAGCATCAGCAGGCTCAGTCCCTGGCCCTGCACTTCCGGTGCAACGGAAATGTTGAGCAGGTGCATTTCTTCCACGCCGGGCATGGCGACGAAGTAGCCGCGCACGGTGTTGGTCTGGTCGGTCAGGACCTGGGCGTGATACTGCACAGTGAGCGAATCGGCAAAGTTGCCGCGGCTCCAGGGAAAGGTGTAGACCGTGGTCTCGATCTGCGCCACGGCGTCGAGATCGGCCGGGGTCATCTGCCGCAGGGCATAGGCAATCTGCCCGGCTGCGGCAGGGTCGTCGCGGGGGCGCAGGCGGGCGTTCATGCGCGGGCGAGTTCGCGTTCGGCCGTTGTGAGGGCCACCTTGTCGCGGACATAGATTGGCTGCGCCTGCGCAGCCGCCACCGTGCGTCCGGCGGCATGCTGCTGCCGTGACAGCCGCGCGACCGCTGCCGCGGAGGGTGTGCAGTCGGTCGCGTGCAGCACGGCGCGGTGCAGCGCGTGCAGGCGCGGGTTGTTGGCAGACAGGCGGGCGCATGCGGCGGACAGGCCTTCCGCATGCGGGCTCCAGGCATTGCCGCAGGCCAGCAGTGGCGGGACGTCCGCACCGGGACGGACGGGCAGGGCGGCTAGAACTTCGGCCCAGGCCAGCAAGGCATGCTCGGGGGAGTGGACCGCCGGAGGATGAAGCTGCTGCCAGCCTGTGCCGTCGGCCTGAAACAGCGCCCAGTACATCTCGCCCATGCGGGCGTCGTTTGCAGCGATGACGATGCTGCCGGGTTCGATCTGCGCCGGGTTGCACTGCACCGTGCCGTTGGCGTGCAGCAGCGGAAAGGCGGTTTCCGCCTGTGCCATCAGGGTGTCGACGCGCGCCACCGGAATGTCCAGGGCGTAGGCCAGGCCTTGCGCTGCCGACGCTGCGGTCCGCAGACCGGTGAAGGCGCCGGGCCCGGCGCCCATGCCGATCAGGTCGAGATCGGAGAACCGCAGTCCGGCCTGTTGCAGCAGTTCAGCGCACAGCGGCAGCAGGCGCTGCGAGGCCCGCGCACCGCCGACTTCGTCGCGGGTCTGGCAGATGTCGTCCACACTGAGCGCCACGCTCAGGGCTTCGGTGCTGGTGTCGAGGGCGAGAATGCGCATGAGACATGAATTATCGGTGAATCGGTGGTGCCGTCTTGCAGGAATAATGCACGCATGAACACGACCACGTCCCATTCCAACCCGTCAGGGATTTCCCTTCCCATCGTCGCCTTCATTGGTGGCGGCAATATGAGCAGCGCCTTGATCGGCGGACTGCTCGGCGCCGGAGCCGTGGCCGCGCGGATTCTGGTCGTCGAGCCGTTTGCCGAGCAGCGTCAGCGGCTGCAGCAGCGCTTCGGGGGCGTGCGCCTGCTGGACGCACCGGGCGAGGAACTGCGTGATGCGCAGGCGGTGGTCTGGGCGGTCAAGCCGCAGCAGTTCGCGCAGGCCGCAGCCGACTGCCGGCCGCATCTCGCCGATGCGCTGCAGGTCAGCATCATGGCCGGGGTGCGCTGCGCGGCGATCGCCCGCAAGACCGGCGCGCAGCGCCTGGTGCGCACCATGCCCAACACCCCGGCGCTGATCGGTCAGGGCATCACCGGGCTGTATGCCAGCGCGCAGGCCAGCGCCGCCGATCGCGCCGTGGCCGATGCGCTGCTCGCGCCTGCGGGCGCGCGGGTGTGGGTCGAGCGCGAGGACCTGCTCGACGCCGTGACCGCGGTGTCCGGCTCCGGCCCGGCGTATGCGTTCTATCTGGCCGAGGCCATGAGCCGCGCGGGTGAGGAGCTTGGCCTCACCGCCGCGCAGGCGCGTGAACTCGCGCTGGCCACGCTGGCGGGTGCAGCGGCCTTGGCGCAGGGCAGCAGCGAGCCGCTGGACACACTGCGTGCCAATGTCACGAGCAAGGGCGGCACCACCGCAGCGGCGCTGGCGGTGTTCGACGCGGCAGACATGCAGGCAACCATTGGCCGCGCACTGCACGCTGCGGCGCAGCGGGCGAAGGAACTGGGCGACGCACTGGACGTCGACTGAGCCTCAGCGCAGTTCGCGCAGGCTATGGATGCGCGCGGCGACGAAGGCGGGGCGGCCGTGCAGCCCGGTGCGCTCCATCGGCAGGCCGCGCCGCCTGCGCTGCGCGCGGCGGGCGTAACGCACCATCCA
>JAGDVQ010000060.1 GCA_023255715.1 Thiomonas sp.
GGGCGGCTTCGGTGGGGGCAACGGCTCCGGCGGCTTCAGCGGCGGTGGTGGCGGGTTTGGCGGAGGCGGCGCTTCGGGCCGGTGGTGAGATGCAGATCAAACGCCTGATCCGTCATCTTGCCTTTGCGCCCTGGCGCGTGCGCAGGGCGTTTCCGAAGGCCACGCTGCAGGCCATCGCGCAGGCCATTCATGCCGCCGAGCAGCAACACGGCGGCGAGATCCGCTTTGCCGTGGAGGGTGCGCTCGACCTGCCCGAACTCTGGCGGGGATGTACCGCGCGCGAGCGGGCCATCGAGGTGTTCTCGCACCTGCGGGTGTGGGACACCGAGCACAACGACGGCGTGCTGATCTACCTGCTGCTGGCCGAGCGCGACGTGGAAATCGTCGCCGACCGTGGCATTCACCAGCAGGTGGATGCGCTCGCCTGGGAACAGGTGTGCCGCGACATGGAAGCGCTGCTGCGTCAGGGCCGTTTCGAGGACGCGGCGCTGCAGGGTATTGCCGGGGTCAGCGCCCTGCTCGCCCGCCACGCTCCCTTGCACCCTGCGGGCAGGCGCAACGAGCTGCCCGACTGGCCGGTGGTGCTGCGGCTGTGAGCGGGGTGTTCAGGGCAGCAGCCCCTTGAACAGACCGGGGATGACCGGCCGCAAGGGTTTGGCTTGCTGCGGCGCGAGCTCCTTGCGCAACGCGTCCTCCAATTGGGTCTGCAGCGCGCGGCGCAGCAGATTGCCGCCAGCCTGCGACCACAGCACGGTGGAGTCCGGCTGGGCAAAGCTGCCGCTCACGCGCACCGGCACGGTGATGCCCCGCAGGGCTGCAAGCTCCGCGCCGCCCTGTCCCTGCGGCGTGCCGACCACGCTGGGCAGCAGCAGGTAGTCCAGGCGCTGTCTGGGCAGGTCGAACCAGCCTTCGCCGCCCACCCGCAGCAAGGGGCTCTGCACCAGCAGATCGCTGTTTTTCGCCACGCCGTCTTGCAGATTCAGGGTCGCCCCCAGCGCGGTGAAGTCGGTCTGCTCTCCCGGCGTGGCAGCGAAGCTGCTGTCCTTGCGCGCAGCCAGCAGCGCGCGGGCGTTGCGCAGCATCTGCGCCAGGCTGAACCCTTTGACGGCGCCGTTTTTCACGTCCAGCCGCGCCTTGCCCGACAGGCTGGACATCAAGGCCTGCCGGGTCTTGCCCTGGGCGTTCAGATCCAGCGTCCAACTGGCCTTGCCGAGCAGAAAAGCCTTGCCCGTGAGGGCCTGCAGAATGGGTTGCACACTGACGTCGCGCGCGGTTTGCTGCAGGGCATAGTGTTGGCTCGCCAGATCGACATGCAGAGTGGCGCCCACCGTGCCGCCGAACCCCTGCGCGCTGAATGGCTGCAGAGTCAGGGTCTTGCGGTCGCTGGCGAGAGTGCCCTGCACCGCGCTCCACTGCATGCCCTTGAACAGCAGGCTGCCGATCTTGAACTGCGCGTTCAGCGCGACGGTGCGGAAGGCCGAGAGGTCGATGGGCGTGTCGGTTGCCGCGGCAGGCTTCCGGGCCGCAGGTTTGGCGGGCGCGGGTGGCAGCCAGTCGTCGAGCTGGATGCGGTCTGCGTTCAGGTCGAGCTTCACGGCGCCGGGCTGTGTCCAACTGCCCGAGGCCTTGACCGCGCTCCCGGCCAGCAATCCCTGCAACGCGAATTGTGCCGCCTGCGGCGCGGTGCCCGCAGCGGCCGCATAGCGCGCGTTGCCCTGCAGCGCCAGGGTGTGCGGCCTGGCCGCGTCGGCTCCCGTCACCTGCCCCGACAGCTTGAGCGCCACCAGGTCGCAGCGCGACTGGGACAGATCGAGTTGCAGCGGCGAGGCCAGGGTGAACTGCAGCGCGCCGGCCGCATTTACCGCGCCACGCTGCACATCGACCTGCGCGATGGGAATGCGCAGTGCGTGCCACGTGCCCGTGGCTTGCTGGGTGCTGACATCCACCTGCACCGGCTGCGGCGCGGCCAGGTGCAGCTCCGCGTGGAGCGCGCCGAGCTGCAGCGCGTCGCCCTGGAGGTTGAAGGTCGGCAGGCTGGCCTGCGCGGTCAGTGCCTCACCATCGGCGGTGCGCGCCGTGGTCTTGAGGCTGCCCTGCTGCGCACCGAGGGTCAGCGCCGGACGGGTGCTCAGGCCCAGCCGGGCCACGTTGACCTGGGTCTGCATGGTCTTGAGGCCAAGCGCATCGCCCTGCACCGACAAGGCCAGATCGGACAGCGCCAGGCTGTGCTGCGCGGGGTCGGACTGCAACTTGCCGCGCAGGTCGATGCGGGTCGCCAGCGCGGGCTGAACGAAGCGCGCGGTGGTGCCGAGGTGCAAGCTGCCCGCGCTGCCGCCGTCCAGCCCGGCGAGCTCCAGATCCAGCCCGGCGAACTCGCCGTGGAACTGCGCCTTGTCATCATCGAAGGTGATGACACCCTGCTCGACCTGCAGGCGGTGCACCGACAGACCCAGCGGGCTGCGCGCCTGTGCGGCATCGGGCTTGCTGTCGGGCAGCAGATCGGCAAAGTTGAACTGCCCCTGGGCATTGCGGGCGACGTGGACCTGCGGCTTGATCATCACCACACGATCCACCACCAGCTTGCGGCGCAACAGGGCAAACAGGTCGAGGTGCAGCCGAAGGTCGTCGGCCCGGGCGAACACTGCGGAGGAATCGCGCTCGCTCAGGGTGAACGGCCCGGTGCGCAGGGTCAGCGGCGGAAACAACTCCAGCGCGATGGTGCCCGGCAGCGTGAGCGTGCGGTGTTCGCGCTCCTTCACCACCTGGATCAGCATGGCCTTGTACTGGTTGGGATCGAAGGTGAGCAGCACGATGCTCAACCCGCCCACCACCAGAATGACTGCAGCCAGCAACGCGGCCAGCAGGCCCTTGAGCAGCCGCATCAGCCAGCGCTTGCGCGGCGCGGGCATGGGCGGCAGCGGCGCAGTGCCCTCAGTCATTGTCGGGACTTGCGCCACGCGGAACGGCCGTCAGGGGCACAATGCGGGCTGTGTTGGCAAACATGGTTGTCGATTCTAGGCAGCTTGTCTGACACGCCAGAGTTCCCAAAAAAACGCGGCGGCAGGCGCCGCGATGTCCTCATGTCCACCCCATCTCCTGACCTCTTGATTCTCGGCAGCGGCATCGTCGGCAAGGCCTGCGCCCTGGCACTGGCCCAGGCCGGGCTGAACCTTGCCCTGCTGGGCGCGCACGCGGTTGCGCAGCCCTTGCCGCCCGATCGCTACACCCAGCGGCTGTATGCGCTCAATGCCGCGTCGCGGCAATTGCTCGATCAACTGCGCGTGTGGCCGCACATTCCGCCAGAACGCGTGCAGCCGGTGCAGACCATGCACATCCGCGCCGACGGGGCGCAGCTCACATTCCGGGCGCAGGACGCCCGGGCCGAGGCACTGGCGTGGATCGTCGAGTCCGATGCCATCGAAGCCGCACTCGATCTGGCGCTGCGTTTCGAGCGACGGGTCCAGATCGACCCCGCACAGGCCGAGCGCCTGCATCACGCGCCCGCCAGCGGCTGGCAGATCCAGACCCACGATGGACGCACACTGCAGGCCGCGCTGCTGGTCGGCGCGGACGGCGAGAACAGCCTGGTGCGCAAGGCCTCTGGCATTCCGATGGACGTGCACGACTACATGCAGCGCGGCGTGGTGGCCAATTTCGTCTGCGCCGCGCCGCACGACGGCGTGGCCTTCCAGACCTTTGCCGACGGCGGCGTCATCGCCCTGCTGCCGCTGGCACCGATGCAGGGCCAGCCCATGGTGTCGCTGGTGTGGTCTGCTCCCGAGCCGCTGGCGCTGGAGTTGCTCGCGCTGCCGCCGGACGCACTCGCACGCCGTGTCGATGCCCATCTGCCCGCGCTGCGTGCGCAGCACCTCGGGCCGCTGCAGGCCACCGGCAACGCGGCGGCGTGGCGACTGCAGCGCCAGCTGG
>JAGDVQ010000157.1 GCA_023255715.1 Thiomonas sp.
GGTGGGGGCAGGGGGAGGCAGCAGGGGGCGGTGCCGCATTGCCACATTGCGGGGTATGTGGCTGCGGGGTTGCGGTGGAGCGTCCCAAGGATGTGCGCCGGATGCCAAGCCGGTTGTTATCGTGGCTATCGTCTTCGTGCGGGCAATCCAGCGTCATCCAACGCAAGGCACACGCAGCAGGGTCGGCCTTTTGAGAGAACGATGGCCCCGGTGTTTAACCTACTAGCACCCTTCGGGTGCTGTAGGCGAAGGAAGGGTGCCCCTTCCTTTCGAAACCTTCCCCAAACCCCCGGAGGACGACGCTGGGACTTGGTGTCGCGCAGCACCATTTAGTGATTCCCGCTTAAGGCGATCGGCCTTAAAAAGGGCGGGATCTGCGATGGATGGAGGTTGGATGATGCCTGAACACGATGATGAAGAACGCATACCCCGTGTGTCGGTGCGGTTGGCCGGAGTGTCCCAATCGCGCGTCGCGTTCGTCGCGAGGCACAACCTGCGTCAGGGACGAACGCCCGGCTATGTCGACGGCACGCGCAGTCACCTGAACGTGGTGTTGGCGGGGCCTGGTGATGGCAACTTCAACGCCGCCGCCCGCGCAAGCGCGGAGCGGTATCGCCAGCGTGTCGGGCAACGCATGCAACCCCGGCAGGCGCGTCTGGTCGAGGGCATCATCACGTTCTCGCGCACGGCGCAGCCGATCGTTGCGGAAGATCTCGATCAGGCGCATCGGTGTGCGCGCCGCTTGGTCGATGACATCATGCGTGATCACGGGCATGGCGCCCAACTGGTCTCGCTGGTCTACCACGGGGACGAGTCGGCCCCGCACTATCACTTCGTGCTGGAGGGGGCGGGCGCGGATGGTCTGGCTATTCTGAAGCGCGTGCACAAACGCGAAGGAGTGCACATTCAAGACCTTGGCGGTGCCGCCTTCGCGCCAATGGGTATCCAGCGGGGGATTTCTGTCGTCGAACGGATCCGCCGCGGGGACGATCCGAGCAAGATCATTCATCGCAGCGTCCGGCAACTGCATGACGATCTACCCAGGGAGATCGAGAGCACCCAACTGCGGCTAGCCGCGCAATCCGTGAGTCTCGCTGAACTGCAAGCCAAGGCGAGCACGACGCAGGCCCGGCTGGACAAGGCCCGGGCCGATCTCGTCCAGCTTCAGGCGCAGTCCAGCGTGGACGAAGCGAAGGCCACCAGGCTGGCCGAACGGGTGAAGGACTACACGGCACGCCTGGCCAAGCAGCGTGCGGTGATTGAGGCGCACGCGCCCAAGCCGGTTGAGGTGACCGTGGTCACTGGAAGCGAGCGGGGCCTGCTCGGGAACCGACCGACGACGGAGCAGGAACAGTTCTACCCGGTCGATGAGGTTGACGCTTTCACCGAGCGTGTGAGCCAGGGATTGCTCACGGCAAAGGATCAAGCACGGCAAGCCGAACAGGCTCGCGCGAAGGCCCAGAAGGAGGCGGACCGCCTGCGCGCCATCATTGCACCGTACCCGCAACTGGGTTGGCGGCTGCAGTCGCGCGCAGGTGGGGAGAGCGGCCCGGAGCAAGGGCGCCTGATTCATGCCGACAAGCGCTACGTGTACGCGGTCGAGCACAGGACCAATGCGTTGATCGAGGGCACGCGCTCTCCGGGCGCCACGTTCAAATTCGGCATGGTTCTGGAGTTTGACAAGGCGGCGGTTGCGCCGCCCGCCCAGCCGGTGATCCGGCCGTGGGGCCTCGGGCAGGTCATCGAGGCGATCAAGCGGTTTGTGGTCGGCAAGATGCCGAATTTCCTCGCCGCACTGACAAAACAACTCGCCGAGGAGGTCGACAAGCAACGCCAAGAGGAACACGAGCCGATCGCGCAAGTGAGCTCGGATCTCGCCCCCATCGCGGTGGAAGACGGTGCGCCGCCGCCTTCTTTGGGATCTGTGGTGGTCTCGTGAGTCAAGAGAGTGGACGGTCAGCGCTCTGGGGAGACGCCACAGCGCACGGAACGGACAGTCTGCATCCAGTCCGGTCCACGCGCACTGGGCCTCCGCCTGCTGATTGGGCAGTCTCATAAGAACCCCATCCGCCGCCCTTCCTCGGCCGCACCAAAGTCCGGCACATCCTTGGCCTGCACAACCCGCCGCTCCGACCGCAGCGTCCGGGCGACGGCGCGACGCACGAGCACGCGTTGCTGACGCGGGTTCGCTTGCGCCACCTTTTCGATCGCGTATTCGCTGACGTGTAGACGCAAATCCGGCGCGTCGTACTCCCGGAGCAGTTGGCGGAACAGATGCCGCGCCGTCTTTAGGCGCTGGTCGGCATCGGGTTCGCCGATGGTGTGCACCAGGAACCGGGACAGCAGACTGGGTTCGATGCGGCTGGCGTCGTTGGCCGTGGCAATCCAGACGACGTGGCGCGCATCCAAGGGCAGTGCAAACGATTCGTCCTTGAACTGGGCCGCCGTGACCGGCTCCAGCAGACCATGCAGACAGCGCAGCGGATCCATCCGCTCATCGCGGGGTGCCTTGTCGACTTCGTCGAGCAGCAGGATCGGGCTCATGTGGTATCCGCGGGCCAGTGCCTCAAACACCAGTCCGGTGCGGGTGTTGCTCCAATAGCGCGAGGATCCCGCCAATGCACCCGGCCCATTGGCCGCGTCGAGCGCCAGGGTGTGCGTCGGCAGTCCCAGGCATCGCGCGGCCTCTTGGGTGAAGTGCGTCTTCCCCACCCCCGGCGGGCCAAGCAGCAAGATGGGGGGCACGCTCAGCGGTCGCCTGCCCCGACGGGCCAGGGTCACCGCGTCGCGCAGATCGTCGACTACACCTGAGAAGTGCCGCATCGATTGAGCCAGATGCTCCAGGTGGTCCTCCGCATCGTCCGCCAGGGCGGTGCGGCGCCAGGGGCCGATCGCCAACAGATCCTTGACGCACTTGCGGTCGCGCTTGTCGACGTCCCCGCCAGACGCTGCGCCGTGCAACTGGGTCCACAACTGCTGGAGCGTCTGGACGTTGAAGAGCAATCGGTCCCTCGAATCTTCTGGACCCCTGACGTGCTGACTGAAGTCAGGCGCATCGTCGTCGGACCCCGCTGCACGGCGGTTTGGCAGACCTGCCTTGTCGGTTTTGTCCTTTTCGGTGGCCGCGCGCCACGAATGCATCGCCTCCACGCGTTCTGCGTGGAGGGCAGTTGGGATGAGCAGACGGTGCGGCTCGTCGCTCCAGAAGCGGTAGTGGGGATCGTCGTTGTCCGTGTCAATCGCGCTGAGGGGGTTCATGTGGGCTCCCGTGAAATGTCTGCAGACGCGGGGGCGCACAAATGCGAAGCCCCGCTCAGGGCGGGGCGGACTCGCGCTGGACGCGGTGCGTCCAAGGCATCAACGTCAGATCATGCGCGAGCCGCCCCGAAGGTGACGGGCGGCGCTATGTGCCATGCGCAAGACGCCATCGTCCGCGCAAGGGCGGAGACAGGCGAGCGTTGGAGTCGGGAGCGCATGACAGATTTCGATGATGCGAGAAGTATGCGATTCGACCTCACTCAGCGTCAAGGGCGATTCAGTTCACCGAAAAGATCCAGGTCAGGCATGGCCACGCCTGCACGGCCCTTGCGCGAAAAAGTCTGTGCCACCCTTGCTTCGATCTCCTGCCAGGGCATGCGCGAGGCCAGCACGGCCAGCGGATGCCGCAGATCGATCATGTGGTCGATGCGTGCGCGGAAAAAATCGTCGGTGGTGGGGCAGGAAAACGGCACGGCAAAACTCCCGGAAAACAGCTCCTATTGAAAATCAAACTGGGAGTTCACACCATCGGCAATCACCCCAGAAGTCCAGTGTTCATGCGGGTTCCGGGGGTTTTTCAGGGGCGACTGCTTGACGTTGGCGAATCGGCTCAAGTCCGGGCCGACCTCCGAGAGAATCTTCA
>JAGDVQ010000037.1 GCA_023255715.1 Thiomonas sp.
CGAAATTCGGCGTCACATAAGCCAAGCCTTGCGACACCCGGGTGTAGTTGTTCGAAGCAGGATCGATGTTCTTGATGGTGCCTGTCATGCCAGTACCGAACGGGTCAATCTGCGTGGCAGCAATGTAGTTGAACGAATAGAACCGACCCATCTGGAACGTACCGAAGCTGCCCTTGAGGCCAATGACGCTCAGACGCCCCATGAAATTGCCACCAGAGCAGTAGCTGCCGCCTGCTTGGTTTTGCGCGCCTTGGCTGGTCCCCTTGTAGACGGAACTTCCACCCGAGTCGTTGCCGTTTGCGCAGAAGCCTGTTTCCGCGGTGAAAAACGCGCTGAGGCCACCGCCAAGGTCTTCCGTGCCTTTGACGCCGATACGCGAAGTCGATTGCGCACCGGAACCCAGACGGTTCACGCTGGTGTTGTCGTAGCTCAGATGTTCAATTCCAAGATCGATGATGCCGTACAGCTGCACATTGTCTGCAGCCATCGCTGCGCTGCTGAACGTGCCAAGCAAAGCCATTGCCAATAGAGTTTTCTTCATTGCATCTCCAGTGTTGCGGTTTGAGAGAAAGCCTGTGTCACGGCATCTTGAGTGCCTCGCAAACAATTTACCTTCAGACTTGTGACAAATTGAAGCGCCTGATACAGCCCGCAGTATTAAATGACGACGCGCCGTTTCATAAACACAACAATTAGTCAGCTTCCTCGCTGAACGCCACGATGTCGACGCTATGGGTGATCTCCGCGGTCTTCGCCAACATCGCGCTGGCCGAACAGTACTTGGTATGCGAGAGTTCGACTGCCCGTTGCACCATGTCAGTGCGAAGGTCTTTGCCCGTGACGGTGAAGTGCATGTGAATGCGGGTGAACACCTTGGGGTCGGTGCTGGCACGCTCGGCGTCGAGCCGCACGGTGCAGCCGCGCACGTCCTGCCGGGCTTTCTTGAGAATGTAGACCACGTCGTAGGCGGTGCAGCCGCCGGTGCCCGCGAGGACGGTTTCCATCGGGCGGGGCGCCAGGTTGTGGCCGCCGGGTTCGCCGGGGCTGCTCGCCGGGGCGCCGTCCATGCGCAGGGTGTGGCCGGTTTCTGTCTGCGCGGTGAAGGCCATGCCGCCCTCGCCTTCCCATTGCACGGTGCATTGCATCTGTTGTCCTTTCTGTGTGATGGCGGGATTGTCCGACAGGCAAGTTCCGCTGGGCTCGCGGCAACTGATCAGAATTTAGCCCATCTCATCCGTCAGTTTCGATACGCACCAATGCATCTGCAAGCTGCGCGCATCAGGCACGCCCGATGCGCAGGTGAAGCCCGTGACGGACGCTTTTCGCGAGGCGCAGGGCGAAGCCGATCTGGCGACAAAATCCGGCTTGCGCGCTCGAGTGGCGCCTGGCGATAAACATTGGCGGCATGCAGGTCATCGCGATTAGCGTGCTGGCAGCCGTGCTGGAATTGCAGTGAACCCGCTGCAAGCCGTGGCAGGCACTTGATCCACATCAATTTCTGCGACTTTGCCCGGAGCAAGATCGCCGATTCTGGAGCCAAGCGTCTGCAAAAAGAAGAATGATTTCAATATCTTGGTCTGTATATCCGCATATGCTTATCTAGCAATTCCATAATGTGCGAGTGGACTATGCAAAGTCTATAAGCATCCTCTAATATTCGGTCACGCGTCGAGTTTGACGCACCGCTTGTCTCCTCCACCTCCTCCTTTGGTGGATTCTTACCCGGGCCGATGACATCATCCGCCCGGGTATTTTTTTGCCGCATTACATCGCCCACGCCAGCCCGGCCACTGCGATGTAGCGCAGGCTGCGTCCGAGCAGCATCCAGAAGGCGCAGGCCCAGGCGTTGATGCGCAGCCATCCAGAGGCCACCACCAACGCATCGCCAATGCCCGGCACCCAGGCCAGCACGGTGATGGGCGCGCCCCAGTGGCGCACTTGCGGCGCCCAGCGCCAGGCATCCGGGGTCTGCCAGTGCCGCGCCCAGCGGCCAAGGGCGTAGGTGGTCATGCCGCCGAGGGTGTTGGCTGCGGTGGCCACCAGCACCGCGAGCAGGGTGTGCTGCGGCTGCGCGGCGATCACCACGAGGAGCACGGCTTCGGAGCTGAAGGGAATCAGCGTCGCGGCAGCGAAGCTCAGCGCCGCCAGCACATAAAGCCCGGCGGGGCCGCTTGCGGCCTGCAGGGTGACATGCCACCACGACGCGACGGTCTGGAGCCAGTCGGGGGCCATCATGCCTGTGTCGACCGCCAGTGGCCGTGTGTCCAGCAACTCATAAAATCAATCTTTTCCCGGGACAGAGCAAATGGCCGCAAAGCATACCGATTATCTGCAGCGCATTTTGAACGCACGGGTGTATGACGTGGCCATTGAGTCCGCGCTGGAACCGGCGCGCAACCTGTCGCGCCGCCTGCACAACAAGGTGCTGTTCAAGCGCGAGGACACGCAGCCGGTGTTCAGCTTCAAGCTGCGCGGGGCATACAACAAGATGTCGCGGTTGAGCGAAGCCGAACGCGAGCGCGGGGTGATCTGTGCGTCGGCGGGCAACCATGCGCAGGGCGTGGCGCTGTCGGCGCACCGACTGGGCTGCCGCGCGGTGATCGTGATGCCCGCGACCACGCCCAAGGTGAAGATCGACGCGGTGCGCGCCTTCGGCGGTGCCAGTGTGGACGTGGTGCTGCAGGGCGAGAGTTACAGCGACGCCTACGCCCACGCGCTCACACTCCAGGACAAACAGGGGCTGACTTTCGTTCACCCGTTCGACGACCCGGATGTGATCGCGGGCCAGGGCACCATCGGCATGGAAATCCTGCGCCAGCACCAGGCGCCGATTCACGCAGTGTTCTGCGCCATCGGCGGCGGCGGGTTGATCTCGGGGGTGGCCGCCTACATCAAGGCGGTACGGCCCGAGATCAAGGTCATCGGGGTGCAGACGGTCGATTCCGACGCCATGCTGCGCAGCGTGCAGACCGGACGGCGCGTGACGTTGCCGGAGGTCGGCCTGTTCTGCGACGGCACCGCGGTCAAGCAGGTCGGGCGCGAAACCTTCCGCCTGGTGCGCGAACTGGTCGATGATTTTGTCGTGGTCGACACCGATGCGGTGAGCGCCGCCATCAAGGACGTGTTCGAGGACACCCGCAGTGTGCTGGAGCCCTCCGGCGCGATGTCGGTGGCCGCGCTCAAGGCCTATTGCGCGCAGCACAGGCTCAAAGGCGAGACGCTGATTGCCGTGACCTGCGGCGCGAACATGAACTTCGACCGCCTGCGCTTCGTCGCCGAACGCGCCGAGGTGGGCGAGGCGCGCGAGGCGCTGTTTGCCGTGACCATTCCCGAGCAGCCGGGCAGTTTCCGCCGTCTGTGCCGCCTGGTGGGCGCACGCAACGTGACCGAATTCACCTATCGCATCAAGCGCCCGGAAGAGGCGCATGTGTTTGTCGGGCTGACGGTCAACGGCCGCGACGACGCGCAGAAAATGGCACAGACCTTCGAGCGAGCGGGCTATGGCGTGCTCGATCTCACCGACAACGAACTCGCCAAGGTGCACGTGCGCCACCTGGTCGGCGGCCCGGCGCCGCGCGATGCGGCAGGACAGAGCATGGCGGTCAACGAACGGCTGCTGCGGTTCGACTTTCCCGAACGCCCTGGCGCTTTGCTGCGCTTTCTCGACGCCCTGAACCCGACCTGGAACATCAGTCTGTTCCACTACCGCAACCAGGGCGGCGACAGCGGCCATGTGCTGGTCGGCATCCAGGTGCCGCCAGCGGACAAGAAGGCGTTCAGCCAGTTCCTGCAACAGCTTGGCTATCAGCACACCGAGGAAACCGACAATCCGGTGACGCGGTTGTTTCTCAACTGATGCGCTTCCCCCTCCCAACCTCCCCCGCACATCCAAGCACCC
>JAGDVQ010000023.1:0-2096 GCA_023255715.1 Thiomonas sp.
GCGCTTGCAACGTCGGCCTGTGCCGTCTCGGGCGGCGGTGCAGCAGGCGTTGGAGGTACGGGAATGATCAGCGGCATGGTGACGGTTCTGGCGACGACATGCCCATGCAAAGCAAAACCTGCGCCAGCAACATTGCGCACCTGTGCCCACCGAACAGCCCCCCGTGCGAACGCCCCAAGAACACGGGACGTTGCGGCCTTGCCGAGAGGGCGTCTAAAAATCCGATCGCTGTTGCGAACTCGGCAAGAACTGCGAGGCGCGGCGCACGGCCCATTCCTGCAGGTTTTTCAGGGCGCTGACTTTCTGGCCCTGACGGTTTTGCGCCTGGTGCTGGTCGATCAACACCTCAAACGCCTTTTCGCGTTGACGCGCGGCGCCCCATTGCGCGGAGAGCTCGGTCAGTCGGTCCTGCTGTCGGTTCAGTTCGGCCTGTTGCGCGGAAATGGCGGCTTCGATGCGGTCGACAAATCCACGCAGATCGCGCACCTGGCTCCATGCCGACCCGGCCGAGCCCAGCGTCTGCATCTGTTCCCGATATTGCGCGGCATAACTCTGGAGTTGTTCGAGCTTGGCCTGCGCCGACCGCAATACCTCCTGCTGCTTCCCGACCAACTGGCCCGCGGTCTGACTGGCTTCCACCGCCTGCGCGTGCAGGGTTTGCAGTGTCTCCAGGCGTTGGGGGCTCAGCGTGTTGTTGTAGGTCATGCGCGATACGGCGAATCAGATTCACACAAAGTGTAAACCCAGCCCGGCAGCAGGTCATGCAAACCTGAGGGATGGCTACTCCCGTCGCGTCAAATTCCCGACGATTCGGACAGATAGGGCGTCATCAGATCGGCCAGCGCCTGGCGGCTCTGCGGCAGGCTCACGGCGGCATGCATGTCCTGCACCAGAAAATCGCGGATGGCGGTGTGCGCCTGCACCGCCTGATCGAGCTGCAGATCGGCGCCGGGTGTGTAGGCGCCCACGGCGATGAGGTCCTGCTGGCTGGTGTAGCGCGACTGCATTTCCTTGAGCTTTTGCATGCGGCGCAGCTCAACCGGGCTGGCAATGCTTGGCATCACCCGGCTGATCGACGACTGCAGATCGATCGCAGGGAAATGCCCCTGCTCGGCCAGCCGGCGACTGAGCACGATGTGGCCATCGAGAATCGCGCGCACATTGTCGGCAATCGGGTCCTGCTGGTCGTCGCCTTCCATCAGCACGGTGTAGAACGCGGTGATGCTGCCGCCGCCTTCCGGGCCGTTGCCCGCCCGCTCCACCAGGGCCGGCAGCTTGGCAAACACCGAGGGCGGAAACCCGCGCGCCGCCGGCGGCTCGCCCGCGGCCAGCGCCACTTCGCGCAGCGCCAGGGCGTAGCGGGTGATGGAGTCCATCAGCAGCAGCACGTTCAGTCCCTGGTCGCGGTAATACTCGGCCATCGCGGTGGCCAGGCGCGCGCCGCGGATGCGGGTCAGCGCCGGGGCGTCCGCAGGCGCAGCAATCACCACGGAACGGGCGCGGCCATCCGCACCAAGAATGTCCTCGATGAATTCCTTGACCTCACGGCCGCGCTCGCCGATCAGCCCGACCACGATGATGTCGGCATTGGTGTTGCGCGCCATCATGCCCAGCAGCACGCTCTTGCCCACGCCACTGCCCGCAAACAGTCCCATGCGCGCACCGCGCCCCACGGTGAACAGCGCGTTGATCGCGCGCACGCCGACGTCGAGCGGCTGGCGCACCAGAGCCCGGCCGAGCGGGTTGATCGCCTTGGCCGACAGAGTGGTGTAGTGCGACGCCAACAGCGAACCGGCGCCGTCCAGCGGCCGGCCATTGCCGTCGAGCACCCGCCCGAGCAGCTCCGGCCCGACCGGAATGCGGATGTCGCCGGGCACCGGATGCACCCGCGCGCCCGGTGTGAGCCCCTGCACTTCGCCCAGTGCCATGAGCTGCACATGGTCGCCGTTGAAGCCCACCACTTCGGCATCGATGAAGCGGTTCTGTTCGGTGCTGATGCGGCAGCGCTCTCCGAGGCTGACCTCCAGCCCCTGCGCCTCCAGAATCAGCCCGCGTACCCGCACCAGACTGCCACTGTAGGCCAGCGGCGGGGGGCC
>JAGDVQ010000023.1:2106-3897 GCA_023255715.1 Thiomonas sp.
AGCAGCCGTCGACGCAGGGTGTGCAGGCGGTTGGAGGCACCTGGCAGACGGGCGGCCACCGGCTGCGCTTCGCTCATTGCAAGCCCTCCTCGAACAGTCGGGCCATGATCTGCCGCCAGCGTTCTTCCACCCGCAGGTCGAGTTCGCTCAGGGTGTCGCGGTTGCGGCCGCGCCAGCGGCGGTCGGGCATGGCGGTCTGCCCCGGGGCGGCAGACTGGACAACGACGTCGCCGCGCTGCAGGTGTTCGTCGGCCAGCAGCACCACACCGCTGGCTTCCAGCTCGGGGGCCGCAGTGTGCAGCAGGTCCACATCGAGGGGATGCAGCCGCAGCCCGGGCGTGCCGGCCTGCGCCGGAAATGCCGCCAGCGCCTGACGCACGATGGGCAGTATGGCCTCGGGCTGGGTGCGCAATTCATGCAGCACGACCTGCCGCGCCAGTTCCAGCGCCAGGGCGACCAGGGCAGTTTCCGCCTCGGCATCCAGTGCGGCAACCGGCTGGGCCAGGCGCTCGACAAGCCCGCGCAAGGCCTCGCGCTCCTCCTGCGCCTGCGCACGGCCTGCAGCCAGCCCTTCGGCGTGCCCAGCGGCAAAGCCTTCGCGGTGGCCCTGTTCCAGCCCAGCAGCCCTGCCTTCTTCCAGTCCTTGCGCTTCGGCCTGGGCGTAGACCGCCTCGAACTGCTGCGCGGTGGGCGGTCCGCCGGTGGTCTGGCGCGCAGCACCGATTGCCGACGCGGTCTGGTCGCCCATGTCCTGCGGCTGCCAGCGCCGTGCGGTCTGGGCGTCTTCCCTGGGAATGATGCGGCTCATGGCGCGAAATGGCTGTCAGGGCGCTGGAGCATGGACCTCAACCGACCAAGGCCTCGCCGCCGCCGCTGCCGAGCTGAATCTGCCCGGCGGCCTCCAGGCGCTGCGCGATCTGCAGGATTTCCTTTTGCGCGCCCTCCACCTCGCTGAGCTTGACCGGGCCCTTGGCCTCCATGTCATCGCGCAGCATTTCGGCGGCGCGCTTGGACATATTGCCGAGGAACTTGTCCTTGAGCGCATTGTTGGCGCCCTTGAGCGCGAGGATCAGCGTTTCGGAGGAAATCTCGCGCAGCATGGTCTGCAGACTGCGATCGTCGACGTTGATCAGGTCGTCGAACACGAACATCTGGTCCTGCACCTTGGTCGCGAGGTCTTCGTCCTGCGCGCGCAGATGCTCCATGATGCTCGACGACAGCGCGGTCTCCACCCGGTTGAGAATTTCCGCAGTGACTTTCGGCCCGCCCACCGCGCTGACCTGCACGCTTTGCGAATCGCCCGAAAGCTGCTCTTCCAGCACTTCGTTGAGTTCGCGCAGCGCACTGGGCTGCAGGCCGTCGAGCGCGGCCAGCCGCAGCATGGCTTCTCCCGCCTGACGTTCGGGCAAGAAATGCAGCACCTCGCCCGCCTGCTCGGGATCGATATACGCCAGCACCAGCGCCACCACCTGCGGATGTTCGAGCTTGATCAGTTCGGCAATGGCGCGTGGCTCCAGCCACTTCAGGTTTTCCAGCCCGCTCGATTCGCCGCCGTGCAGAATGCGCTCGATCAGCGAGTTGGCGCGCTCTCCGCCCAGCGCCTTGGTCAGCGCGCCGCGCAGGAATTCGCTGGCCCCGAGCCCAAGCGCGGTCTGCTGCTCGAGTTTTTCGCGAAACTCGCGCATCACCGCATGCGCCTGATCGGTGCTCACCCGGCTGAGCTTGGACATGGCCACACCCAGGCGCTGCACTTCGCGCGGACCGAGGTGTCGCATGATCTCGGCCGCCTGG
>JAGDVQ010000124.1 GCA_023255715.1 Thiomonas sp.
GCGCTGGCGCTGCAGCCGCAGCTGCTGCTGATGGATGAGCCCCTGTCGGCGCTGGACATCAAGCGCAAGCAGGAAATCCTGCCGTATCTGGAGCGGCTGCACAACGAGCTCGACATTCCGGTGCTCTACGTCACCCATGCCCCGGCCGAAGTGCTGCGGCTGGCCGACCATGTGGTGATGATGAGCGGCGGAAAGGTGCAGCAGAGCCTGGCGGTGGCGCTGCCGGGCTCGCCGCTGTTTGCCGGGCAAAGCCATATGGCCGTGCTGCAATGCCGCGCCGACGGCGCCGAGCAGGGCTTGCGCGCGATGGAGGTCGCCGGGCAGCGGCTGCGCGTGCCCGAAGACGCTTGCAGCGGCTGCGCGCCGGGGCGCGTGATGCGGCTGCAGATCAGCGCGCGCGATGTGAGCATCTCGCTGCTGCACCTGCCCGAAGTGTCGATCAACAACCAGTTGCAGGCGCGCGTGGTCGAGATTGCCGACGCTGCACATCCGGTCAACGTGCTGGTCAAACTCGAACTCGGCGACGGCCAGTTGCTGTTTGCCGAAATCACCCGCGCCTCGCGCGAACGGCTGGAACTGCGCCCCGGGATGCTGGTGTGGGCGTTGGTCAAGGCGGTGGCGCTGGCGGGTGATCTGACGCAATGAGCCCCAGGCGGACAGACCGATGAAGGGGCAAAGTGTGACGCCGCGCATCGCCCGAGCGAATCCGCTCTGGGGCTTTGCCACCGCGTTTGGCATCGGCCTGCTCGGTGGCCTGGTCGGACTGGGCGGCGCGGAATTCCGCCTGCCGGTTCTCGTCGGGCTGTTCGGTTTGGCCACGCTGGAGGCGGTGATTGCCAACAAGGCGCTGTCTCTCCTGGTGGTCACCATCGCCATCGTCGCCCGGCTGCACGCGGTGCCGCTTGATGCGCTGCTGCCGCACTGGCCGGTGGTCGTCAACCTGCTCGCCGGCAGCCTGCTCGGCGCGTGGTGGGCGGCAGGCTGGGCGATGCGCCTGCCGCGCAAGACCCTCGACACCGTGTTGCTGGTCCTGCTCATCGTGCTGGCCTGCGCGATGGCGGCCGAGCAGGTGTTCGGGCTGAAGGCGCTCCCCGATTTGCAGCAGCTGCTCTCGCCCTGGGGGCATGCGCTGCTGGGCATCGCCGCCGGTCTGGTGATCGGCATGTTCGCCGCGGTGATGGGCGTGGCCGGGGGAGAACTGCTGATCCCGACCATCGTGCTGCTGTGGGGCGTGGACCTCAAGCTCGCGGGCAGCCTGTCGCTGCTCATTTCGCTGCCGACCATGGTCGTCGGCTTTGTGCGCTACCGCGAGAGCGCGGCGTTCGCGGTGCTGCGCACCCATCGCGCGCTCCTGCTCAGCATGGCCGCAGGCTCCTTGGTCGGTGCGCTGCTGGGCGGTTTGTTGCTCGGCGTGGTGCCGACCGACGGACTCGGCCTGATGCTGGCGCTGATTCTGGCGATCTCGGCCTGGAAAGTGTTCCGTCATCGCCGCTCCGACTGATCACGACGAAAGTTTGTCATGCAACCTTCACTCCTTTCACGACGTCATCTCGTTCTGGCTGCACTGGCCGTCGCCTTGCCTGCGGCGCGGGCCGTTGCCGCCGAACCCACCGGGCTGCTCATCCTGGCCGGTGCGGGCTACAAGCGCCCGGTCGAGGCGCTGTGCGCCGAGTTCACGCGGCAGACCGGCATTGCCGTGGAGCGCAGTTACGGCAATCTGCAGCAACTCTTCGCGCAAGCGCGCGCCAGTGGCCGGGTGGATGTGCTGATCGGCGACGCCGACTTCATCGACCACGCGCGCGATCTGAGCCTGCCGCAGCGTCAGATGCTGGGCCAGGGCAAGCTGGTGCTGGCCTGGCGGCGCAAGCTGATGGGGCGGCGCAGCCCCGATCCCATCACCGACCCGGTACGCGATCTGCCTGACATGCAGTCCATCACCCTGCCCAATCCGCAGCAGGCCATCTACGGCCGCGCTGCCGAGCAGTGGCTCAAGGCCAAGGGGCTGTGGGAGCCCTTGCAGGACAAGCTCAAGATCGTGCAGACCGTGCCGCAGGTCAGCGCGTATCTCACTTCCGGTCAGATCGACGCCGGGTTTTTCAACCTGACCGAGGCGCTGGCCGTCAAGGGCCAGCTCGGTGGCTATCTGGAGCTGCAGCCGGGGCCAGACAGCTACACCCCGATCGACATCGTTGCCGCGTTCCCGGCAGATGGCACTCAACCCGCAACCGCCGCCAGCCGCGCACAGTTTGCGCAGTTCCTGCAAGGCAAGGCGGCGCAGGACATCCTGCGCAAGGCCGGGCTCTGACACTTGGCAGATGCCCGCGCTCACGCCGGATGCCTGGGCAGCCCTGTGGCTCAGCACCCAGATCGCCGTGCTTGCGCTACCCGCCTACGCGCTGGCGGCGGTGCTGCTGTGCTACGCCCTGCAATTCGGTTTGAGGCGCCCCGCCTGGCTGGACGCGGTGGTGACCATCCCGCTGGTGTTCCCGCCGGTGGTCATCGGCTTCGGCCTGCTGTGGCTGCTGGGCCGCGAAAGTTTGTTGGGGCGATGGCTGCAGACCCTGGGCATCAACTTCATTTTCACTTTTCCGGGTTTGCTTCTGGCCGCGTTCATCGCCGGGTTGCCGCTGGCGGTCAAAACGCTGCAGACCGCGCTGCAAACGCATCCCAAGGTGTGGCACGAGGTGGCGCTCACCCTGGGCCGCGGGCCGCGCAATGTCTACCTCACCATGCACCTGCCGATTGCCCTGCCCGCGCTGCTCGGCGGGCTGCTGCTGGCGCTGGCCCGTGGCATGGGCGAAGTGGGCATTTCGCTGATGCTCGGCGGCAACATCCTCGGCCGCACCGAAACCCTGTCTCTTGCCATTTTCAACACCGTGACCACGGGCGACTATGTCCAGGCCGGGCTGCTCAGCGCGCTGCTGGGGGCGTTCAGCCTGGTGCTGTTCGTTGCCGTGCGCATGCTGCAAAACAAGGAACTTGCCAAACATGATGTACTTCACCCAGGCTGACATCGATCAGCTCATCATCGAAGACCTGCCGCTGCACGACGAAACCACCCGCGCGCTCGGCCTGCCCGATGCGGCGGGCAGCCTGACCTACACCGCGCGGCAGCATGGTGTGCTTGCCGGCATGGCACCGCTGCGGCGTCTGGCGCAGGCACTGGATCTGCGCGCCGAGCCATTGGCCGCCGATGGCGACACCACCGCGCCCGGACAGGCCGTGCTGCGACTGCACGGCAATGCCCACGCCCTGCACATCGCCTGGAAGCAGGGCATGAACCTGCTCGAATACCTCGGCGGCATCGCCAGCGCCACGCGGCAGATGGTGGATGCCGCGAGGGCGGGCAATCCGCGCATCCAGGTGGCCGGCACGCGCAAGGCCCATCCCGGCGCGCGCAAGCTGCAGCACTACGCCGTGCTGTGCGGCGGCGGCATGGTGCACCGTGCAGGGCTGTCCGAAACCATCCTGATCTTTGCCCAGCACCGTGCGTTTCTGCCCGGGCTGGACGCGGCGCAGCTGGTGGCGCGCGCCAAGGCGCACAGCCCGGAAAAATTCGTGCTGATCGAGGCCGAAAGCGAGGACGACGCGCTGGCCGCCGCCCGCGCCGGAGCCGACGGCGTGCAACTCGACAAGATGAACGCGGCGCAGCTCACCGCGCTGGTGCCGCAACTGCGCGCGGCGCAGCCACGCCTGACCATCAATGCCGCTGGCGGCATTCGCCCGGACAACGCCGCGCAGTTCGCCGCCAGCGGCGTCGACGTGCTGGTGACCTCCAGCCTGTACAACGCCAAGGCCGCCGACTTCGGCGCGGTGATGCGGATGGACTAGGGCCTGTTCACGCGGCGCATGCATCCGTGTTGCCCCGAGGCG
>JAGDVQ010000113.1 GCA_023255715.1 Thiomonas sp.
GCCCCCGCCACACCGCAGCCCGTGCCCGACGCGGCGCAGGTCGATGCCGCGCTGCAGAACCTGCCGCGCATCCGCCCCGACCTGATGGCGCTGCAGGCCGGCTATGCCGCGCAGGAACAGAAGGTCTGGCAGGCCGTGCTTGGCCAGTTCCCCGCGTTCAACCTGGGCTTCACCCGCGCGCGCGACACCGCAGGGGTGAACACCATCGGCTTCGGGGTGAACATCAGCCTGCCGCTGTTCAACCGCAACCAGGGCGTGATCGCCACGCAGCGCGCCACCCGGGCGCAACTGCGCGCCGACTATCAGGCCCGGCTCGCCCAGGCTGATGCCGACGCGCGCCAGGCACAGGCCAATCTGGCGCTGCTGCAGCAGCAAGGCCAGGCACTGCGGGCTGCTCTGCCCGCGCTGGAATCGGCCGAGGCCGCAGCGCAGGTCGCGCTGCAGCACGGCAGCATGACCCTGCTCGAATTCATCAACCAGCGCACCGCCCTGCTCGACCAGCGTCTGGCACTGCAGGCCAATGCCCAGCAGACCGAGGAACAGGCGCTGGCGCTGCAGCTGCTCACCGGACTGGGGCCATACCGAGCGGCCGCGCAGACGACGACCTCAACTACCGCACATCAGCCATGAATCTCTCCGCCCGCACCCGTCTGCTGCTCGTTGCCGCCTGTCTGTTGCCCGCCGCACTCGGCAGCGCACGCGCCGCCGAACCCGAGGTGTCCGCCCTGGTGCAGACCGCGCCGCTGCAGCGCGGCGAACTGCTGCACACCCTGCGCGCCTATGCCGTGGTGCAGGTGCCCGCCAGCCAGACGCAGACGCTCGCCTTCCCCCATCCCATGCAGGTGCAAAGCCTTGCAGTGCACGCCGGGCAGGCGGTGCGCAAGGGCCAGTGGCTCGCGACCCTGCGCGCCGACCCCTCCAGCACGCTGGCCTACACCCAGGCGCAGACCGCGGTGCGCTTTGCGCAAAGCGAGCTGGAGCGCGTGACCGCGCTCGAGGCGCAGCAACTCGCGACGCGGTCGCAGGTGGACGGCGCGCGCAAGGCGCTGGCCGACGCGCAGGCGCAGTTGCGCAGCCTGCAGCAACAGGGCGCGGCGCAGAGCGAAACCCGCGTGACCGCGCCAACAGACGGCATCGTGCTCGCGGTCAGCGCAGCGCCTGGCGACCTGCTCGCCGCGGGCAGCCCGCTGCTGCAGGTCGGGCGCGGCGGCAGCCTGCAGGCGGCAGCCGGGGTGCCGCCCGAAGACGCGGCGCGGCTGCAGCCGGGTCAGCCGGTGCACCTGCGCGCGGTGTTCGACCCGGCGCAACAGTGGACGGGCACCGTCCGCAGCATCGGCGCGGCGATCAACCCCAAGACCCAGCGGCTCGACGTGCTGATCGCGCTGCCCGCGCAGGCAAGCCTGCCGCCCGCCGGAACCAGTGTGCAGGCCGACATGGTGCTCGGCCGCTGGCGCGGCTGGGTGGTGCCGCGCGATGCGGTGCTGCAGGACGAACGCGGCGCGTCTGTGTTCCAGGACGATCATGGCCGCGCACGCCGCGTGCCGGTCGAGATCGCGATCGAAAGCGGGCTGCAGACTGGCATCACCGGCGCGCTGAACCCGGCGCTGCCGCTGGTGGTCGTCGGCAACGACGTGCTGCGCGACGGCATGGCGCTGCGTGTTGCCGGAGCCGCGCGATGAGCGGCGCGGCGACCTGGCTGCAGCGCCACCGACGCTCGGTGCTGTTCCTGCTGGCGCTGCTGGCCGCAGGCGGCGTGCTCGCCGCGTTCAAGCTGCCGGTCGGGCTGTTTCCGAACGTGGACTTTCCGCGCGTGGTGGTCAGCGCCGACGCCGGCGACCGCCCGGCCAGCCAGATGATGCTGCAGGTCACCCAGCCGCTGGAGCAGGCGGTGCGCCGCGTGCCGGGTGTGGTGGACGTGCGCTCGACCACCAGCCGCGGCACCGCCGACATTTCGGTGAGCTTCGACTGGGGCACGCCGATGGCGCTGGCCGCAGTCCAGATCAACGAGGCGGTGACACAAATGCTGCCGCAACTGCCGCCGGGCACGCAGGTGTCGAGCAAGCGCATGGACCCGACGGTCGATCCGGTGATCGCGTACAGCCTGACGTCCAACCGGCTCACCGCCGCAGGGCCGCCCCAAGGCGGTGAGAGCCCCCTTGGGGGGCAGCGAGCGAATGCGAGCGTGGGGGCGGCCTATACCCCGACCCAGCTGTACGACCTGGCCGAGTTCCAGTTGCGGCCGCTGCTGTCGAGCATCAACGGCGTGGCGCGGGTGCAGATCCAGGGCGGCGCGCGCGAGGAATACCACGTCATCCTCGACCCGCTCAAACTCCAGGCGCTGGGGCTGGCGCTGCAGGACGTGCGCAACGCCGTGACCGCCGCCAACGGCGTGCAGGCGGTAGGCCATCTGCAAGACCGCTACAAACTGCTGCTGGCGCTGGCCGATGCGCGGCTGCATGACGCCGCGCAGATTGGCGACATCGTGCTGCGCGCCGGGCCAGACGGCGTGGTGCGACTCAAGGACGTGGCGCGCATTTCCCGCAGCACGGTGCCGCAGTGGGTGCGGATCACGGCGGATGGCAAGGACGCCGTGCTGCTCAACATCTACCAGCAGCCCGGCGGCAACACGGTGCAGATCGCCCGGCATGTGCGCGAGCTGCTGGCCAAGACCCCGCTGCCGCCCGGCGTGCATCTGGCGAGCTGGTACGACCAGAGCACCCTGGTGGTCGACAGCGCCGCCAGTGTGCGCGACGCCATTCTGATCGGCGTGGCGCTGGCCGGGCTGGTGCTGCTGCTGTTTTTGCGCAGCCTGAAAATCACGCTGATCGCGATGATCACCGTGCCTGCGGTGCTTGCGGCCACCGTGGTGCTGCTGGACGCGCTGGGGATGAGCTTCAACATCATGACCCTGGGCGGAATGGCCGCTGCGGTCGGGCTGGTGATCGACGATGCGATCGTGATGAGCGAGCACATCGTGCGGCGGCTGAGCGAAACCGGGCCGGAGGGCAACCCGCAGCAGCGCCACGGCGGCATTCTGCTGGCGGCGATGGAATATCTGCGGCCGCTGGCCGGGTCGAGCGCATCGACCGTGGTGATCTTTTTGCCGCTGGCGTTTCTCTCGGGCGTGACCGGGGCGTTTTTCAAGGCGCTGTCCCTGACCATGGCCGCGGCGCTGGTGATTTCGTTTTTCGTCGCCTGGCTGGCGGTGCCGCTGCTGGCCGACAAGCTGCTGTCGCCCAAAGACATCGCCCGCGAGGCGCAGCGCGAACATGGCCGCTGGCTGGCGGCAGTGCAGCGGGGGTATGGCCGCGTGCTCGGCGCGGCGCTGCGCCGCCCGTGGCTTGCGGTGCTGGGCGTGCTGCCGCTGCTGCTGGCGGGCTGGCTGGCGTATGCGCAGGTGGGCAGCGGCTTCATGCCGCATATGGACGAAGGCGGGTTCATCCTCGACTACCGCACCCCGCCGGGAACGTCGCTGGCCGAGACCGACCGCATCCTGCGGCAGGTCGAGCACATCCTGCTCACCACCCCCGAGGTGCAGACCTTTTCGCGCCGCACCGGGGCGCAGCTCGGCGGCGGCGTGACCGAGGCGAACGAGGGCGACTTTTTCGTGCGGCTCAAGCCACCGCCGCGCAAATCGATCGACGCGGTGATGGAGGACGTGCGCCAGCGCATCGAAACCCAGGTTCCGGGGGTGAAAATCGAACTGGCGCAGCTGATGGAAGACCTGATCGGCGACCTCACCGCGGTGCCGCAGCCGGTGGAGATCAAAATCTTCGACGACAACCCGCAGCAGCTCGCGCAGCTGGCGCACCGCACCGCGCAGGACATCAGCAAGATTCCCGGCATCGTCGATGTGCGCAGC
>JAGDVQ010000048.1 GCA_023255715.1 Thiomonas sp.
CCGCCAGCGCCCAGCCGCTGCCCGAAGCCGCCATCGCCGCGCATTTCAAAGGCCGTGGCGCGTGGAAAAAAAGCCTGCCGCGCATCCTCGACACCCTGGGCGCGCTGGGCCGCGCCCGCCGCGAGGCGGCAGGCTGGCGGGGCTGAACCCGCTGCACACAATTCACGCCGAGACGCACCACATCGACCTCGGCCCTGCAGCGTGGCGCTCGACTGTTCGCGGCTGTGGGTGCGGCTGGGGTAGGGCGGCGGCTCATGTGGCCTGCCCCTCCTGCACGAAGCGCACCACGTCGTCCAGCACCGGCGACATCCAGCGCAGCGGCAGGGCAAAGCTGCCGATCAGGGTCTGGTGGTTGACGCCGGTGTAAAGATCCAGGGTGACCTGCGCGCCGTCGGCCCGAAGTTTGTCCGCGAGTTGTACGGTGTTGCGCTGCGGGTTGACCAGGCTGTCTGCCCGCGCCGCCCCAAGAAAGGTGCGCGGCAGGTGGCCGTGACCCACGAAGTCGATGGGCATGCAGTCCGGGGGATAGTCTGGATCGTGGAAGACCGGCTGCACGGCGCGGTCGGTGATGGGCAGAAAGTCGTACGGCCCGGCCAGACCGATCCATCCGGCCAGGTCGGTGCGGTGCAGCCCCACGGCGTGCAGCCAGCGCGGATCGAGCGCCAGCATGGCGGCGTTGTAGGCTCCGGCGCTGTGGCCCATGAGGTAGAGCTGGCGCGGGTTGCCGCCAAACTGCGCCGCATGCTGCACCGTCCAAGCCACCGCGCGGGCGCAGTCTTGCAGAAAGTCGGGATAGCGCACCGCGGGGTAGAGCCGGTAATCCGCGATCACGGTGACGATGCCGCGCGCGGCCAGCGCCTCACCAACGAAACGGTACATGCCACGGTCGCCGCTGCTCCAGCTGCCGCCGTAGAAAAACACCACCACCGGCGCATTGTCGGTTGCCGCCAGCGGCTGGTAAACGTCGAGCCGCTGCCGCGCTGCCGGGCCGTAGGCAATGTCGCCGCGGAAGACATAGGTGTCGGTCGGGGTGAGGCGGTCGATCATCACCACCGGCGAGCAGGCAGCCAGCAGCGGGGCGAGGGTGGCCAGGAACAGGCGGGTGGACAGGCGCGCAGCTTGGGCAAGGGGCATGGCGGAGCGGGGTGAGGGTCGAAGGGCTTGCCTCCAACCTACGAACCGCCGGGCATTCTGGATTCATCAGGGGGCGTCTGTCAGCAAGTCAGTGTGCATGGTCGTGTGTGCCGCCGAGGCTGATCTGATACTGCAGGAAGATCTGATTGAAGCGCTTGCGCACCGCGTCATATCGGCCATCGCCGTTGATGTCTTCAGCCACTGGCACGTGAGCGCGGGACATCTGCAGGCGCAGGCGTTGATGCGGGTCCAGGTTCCAGGTGGCCACAAGGCTGGCGCGCTGCAGGGCCTCGAAGGCGCTGTTCTGCCGTGGGCAACGCAGGGTTTGATAGGGCGGTGCGCAAAACACCGGGGATGCGCTGCGCAGAGCTTCATGCACATTGCCCGCGCTGTCGAATCGCACGCCGAGCTGCCAGCGCGGCGCCACGCCATACAGCGCCTGCAGCACGTAGCCGTCGATGCGCAGTTGACGCGGCATGCCGATATTCCACGGCTTGGTGTCGTGGTAGGTGAGCAGCAGGTCCTTGGTCTGCCGGAAGTATTCGCCGGTGATCTGCAGGTCGCCCGCGCCGAGTTCGCCCGCGCCCTCGCGCTGCCAACCCAGCGAGATCACGTCGGTGCGGCTGCTGCCTTGCAGTGCATGATCGGCGTCGTTGATGCCGGGGTGGTAGGTGTGCAGTTCCTGATGTTGACGGCCCCGGATGGTGGCCAGACCGCCGAACAGCGTCTGACCCTCGGCGAATGCCCAGTCTGCCTTGGCGAAGGCGGTCCACACTTGCGGGAAGCTGGCGCTGTCGCCCATCGGAATGTCCACGGTCTTGCCGCTGGTGGTGCGGTAGCCGGTCACGTTGCCGGTCTGCGCCGCAACGCCGGCATTGTCGGACTGCAGGGCCTCGGCACCCAGGCGCAGGTGCCAGGCACCGGCCTGCGGCGCAAACCAGTTGAGTTGCAGGCCGTCGCCGCGCAGACCACCTGCCAGCAGCATTTGATAGGGCAGGGCCTGATCGACGAATGCCCAGGCGTGCGGGTGCAGGGTGTTCTGCAGACCGATGGCGCTGAAGAACCGCCCGCCTTGCGCCTGCACACCGCCGGGCAGCACGCGGCTGCGCAGCCAGGCTTCTTCGAGTTCGACGGCATGGGCGTCGCTGGTCAGCCGCAATCCTGCCTCGCCCCAGCCCGGCGCGTGCGCGTGCAGTCCGGCTTCGAGTGTCTGCAGATTCAGGCCACGGCGGAAGTCGCCGCCGTGGCTGTGTGCGCCCCCGGCATCGGAATGCACGTTGAAAATGCCATTGGCATTCTGGATGTAACCGGCGCCGCGACCTTGCGCCGAGTCGTCATAGGCGACGCCGCCGACAATGGCGAACGGTTCGATACGCAGCGCTGGCTGTTCGTCAGCAGCGCACATCCCTGCGGATGTCGAGGAGGCAAGGAACAGGGCGATCAGCGTTTTTCGGTGGGACAGAAGGTTTTGCATCACGTCTAACAGAGTTATAACGTTGCATATGTTACGAAAAGAAACAATCTGGCTGCATGCGGATCGGCTGACCGTGGGGTTCCAGGAAACCGGCGCCGAGCGAGACCGCGTGGCGCAGTCTCCATAGAATCCTCCCCATGACCTCCGTCGCGCTGGCGCGCAAGTGGCGCCCCAAATCGTTTGCCTCGCTCGTGGGGCAGGATCATGTGGTGCGGGCGCTGACCCATGCGCTCGACCACAATCGCCTGCATCACGCCTATCTGTTCACCGGCACGCGCGGGGTGGGCAAGACCACGGTGTCGCGCATTCTGGCCAAGGCGCTCAACTGCACGGGCCCAGACGGGCAGGGCGGGGTGACCAGCCAGCCCTGCGGCGTCTGCCCGGCATGCACCGAGATCGACGCCGGGCGCTTTGTCGATTACATCGAACTCGATGCCGCGTCCAACCGAGGCGTGGAGGACATGACCACGCTGCTCGAACAGGCGGTCTACAAGCCGACTGCCGGGCGCTACAAGGTCTACATGATCGACGAAGTGCACATGCTGTCCAACCACGCCTTCAACGCCATGCTCAAGACGCTGGAGGAGCCGCCGGACTATGTGAAGTTCGTGCTCGCCACCACCGATCCGCAGAAGGTGCCGGTGACCGTGCTGTCGCGCTGCCTGCAGTTCAACCTCAAGCCGATGATGCCGTCTGCCATCGTCAGTCATCTGCAAGAGGTCCTGCAGGCCGAAGGCGTGCCGGCGGACGAGGCCGCGCTGCGGCTGATCGCCCGCGCCGCGCATGGCTCGATGCGCGACGCGCTGTCGCTCACCGACCAGGCGCTGGCGTACTGCGCCGGGCGGGTGGAGACCGCCGCGGTGCAGCAGATGCTGGGCACGGTCGATCGCAGCGATCTGCTGCACATCCTGCAGGCGCTGGCCGCGCAGGACGGGGTGGCGCTGATCGCGCAGACCGACGCGCTGGAGGCGCGCAGCCTGTCCTTCGGCGCGGCGCTGGAGGAACTGGCCGCACTGCTGCAGACCATCGCGCTGCTGCAGCTCGTGCCGCAGGCGGCAGATGCCGATGATCCGCAGCACGAGGCGCTGGCCCAGCTCGCGGCGCAGCTCAGCCCCGAGCTGGTGCAGCTGGCCTACACCACGGTGCTGCACGGGCGCAACGAGCTGTCGCTGGCCCCTGACGACCGCACCGGCTTCACGATGACCCTGCTGCGGCTG
>JAGDVQ010000079.1 GCA_023255715.1 Thiomonas sp.
GCGCTGCTGGGCGCCACCGGCGGCGGCCCGGCGGCAAATTCCTCGGCCACCAAATCGAGCAAGCCGCAGTTGAGCAGAAAGTTCGCCTGGCTGGTGTAGCCCAGCACGTCCATTCCGGCGTCCTGCGCGGCCAGCGCCACTGCGGTGAAATCGACATGCGCGGTGATGTCTGTCAGCCCCGGCCAGAGCAGCACGTCGTCGAGCGCGCGGTGGCGGTAGTGCGCGCGCAGCGTGCCCATGTGGCGCTGCGGGTGGTAGTACTCGCGCTGCGGAAAGCCGTAGTCGATGAACAGCGCCACCCCGCGCGAGAGCCGCTCGGCCAGGGTGCGCACAAAGGCCAGCGCCTGCGGGTGAATTTCGGTGACGCTGCCCACTGGCAGCGCCTGCACCTCGGGGTCGGGCGGCCGCAGGGCGGTCGGACGGTCGGCAAACACCAGATCGTCGCCTTCCTGCGCCACGCCGCGCTCCATCCAGCCGTTTTCATGCCGCGCGAGCAGTTTCACCGGCATGGCGTCGAGCACTTCGTTGCCGATGACCACGGCCTCGAACGCCGCGGGCAGCGCGCGCCACCACTGCACCCGCCCGGCCAGATGCGGCACGGCGCGCTGCAGCGTCTGCAACTGCAGGTGTTTGAGCGCGCCCGAGACTTCGACGATGGCATAGTGCTGCGGCGCGCAGCCCAGGCGGTCGAGCTCGCCGAGCACCTGCGCGGCGAGCTTGCCCGAGCCCGCGCCGAATTCGACCACGGTCTGCAGCCCGGTGTGCTGCAGCACCTGCGCGACCTGCGCCGCGACGGTGCGGCCAAACAGCGGCGAGAGTTCGGGCGCGGTGACGAAGTCGCTGTCGCTGCCGAAGTCGCCAAACTGCCCGGCCTGCCCGGTGTAGTAGCCCAGTTGCGGTGCGTAGAGCGCTTGCTGCATGTAGGCGTCGAACGGCAGCCAGCCGCCGCCTGCGTGCAGAGCAGCCCGCAATTGCGCAAGGAGTTGCGCGCTGCGCTCCAGCGCCATCGGGGCGGGGGCCGGTAGACTTGAATGCTGTTCGTTCACCAGTCCATTCTAGAAAGCATGCCGCCCGCAGCCTCTGTTGCCCCAGGTTCCCGACCCGTCGCGCTGGTCACCGGCGGCGCGCACCGGCTCGGACGCGAGATCGCGCTGCATCTGGCCGCGCACGGCTGGGACGTGGCGGTGCACTATCACCGCTCGGCGCAGGCCGCAGCCGAGGTGTGCAGTGCGGCGCAGGCCGCAGGTGCGCAGGCTGCAGCGGTGCAAGCCGATCTGTCCGACCCCGCTGCGGTGCAGGCGCTGCTGCCGCAGTCGGTGGCCGCGCTGGGCCGGATGGATGCGGTGGTGAACAATGCCGCGCTGTTCGCGTTCGACGATGCGCTGCAGTTCAGCGTGGACGCGGCGCGGCGCCACTACCAGATCAACACCATTGCCCCGGTGCTGCTGGCGCAGGCGCTGCATGCGCACCTGAGCGCGCGCGGCGCGCAGGGCTGCGTGGTCAACCTGCTCGATCAGAAGTTGAGCAATCCCGATCCCGATTACCTGTCGTACACCCTGTCCAAGGCTGCGCTGCAAGCGGCCACCGTGGCGCTGGCGCAGGCGCTGGCCCCCGTGCTGCGCGTGGTCGGCGTAGCCCCCGGGCTGATGCTGCCCTCCGGCCCGATGACCGAGGACGAATTTGCCCGCGTGCACAGCCGCACCCCGCTGCAGCGCGGCAGCACGCCGCAGGACGTGGCGCAGGCGGTGCTTTTCGCGCTGCAGGCCCGCGCGATGACCGGTACCACCCTGCTGGTCGATGGCGGCCAGCATCTTGCGGGCACCGGGCGCGACGTGCTCTTTGCCCTGCGCGAGCAGCCCAACATTTCAAACTAGGAATCCCACCATGTTCAGTGCCCTGTCGCACCCCGCCCTGCGCGCCTGTCGCCGCCTGTTTCTGCAGAACTACGAGGTCAACATCAACATCGGTGTGCACGAGTTCGAGAAGCGCGGCGAGCAGCGCGTGCTCATCAATGTCGACCTGTTCATTCCGCTGGCCATGTCCACCCCGCAACAGGACAAGCTCGACGAAGTGGTCGACTACGACTTCATGCGCAGCGTCATCGCGGCGCGCATCGCCCGCGGCCACATCCACCTGCAGGAAACCCTGTGCGACGACGTGGCCCGCATCATGCTCGAACACCCGCGGGTGAAGGCCGTGCGCGTGTCCACCGAAAAGCCCGACGTCTACCCCGACTGCCAGAGCGTGGGCGTGGAGGTGTTTCATGTGAAGGACCTGCAGCCGTGAATGCCCGGGACGCTGCCGCAACCAGTCGCGCGGCGCACAAGGCCGCGTTCGAGGACAACAAGCTGTCCAAGCGCCTGCACCGCCTCGTCGGCCAGGCGGTGGTGGACTTCAACATGATCGAGCAGGGCGATCGCGTCATGGTCTGCATGTCCGGCGGCAAGGACAGCTATGCGCTGCTCGACATCCTGCTGAGTCTGCGCGAACGCGCGCCCGTCGACTTCGATCTGGTGGCCGTCAACCTCGACCAGAAGCAGCCGGGTTTCCCGGAGCATGTGCTGCCCGACTATCTCAAGAGCCGCGGCGTGCCGTTTCACATCGAGGAGCAGGACACTTACTCCATCGTCAAGTCCATCATCCCCGAAGGCAAGACCACCTGTGGCCTATGCTCGCGGCTGCGGCGCGGCATTCTCTACCGCGTCGCGGGCGAGTTGGGCGCCACCAAGATCGCGCTCGGCCATCACCGCGACGACCTGCTCGAAACCTTTTTCCTCAACCTGTTTTTCGCTGGCAAGCTCAAGGCCATGCCGCCCAAGCTGGTGAGCGATGATGGCAAGCATGTCGTCATCCGCCCGCTGGCCTATGTGAACGAGGCCGATCTCGAACGCTGGGCGCAGGTGCGCGAATTTCCGCTCATCCCCTGCACCCTGTGCGGCAGCCAGGACAACGCGCAGCGCAAGCAGGTCAAGGCCATGCTGCGGCAATGGGAGCGTGAGCATCCGGGCCGCTCGCAGAACATGTTCAACGCCCTGTCGCAGGTCACGCCGTCGCACCTGGCAGACCGCAAGCTGTTCGATTTCGTCGGGCTGCGCGCCACGGGACTGCCCGATCCGCAAGGCGACATCGCCTTCGACCCGGAACCCTGCGGTGGCGCCGACGAACTCTCCCGCGCACAATCCGTCCAATGGTTTTGATGTGGAGGAACTGCCATGCGCCTACCCGGTCCACTGATCCGCCGATGGAATTCCGTCCGCATCGGCCTGCTGCTGGTTCCCGCGTTGCTGCTCGGCGGCTGCGCCAGCCTGACCGATCTGCGCACCACCGTTGTCACGCCGCACCCCGCGCCGCAGGCCCTCGTGGGTGCCAAGGTGCAGGTGCAGGCCGCCCCCGGCAATGCCGACAGCGCCGATGCCTACACCCTGCAAACCGCTGTGCTCGACGCCATGGCGCAGGCCGGCATGGTGCCGCTGCTTGGTGAGCCCGCACCCTACACCGCACGCTACGCCTACACCGTGCGCCTCGACCTCGAAGCCACCTACGGCCCCTCGGTCTGGCCACCCCCTGTGCTGCTGCCCAACGGCACGGTCTACTTTCCCGGCGGCTGGGGTGGCTGGGGCGGCGGCCTGTTCGGCTGGATGCCTCCGCCCAACTACTACGAGCGCAGCCTCACCCTCGAAATCCGCGACACCGCCACCGGCGCGCTGATCTGGCAGTCGCACGCCAATACCGGCGGCTACCAGCGCGACCTGGCCTCGGTTGCCGCGCCGCTCGCCCAGGCGGCACTGCGCGGCTT
>JAGDVQ010000057.1 GCA_023255715.1 Thiomonas sp.
TGCCCGCGGTGGACAGCACCGCCGATCCCACGGTCGCATTCGCCCGCCATGCGGTGCGGGCCGACACGACGAGGCTGGCAACGACGATCAGCACGAACGCAGGAAGAGCTGCATCTGCAAGCAGCGGCGCGTCCAGCGCCCCCGCAGCGACGGTGAGGATGATCCACGCCAACAACCCGCCCCAGAATCCCAGCGTGGCCAGTGCCGCATCGGTGTAATCGGTGTAGACCACGAGACTCCCAGAGAGACCGCGCACCACGCCGGTGAGTCCAAGACTGATCAGGAGGATCAATCCGCCCCAGGCGAGTGGTGCGAGGGAGTCGGTGGTGTGCTGCGCGGGCTTGGACGAAGTCGACGCGGCAGCGACCGCGGACGCGGCAGTTGGCAGACGCTTTGGCGTTGCAACCGGCGCTGCCGCCGGCGGCGCCACTGCCGCGAGTTGCGTGTTGGTGTGCACCGGGGCGGTGAACTGCGCATCGCTCAGGGCCGGGCTGGCCAGCGCGCCAAGCGTCAGTCCTGCGAGAACAGCAGCAAGGCATGAACGCAGGAGGGTGTTGCAATACATGAACCGGGGGCCTTTACGGAAAGGAAAGCATGCGCCGGATTGTCAGCGCGCAGTGCGACAGGTCGCGTCGCACTGGCGACGTCGGGCGAGCGCCGACACGGCCCGAGCAACTCAGGCGGATCGATCGCCCGGTTGCGTCATGGAATGACGCAACCAGGGCGCATCATGACCGCATCGAACCTGGGAGCATCTCATGACCGCACTGTCGCCACACGCCACCCCGACCGCCGTGCCCACCCGACCGCCCATCGGCGCGCTATGGGTCTGCCGCGCCTTGCTCGCGCATCCCGACTGGCTGGAGACCACACCCGCCCTGGCCACAGTCGCCCGGCGCGTGCTCGCCGGCGCAGACGCCGACACCGCGCCGCTGCTGTGCAGGCTACGCGATCGCCTGACCCTGCTGGAAGCGGATGCCGTGATGCCGCAGGCGTTGCGGGCGAACATCGGCAGTCTCTCGGAAGTGTTTGGCTTCTCCCCACTGGAGCGGCAGATCCTGGAATGGGCCGTGCTGCAGCAGACCGACCCGCTGTTGCAGGCCTTCGCGGCAGCGCTGGGAGATCGCGACACCGAGTCGCTGCAGCAGGTCATGGCCGCGATGCTGGGTGCCGACCCGCAGGCGATTGCTGCGGCTCTGTCTGCCCGTGGACGCCTGCAGCGCAGCGGGCTGCTGGAAGTGCGCGAGGGGCCGACGCGCCTGTCCTGGCATCTGACTCTGTGGTCTGGAGAACTCGCGCGGGACTTGGCCACGCCCGGGGTCGATCCCCTGTCTGTCCTGCGCGAAACCATCGTCCCCAGCCCCGCCCCGACCCTGTCGCTGGCCGATTACGCCCACCTGGGATCACTGCTGGATGTGGCCGTGCATCATCTGCGGCAGGCGTTGGCGCACCGCGAGGCAGGGGTCAACATCCTGCTGTACGGCCCGCCGGGCACGGGCAAGACCGAACTGACGCGGGTGCTGGGCGCGGCGCTCGATTGCGCGGTGTACGCCCTGCCCTGCGCCGACCGGGACGGACAGCCCATCGGCGGCACGGCGCGGCTGCGGCGGCTGCGCGCGGCGCAGACTCTGCTGGCGTTTCAGCCTGCTGTGCTGGTGTTCGATGAACTCGACGACGTGTTCCATGACGACGGCGGTCTGCGCCGACCGCCGCCGGGCAGCGCCGGGCTGGTCAAGACGCTCAAGAGCTGGATGAACCTGGCGGTGGAGACCAATGTCGTGCCCACCGTGTGGATCTGCAACGACATCGGCGCTCTGGATCCCGCCTTCGTGCGGCGTTTCGATGGGGTGCTCCAGCTGCCCACACCGCCCCGCGCGGTCAGGCGCGCGATCGTCCAACGGGCTTGTGGCAGCCTGGCCGATGCGGCCACGGTGCAGGCGCTGGCGTCACACGCGGCGCTGACCCCGGCGGTCATCACCCGCGCGGCGCGGGTGGTCGCCGGGGTGGAGCAGGCACTGGGTGCGGAGCAGACGGCAGGCGCGCTGTGTGCGCTGGTCGATGGCACCCTGCGGGCCCAGGGACATGCCGGGCTGCCGCGCCGCCCGGCGCCCACGCCCGCATTCGATCCGCGCTGGGTCAACGCTGCGGCGGATCTGGAGGCGCTGGCCGACGGCATTGCGCGGGTCGGGCAGGCGCGGCTGTTGCTCGAGGGGCCGCCCGGCACCGGCAAGACGGCGTTTGCCCATTGGCTGGCGCAGCGGCTGGACCGGCCGTTGCAGGTGCACCGGGCGTCCGACCTGCTGTCGCCCTGGGTGGGCGCCACCGAGAAGGCGCTGGCCGCGGCGTTCCGCCGCGCCGAAGACGAGGGCGCCGTGCTCGCCATCGACGAGGTCGACAGTCTGCTGGCTGATCGCAATCAGGCGCGACAGAGCTGGGAGGTCAGTCAGGTGGGCGAGTTCCTGTGTCAGCTCGACACCTTCACCGGCGTGATCGTGGCCACGACCAACCGCCTGGATTCCATCGACCCGGCGGCGTTGCGGCGGTTCGAGGTCAAGCTGCACTTCGCCGCGTTGCGGAAAGAACAAGCCTGGGAGGCGTTCCAGAGCCTGTGCACCACACTGGGCGTGCAGCCCGACCCCGGGCTGCGCCTTGCGCTGAACGCAATCGGGGGACTGACCCTGGGAGATGTCGCGGCGGTGCAGCGGCGGGCACCGCTGCTGCCGGTGGTCAGTGCACGGGACGTGCTCGACGCCCTGGCGGCGGAATGCCTGCACAAGCCGACGGCGCCGCAGGCCATCGGCTTCGTGCCACCAAGCCAGTGTCAGATCGCGCCCCGTCCGCAGGACGCATCAACGCCATGAAGGTCGGCAGCATGCCGACCGTATGCTGCCAGGCAAACACACCCTGGAGAGGACGAGCCCATGACACGCTGTATCGCGGAACTCCCTGACGGCCCGCTGGACCTCGTTGGCGACGTGCATGGGCATTGGGACGCCCTGCGCGGTTTGCTTGGCCGCCTGGGCTATGACGCGCAGGGACGGCATCCGCAGGGACGTCGCCTGGTGTTCGTCGGCGATCTGATCGATCGCGGCCCGGACAGTCCGGCGGTGCTGGACTGGGTGTTTCAGCGCGTGCGCGACGGGCGCGCCTGGGCGGTGATGGGCAACCATGAGCTCAATCTCCTGCGCGGTGAGGAGAAAGAAGGCAACGACTGGTTCTGGAACAAGGGCAACCCGCAGGACCACAAGTTCGAGCCCTTCGCCCGCCTCGCCGCGCAGCGGCAGCAGACCATGCTGGAGCAACTGGCGACCTTGCCGTTGGCGCTGGTGCGTGACGATCTGCGCGTGGTGCATGCGTGCTGGGAGGCCGCGGCGGTTGCGGCGCTCAAGGATCTGGATGACGTGGGGGCAGAGGAATTCAGGGCCCTGTTCGATCGCTTCGAGCAGGCGCGCGCGCGAGACGCCGCCGCCTCGATGGCCGAGGCCGCGCGCGAGCGCGCACCGTGGGAGCCCTTTCTGAAACGCCGCGAGGTCGCCGTACCGGTGTTGCCAGCCAACGCGCAGCTGGATGTGCTGCATCAGAACGGCAACCCGATCCGCATCCTGACCTCGGGCCTGGAAGAGGTCAGCAGGGTGGCGCATTTTGCGGGAGGGAAGTGGCGGTTTACCGACCGGATGCGGTGGTGGAATACCTACGCCGAC
>JAGDVQ010000191.1 GCA_023255715.1 Thiomonas sp.
CCGCAACCCTTGGGGGAGGTTGAAAGGGGGTATCCCCAGCGCCCGCTTGACGCTGATTTCTCCTCCCCCGCGCGTTGGGGAGGCTGGGAGGGGCATCCGCAGTGTTCGCATTGCGCTGATTTCTCCTCCCCCACCCGTGGGGGAGGTTGGGAGGGGGCACCAGAACGCCTCACGCCTTCGCCAGCCACGCCTGCGCCAGCCGCACCCAGAAGCTGCCGCCCAGGGGAATGAGGTCGTCGTTGAAGTCGTAGGTCGGGTTGTGCAGGGTGCACGGGCCCTCGCCGTGGCCGGGTGTGCGGTGGTCGCCGTCGCCGTTGCCAATGATCAGATACGCCCCGGGCTTTTGCTGCAGCATGAAGGAAAAATCTTCCGCGCCCATCGATGGCACGAACTCCTGCACCGCGTCCGCGCCCACCATGTCCACCATCACCCGGCGCGCAAATTCGGCCTCGGCGGGGTGGTTGATGGTGGGCGGATAGTTGCGCCTGAACGCAAAGTCGCAGCCCAGGCCGAAGGCCGCCGCGGTGTGGGTGGCGATCTCGCGCATGCGGGCCTCGATCAGGTCGAGCATCTCGGTGCTGAAGGTGCGCACCGTGCCCTCGATGGTGGCCCGCTCGGGAATCACATTGGTTGCCTCGCCGGTGTGGATCATGGTCACCGAGAGTACCGCGGGCTCCAGCGGCGCGCGGTTGCGGGTGATGATGGTCTGAAACGCCTGCACCATCTGGCAGGCCGCGGGCACCGGGTCGATGCCCAGATGCGGCATGGCCGCATGCGCCCCCTTGCCCGTGAGCCGAATATGAAATTCGTTGCTCGACGCCATCACCGGCCCGGCCTTCACCGCAAAATGCCCTGCCGGAATGCCCGGCCAGTTGTGCATGCCGAACACCGCCTGCACCGGAAAGCGATCGAACAGCCCGTCCTCGATCATCACGCGCGCGCCGCCGCCGCCCTCTTCCGCCGGCTGGAAAATGCACACCACCGTGCCGTCGAAATCGCGCGTGCGCGCCAGATATTGCGCTGCGGCCAGCAGCATCGCGGTGTGGCCGTCGTGGCCGCAGGCGTGCATCTTGCCGGGGTGGCGGCTGGCGTGGGCAAAAGTGTTGAATTCGGTCACCGGCAGGGCGTCGAAATCGGCGCGCAGGCCGATCATGCGGCCGCTGGCGCCACCGTCGCGGCCCTTGATCACCCCCACCACGCCCGTCTTGCCCAGGCCACGGTGCACCTCCACGCCCCAGGCGGTCAATTGCGCGGCCACCACGTCAGAGGTGCGCTGCTCCTCGAAGCACAGCTCGGGGTGCGCATGCAGATCGCGCCGCAGCGCCGTGAGCGCCGCGGCCTCGGTCACGATGGAGTCGATGAGTTGCATCGTCGTATTCCTCCAGAGGATGTTTGGGGCGATTGTGCCCCAGACCCGCCAACCCTGAGCGGCCAGCGCGCATCTGCGAAAAAGCGTCAACCCCGCCCGGCGTGCTGACAAAAATCGTCCACTTCCAGCCGCAAACCGTCACGACGCGACCAGGGCCGCAGCAAAACCTGTGAAGCAGTTCACACAATCCGGCCCTTGTTGCGGCACGCACCGCTGGCCTGTGGATTGCAGAGCAAGAATCACGATTGTTTACAAATCCAGCCGTTCGCCGTTTTCCGCAGCCCAAGGCGCGGCACCCTGTCGAGACCGACCATGCGCACCTCCCTCCAACGCGGCTTCACCCTCATCGAGTTGATGATCGTGGTGGCCATCATCGGCATTCTGGCGGCCATTGCCATTCCGGCGTATCAAAACTACACCATGCGCGCGCAGGTGGCCGAGGGGCTTTCTCTGGCCACCGGGCTGAAAACCGCCAACTGGGACTATTTCGCCCAACACGGCGTGTTTGCCCCGAGCAATGCCTCGGCGGGTCTGGCGCAGGCCGGTTCGATCAGCGGCAATTATGTGCAGAGCGTCAGCACCGTCAACGGCCTCATCACCATCACCTACGGCAAGCGCGCCAACAGCAATCTGCAGAACAAGGTGCTCTATCTCTCGGGCGTGGCCAACGGCGCTTCGCTGCAATGGACCTGCACCACCGCCCCCGGCGGCGTGGCGGCGGCCAACGGTGTGCCGCGCGCGTATCTGCCGACGTCTTGCACTTGAGGCGACCCGGCGTTTTCTCATGAGCCACTGACTATCATGTGTGCATCTCGTCCGCGCAATGGTGCGCCCATCGGGAGATCGCATGAAACCCTCTCTTTCTCTTGCTTCCCACCGGGATGCTGTGCTTCGCATCGCAGCGCGCATGGGCGCGAGCAATGTGCGCGTCTTCGGCTCCGTCCTCCACGGCGACGACACCGAGACCAGCGATCTCGACCTGCTGGTTGATGTACCCCGAGGCACCACTTTGCTCGACATGGTGCGGCTTCAAAACGCCATCTCCGAGGAACTGGGCGTTCGCGTGGACGTCCTCACTCCGGGTGATCTGCCCTCCAGTTTCCGGAACCGCGTGACCCTTGAAGCCCGCCCACTATGACGCCTCGGTATCGGGATGGCGAGTTGCTGGAGCACATGCTCGCGGCGATTGCCAAAATTCATCGCTATATCGGCGCGTCTTCCGAAGACGCATTCATGGCAAATGAACTTGTACAGGACGGCGTGCTGCGCAATCTGGAAATCATTGGCGAAGCTGTCAGCAAACTGTCACTGGAATGCAGACAGGCTCACCAGGACGTGCCCTGGGGAGAAATCGCCGGGATGCGCAACCGCCTGATCCATGGCTACATGAGCGTGAACCTTCAGATTGTCTGGGACACCGTACAAGAGGTTTTGCCGAAGTTCCGCAGTCAAATCCGCGCGATTGCGCACACCCTGCCAAAAACATAGCCCCGCCCAAGAAACAACGGTCAGGCCCGCTGAAAGCTGCCAATTCCCGCGCCGTACTGACAAAAATTGGCAGGAGCGACGAGGATTGTCGGCGGCTGACGGGGCAGATGGCCCTGTTTTCGTGAACCAGTTCACAGAAAAAGCGGGGCAACAGGCTGGCACGGCTTGTGCTCCATACAGCCTGCCCATCGGGGGGTGATGTCAGTCCACCGCAGCTCGGGGCCAAGCATCTCCAGGTTTCACACCGTCTTCGGGCTGCGGATTTTTTACCCAACCGGTTTTGATCGTTTTACTTTCCACTCTCAGGAGTTTTTAAATGAAAAAGCAACTGCAACAGGGTTTCACGCTGATCGAGTTGATGATCGTCGTGGCGATTATTGGTATTTTGGCGGCGATTGCGATTCCGGCGTATCAGGATTATACGATTCGGGCGCAGGCGTCTGAGGGTCTGAGTTTGATGGATGGCCTCAAAACCCCCATGACGGAGTACTATTCCAATAAAGGTACATTCCCGACAAACGGTCAAGGTGGAATCGCGACTGCTGGCAGCATTAAGGGAAATTATGTTTCTCAAGTTGAAACTACAGCAGCTGGACTGATTACCGCCTCGTATGGAACTGGAGCCAACACTGCCCTTCAGAAGGGAACTTTGTCTCTGTCCGCAATTACCAATACCGGTTCAATTCAGTGGACTTGCAAATCCAACGGCATCCCCCAGAAGTATCTCCCGTCTTCTTGCAAGGCCGGTTAAACCAAAAGAAAAAGAAAAAAGAACGGGGTCAGGTCTAGCTTCATACC
>JAGDVQ010000093.1 GCA_023255715.1 Thiomonas sp.
GTGGCGGCGTGCGGCGTCGGCGAGAAAGTCCTGGATCGGGCCGCTGCCGGGTTGTTCGCGCATGCGCACCTTGTCGGTGTCGGTCTGCCCCATCAGGCAGAAGTATTCAGGCAGCACGGCCAGGCGCGCTTGCTGGGCTGCGGCCTGGGCGAGCAGCTGGTCTGCGCGTTGCAGATTGGCGGCAACCGAGGTGCCGGAAACCATCTGAAGGGCGGCGACTTTCATGGCGGGGCGGTGGGGTGATGGACTGCGCCAGCTTACTTCAGGGCGCTGCCGGTGTGGCGCCGCCGGGTTTGGGCGCGTCCAGCGCGACCTCGGTGACGTTGGGCGTGAGCCAGGTGCCAGTGATGTCGTACACATGGGTGAAGGCGCGCGCCAGCGGCTCGCGGGCGATGTATTGCGCCAGAAAGGTGCCCAGACCGATGACCGGGTTGACCAGGGCATAGGCCAGCGAGGCTGCACCGGCGTTGATGTTGGGCACCACGACCACGCGCAGGTTCTGCGTCTCGGTGGCAAGGTTGGTGCTGCCGTCGATGCGCACACTGGCGGCCACGCCACTCATGCGGAAGTCGCTGGTGCTGGCCACGCCATTCTTCACCGCGACATCGGCGCCCACCTTGTCGAATGCGAAGCCCGAGGAGAACAGGTCGCGGAAGTCCAGGGTGAAGCGGCGCGGCAGGCTTTGCAGACTGAGCACGCCCAGCAGCTTGGCGATGCCCGGATCGGCCTTGAGAAACTGGCCTTGCCCAAGCTGCAGCGTGAACTGTCCGTCCATGCTCGGAAAGTCCAGACTGAGTGGTGAGCCCAGCCAGGCCAGATGGCCGGTGATCTCGCCCTTGCCGCCCTTGAGCAGCCCGGGCTTGCCCAGGGTGGCGAGCAGGTCACCGGCATCCGAGATGGCGAGCTTGAATTGCATCGCGCTGCGTCGTGCGGGCGAGCTGGAATCGGCGCTGCCCGGCGCGGTGAGTTGCGCGCCCAGCGCGGTCCAGCTGCCGCTGCCGGTGAGCGCTCCGCCCGGGCCGATGAGCGCAAAACGGGTGAGCTGCCATTCCTTGCTGCCGTCGACCCGGCCGCGGTTGACCGCCTGCACGTCCAGGCGGTCGAAGTGATGACCGTGCAGATCGACGTTGTCGGCCACGATGTCCAGCGCCGGAATGCTCTTGGGTTGCTCGTCGAACAGATGCTCCACGTCCGAGTCGCTGGACTTGGGCAGTTCCAGCCGCGCCAGCCGGGCGCTCAGGGTGCCCGGGTTGTTGCCGCTGCCGATCTGCCAGCCCAGATAGCCCGTGAGCTGCTGCGCATTCACATTGGCCTGCAGCAGATCGCCACTGCGGCTGCCGCCGATCACCACCTGATTGATCACGCGGTGCATCACGGTCAGACGGCCGATGTCGAGCGCCGCCGTGGTGGGCAGCAGCGCGGTCAGGCCACGGTCATTGCCTGCGCGGAACACCATGGGGGTCTGCGTCGAACCCTCGGGAAGCAAGGGTTTGAGCGCGGCTTCCCAGGCGTCCAGATCGAGCGCGGGCAAGCGCACATTGGCCTGCACCGACGCGGTCGGTTGCGGCAGTGCCGCCTGCGGGCCAATGGCCAGCCCACCGCTGAGCACGCGGAAGTCATTGGGGGTGCTCGCCCCGCCCCCACCCGGTGGTGGAGGTTGGGAGGGGGTCGCCCCCGCTGCAGGCGGCTCCTCGATGACATAGCGCGCCTGGGCGATGCCGCCCAGATCGATCCGCACCACATTGCGCCGCGCGCCCTCGGGGCCGGGCGGCAGCGGGGTGCGGGTATAGAGCAGCGATTGGGCGGCGGCCGCGGGCTTGCCCAGCGGTGCGGGCAGGTCGATGCGGGCGCCCACCAGATTGCTGCGCAACTCCAGCGCGGCCTCGGGCGCGCCGCGCTGCTGGGTGATGTTCAGGGTGTAGGGTGCCTGGCCCTGCAGCACCTTGCCGAGGGTCTGCATCCAGCTCTGGTCGGCGGCGCGCAGGCCGGCGCCGCTGAAGCTGCCGCTGGCCTGCAACTGCAGCGGCTGCCCCTGCTGCTGCCCGCCGCGCAGCGCGACCGGGCCACCCAGCACGTCGGGCGCATTCAGTGCCAGGTTGAAGCCGGCATGGCTGAAATCCACCGTGCCGCGCACCTTGGCAAAGGGTGGCAGATCGCGGCTCCAGCGCACGTCTACGCCTTGCAGCGTGGCCTGGCCCTTGAGGGTTGCTGCGCTCAGGTCGTTCAGAGGCAACTTCAGGGCGATGTTCAGAGCGATCGGCCCTTGCGCCTGCACGGTGTCGAACACGCCGTCGAGCCGTTCGTTGATCGGGCTGTCGATGAGGTAGCGCAGCGCGTCGGTTGCGGGCGCCTGCGCCTTGCCGCTGATGCTCAGTACCCCGTCGTGAAAGGAAGGCAGACTGCCATTCACCGCCGTGATGCGCGCGCCATACGCCTGCGCCGAGGCATTGCGCACCTCCAGACTGTGCGAGGTGACCAGCAACGTGCCGTTCACCTGCGTGAACTCCGGCCAGAGGGCATTGGCATGCACGGCGGCGGGGTTGGCGGTTTCGCCCTGCGGCAGGACAGCGCGCGGCGCGTAGTTGAACACGCCGTTCTCGATCTGCGCGCTCACCTGGAAGGTGCCGCCCTTGGCAGGCGTGTCGAACGGAAAGTTCTCGACCTGCCCCTTGACCGTGAAGTCCACCTGCCGCGCGCTGCCCGCGGCGATGGCGCTGCGCAGATAGTCGCGGGTGTGCAGGGGGATGTCGATGGGCAGGTAACGCCACACTGCGCGGGCGTCGGCGCGGGTGAGCTGGCCCTGCAGATCCAGGCTGCCCAGGCGTCCCGGCGCGCTGCGCCAGATCAGGCGCGCCTGACCCGCGGCGTCGTCATTGTCGAAGGTCAATCGCTGGGTGCTGATCTGCCAGTTCCCCTTGGCATCGCGCGTCCAGTCGAGATCGGCCTGCAGGTTTTCGAAGCCCAGCTGCGCGGGGGCGAAGACCAGCGGCAGGTCGAGTCCGCCCTTGTTCAGGGTGAGCTGCGCCTTGCCGCCCGATTGGGTGGCGCTCAGCGAGCCGCTCAGGCCGTTGACGCCGGGCAGATCGGCAGGCAGTTGCAGCGCCTTGGCCGCGTCCTTGCCCTGGTTGATCAGAGGCTGCGGGTCGGCCGGCGGGGTTTGCTCTCCGAGTCCGGCGGGGCTGTTCCAGTGCAGGTCGGCGAACTGGGTCTGCACGCTGTAGGTGGGCGGCGGGCCGGTGGGCGCCGCGCCCTTGGGCCAACTGGCCTGCGCGCTGAAGCGAAGAAGCCGCCCCTGCGGCTGCAGCGCGGTCAGGCGCGCATGCCACAGCGCAGGCAGCGGCAGTCGCTGCGCCAGCGCGGACAGCGCGCCCAGGTCGAGCGCGCCGGTCTCCAGCCGGGCCTGCGTCGTGCCGCCCTTGGGTTGTTGCCAGCGCCAGTTCACCGTGACAGGCGCCAGGGTCTGGCCTTGCGCGGTGCGGAATTGCAGGTTCTGCAGACTGGCGTCCTCGCCGCCGGGAAGCGGCGCCCAGGTCATGCGGGTGCTCAGGCTGTCGAGTGCGAAGGGCGGCAGCGCGGCGGTGGCGCGCAGGGGCTCGGGGGCCGTGGCCTGTGCAAGCTCGATCGCCACGCCGCGCAGCGCCAGATCGGCAGTCAGCGCGGTCGGCGCGCCATCGTTGACCTGCGCCCAGGCGCGTACCGAGCCGCGCCCGGTCTGGGTGCTGACCGGCAGAGTCAGCGGCAACTGGGGTTGCAACGCCGCCAGATCGACGCCCAACACCTCGCCGTAGAGCTGGCCCTTCCAGCGCGCGAAGTCGGCGGTGTGGCGCAGGAACAGCGGCTGATGGAAGTTCGCGCGCAGATCGATCGGGCCGCCAAAGCCCGCAGGCGGCGTGGCGGTGAGCGCGGCGCGGTGGGTGAGCAGGGTGTTGCGCAGCAGGATGTTGACCCTTGAGAGCGGCAGCGGCGGCGCGTGCTGCGCGGCGTTCACCCAGGTCAGGCGGCTGTCGAGGATCAGGATTTCGTTCTGCTCGAACAGCCAGTCGGCGAACTGCTGCGCCGCGTCGTTCCTGCCGGCTGCGGACAGCGCGATGCGGATGCCGCCGATGTCCAGATGGTCGGCATCGGGGCGGGTGATGGTGAGGTTGGCGCCGCGGATCACCAGCTGGTCGAAGCTGAGCGTCAGGCGGGTGAGGCTTTTCCAGCTCGGCGCGGCTTCGACCGCGGCGAACTGCAGCGCGGGCCGCCCCTGCGGGCCGTCGATGCGCACATCGTGCAGCGCAAACTGTGGCATCAGGCCGTTCCACTGGGTGCGGATCGCACCGATGTGCACCGGCAGCCCCAGCGCGCTGCTGCTGGCCTGTTCCACCCACGGGCGCAGCTGTTGCGCATTGGGCAATACCGCGTAGCGCAGCGTCAGCAGCCCCAGGCCGAGCACGAAATACACCGTCAGCACGAGCAGAACAGCCGCTTCCCAGATGCGGGTGGCGGCGCGCAGCGAGAGATGGAGCCAGGACAAGGGAAGCGGGGCGCGGAGCAGGGAAGAATGACGCCTTCGATGGTAGTCAATCGCCTGCATCCCGCTGCCATGAAACGGCGCAGATTGCTGGTCGTCACGGATTCCAGCGCGTCGGCGTCAAACTCTCCCTCAAGCCAGTGCAGCCCCAGCAGGGCTGGAATATGCTGCGCCATCTTTTGCAGTGGTCAGGTCGAGTCGATGGAGTTGCCGCAGTTTTCCCGTTTTTATCGCCGCCATGCCGGTCGGTTCGACGATGTGCTGGCGTTGTGGCCGCAGGGCATCCCGGGCCGCGCCGCGCTCGATGCCGCCACTGCCGCGCTGCAGCAGTCGGGTGCGGCTTTGCCCACCGCGCTGCGCCGGGTGCGCAACGCGCTGATGCTGCGGCTGATCGAGGCCGATCTGGCCGGGGCGCCGCTCGAGGCCATCTGCATCGGCATCAGCGATCTGGCCGAAAGCGTGGTGGCCGCCGGGCTGCGCGCGGCGCATGCCGAGTTGCAGCCGCGCTTTGGCGTGCCACGCACCGCGGGGGGCGAGGTGGCTCAGTTCCTCGTGGTCGGCATGGGCAAGCTGGGCGGGCGCGAGCTCAATGTGTCGTCCGACATCGATCTGGTGTTCGTGTATGACGACGACGGCGAGACCGACGGCCCGGTCTCCCTGAGCAACCGCGAGTATTTCGGCCGCGTGGTGCGCGCCTTCGTGCCGCTGCTGTCCGATGTCACGGCAGACGGCTTCGTGTTTCGCGTGGATACCCGCCTGCGGCCCAATGGCGACAGTGGCCCGCCGGTGGTCAGCCTGGCCATGCTCGAGGAATACTTTCTGGTGCAGGGGCGCGAATGGGAGCGGTTTGCCTGGCTGAAGTCGCGCGTGGTCTCGCCGCTGGACACCCCGGCTGCCGCACGCGCGGCGCAGGCGCTCGAAGGCGTGGTGGAGCCGTTTGTCTGGCGGCGCTATCTCGACTTCGGCATGCTCGAGGCGCTGCGCGCGCTGCACCGGCAGATTCGCGCAGAGGCGACCAAACGCGCCGCCGCACGGCCCGACAAGGCCAACGATGTCAAGCTCGGCCGCGGCGGCATCCGCGAAATCGAGTTCACCGTGCAACTGCTGCAGGTGGTGCGCGGCGGGCGCATGCCGCAGATCCGCGAGCGCGCCACCTTGCCCGCGCTCGCGCTGCTGGTGCGAAACGGCCTGCTGCAGGCCGAATCCGCCGAGCGGCTGGCCGCCAGCTACCGCTTCCTGCGGCGGCTGGAGCATCGCATCCAGTATCTCGACGATGCACAGACCCACAGCATGCCGTCCGAGGATGCCGATCTGCAGGCACTGGCCTGGGCCATGGGCTTCGTCGACGATGCCGCCGGGCAACGCACCGGCTGCCCCCGGGGATGCAAGCTGCTGCGCGAACTCGACAATGTGCGCGAATTCGTCGCCAGCGAGTTCGACGCCCTGCTGCACAACGGCCCGCAGTGCACCGGCTGCAGCAAGCCGCCGGAGACCATGGACGCGGTGCGCCATCGTCTGGCCAAGGCCGGGCTGGCGCACGACACCATCGTCGCGCGGCTCAAGGCGCTCGAAGCCTCGCCGCGCTATGGCGCGCTGAGCGAAACCGGGCGGTTGCGGCTGCTGCGCGTGCTCGACCGTGTGATCGGCATGGCCGCCGAGCGCCCCACTGCCGAGGTGTGCCTGAGTCGCATCATCGACCTGCTGGAGGCCATCGGTCGGCGCGAAACCTATCTGGCGTTTTTCGCCGAGCAGCCGGCCGCGCTGGCACGACTGTGCAATGTGCTCGAAACCTCGGCCTGGGCGGCGGACTACATCAAGCGCCATCCGGCCGTGGTCGACGAGCTCATCAGCCCGGCGAGCGAGCGCTTCAACGCCGCAGCCTATCGCCTGGAACTGCTGCGGCATCACGCGCAGCTGAGCGAGCGCGGACGCTGGGACGCGGGCGAGGGCATGGACCTGCTGCGGCAGAGTTTTCATGCCGAGATGTTCCGCACCCTGTCGCGCGATCTGGCCGGGCTGATCAAGGTCGAGCAGGTGGCCGATGAGCTCTCCGCGCTGGCCGACGCCACGGTGCAGCTCGCGCTGGAGTGGTGCTGGAAGGAACTGCCGCAGCGTCACCGCGAGCAGCCCGCGTTCGCGGTCATCGCCTATGGCAAGCTCGGCGGCAAGGAGCTGGGCTACGGCAGCGACCTCGACATCGTCTTCCTCCACGACGACCCGGCAGACAACGCGCAGGACATCTACGCCACCTTCGCCCGCAAGCTGGTGTGGTGGCTCACCGCGCATACGGCGGCTGGTCGGCTGTTCGAGATCGATACCCGGCTGCGGCCCAACGGCAACGCCGGGCTGCTGGTCACCAGCCTGGACGCGTTCGACGCCTACCAGCGCGGTCGCGGCAGCAATACCGCGTGGACCTGGGAGCACCAGGCGCTGACCCGCGCCCGCTGCTGCGCCGGCGATCTGGCCATTGGCGCGCGCTTCGAGGCCATCCGCACTGCGGTGCTCACCACCCGGCGCGACCGCGACGCGCTGCGCAGCGAAATTCTGGCCATGCGGCAGAAGGTGGCCGACGGCCATCCCAACCGCAGCGGGCTGTTCGATGTCAAGCACGACCCAGGCGGCATGGTCGATGTCGAATTTGCCGTGCAGTATCTGGTGCTGGCGCATGCCGCCGACTATCCCCAGCTCACCGCGGACCTGGGCAATATCGCGCTGATCGGCATGGCCGAGGCGCTGGGCCTGTTGCCCGCGGGAGTGGGGCGGCCCGCAGCCGACGCCTACCGCGAACTGCGCCGCATCCAGCACCGCGAACGTCTGGCCGGGGCCGAGGCGGCGCGCGTGGCGGCAGACAGCCTGCAGCCCGAACGCGCCGCAGTGCGGGCGCTCACCCGCGCCGTGTTTGGCGAGCTGGGCGTGGAGCAAGCGCCGCAGGCGCAGGCGCTGGGCAGCTGATTCATCCGCGTGCGCTGCGCGCCCCGGGCCATTGGGCGCCAGTTGCGGACCTCCCCTGGTCGTCACGACTCAGACGCTGCGGCAGCAAGCCGCACCGCGTCGAGCCGCGCGGCGCTGGGTTGGGAATCGAAAATGATTCAGTCGTTCTGAACTCGAAAACAGAATTTATCAATTTTGCTGATCTAGCGCGGCAGATAGCATGCACGTTGCCCTTGTCCAGCTGCCTTGGTGAGCGGCACCGCAGCTGCAGGGTGGCGTGTTCGCGCCCTGTGGTGTCTCTTTTGCAGACTTCCACTCAGTGAGCCCCAAGCCCGATGAACTGGATCGATCTAGCCGTCCTGGCCTTGCCCCTGCTGCCTTTGCTGTCGGCCACGTTCGTGCCCATGTTCTGCGCAGGCCACAGGCGCCGCGCCGCGCGGTGGAGCATCGCGTTCATCGTCATCACCCTGATGGCGGCGGCCGTGCTGCTGGCCCATCACCTGCGTCAGGGGCTGGACGCGCCAGCGGTGTTCGTCGGCATCGGCCAGATGGGGCTGCTGCTCGATCCGTTGAGCATGGCCATGGCGGTGCTGGTGGCCAGCATCAGCCTCATCGTTCACGTCTATTCGTTCAATTACATGGCCGAGGAGCCCGGCTATGTGCGCTTTTATGCGCTGCTCGACCTGATGACGGCCGCCATCCTGCTGATGATCAGCGCAGGCGATCTCGTCACCCTGCTGGTGGCGTGGTTCGCAGTCGGGCAGTTGCTTTACTTCCTGCTGGGGCACAACACCGAACGGCCCGCTGCGGGGCGCTACGCCTTCTGGACCTACATCACCTATCGCCTGGGTGACCTGGCGCTGGTGGGGGCCGCACTGTTGCTTGTGCAGGGATATGGCGCGTGGGACTTGCCCACGTTGTTCGAGCGCATCGGCGCCAATCCGCATGTGGCGCTGGGCGGTGTGGCGGTGGTGCCGCTCGCAGCCTTGCTGGCAGCGCTGGCGGCGTTTGCGCGCTCGGCGCAGTTCCCGCTGCACACCTGGCTGCCCTACACCATGGATGGCCCGACTCCGGTGTCCGCATTGATGCATGCGGGGATCGTCAATGCCGGGGGGTTTCTGTTCAATCGACTGGCTCCGGTGTTCATTCATGCGCCGGATGTGCTGCATCTGGCCTTTGTCGTCGGCCTGATCACGGCCTTGCTCGGCTCGGCGCTGATGCTCACGCAGAACGACATCAAGAAGTCGCTGGGCTATTCGACCATGGGGCAGATGGGCTTCATGATCATGGAGTGCGGTCTGGGGGCGTTTTCGCTGGCGGTCTATCACCTCATTGCGCACGGGCTGTTCAAGGCCACGCTCTTCCTCAGCTCGGGCAATGTGATCGGTGACACCCGCAAGGACGACAGCGTTCCGCCCGACGACATCTACACCTTCGTCGCCGAGCGCCGCCCGACGCGCACGGTCAAGGTGCCCTGGCTGCTGGCCGCGCTGATCACCGTGCTGGTGCCTGCGGTGGTGCTCGGGCTGTCGCACTGGCTGGTGGCGGCCAATTTCTTCAACAAGCAGGGCGCGGTGATCCTGCTGTTCTTCGGCTGGGTGACCGGCGCACAGGTGTTCTTCTCCATCCACAAGCTGCCGAGCGAAAACCCCTGGCGGTCGCTCACGCTGATCTTCCTGTCCTTCCTCATCGTGGTGGTGGGCTACACCCTGATCGCACACGGCTTCGAAGCCTTCCTCTACCCGAACCCGGTGCTGCGTGACGCGGGCTATGCCGCAGCGGGCATCAATCTGCTGGCGTTCGACATCCTGGTCGTGTTCCTCACCGTGGTGCTGGTGGGGGCGTGGCTGGTGACGTTCTATGCGCACTCGCTCAATCTGGAGGGGCGTCCAGGCAGTCTGTGGAATGCGGCCTATCTCAATCTCTACACCCTGTTTTCGCGCGAGTTCTATCTCTCGGACGTGTATGTCCAGACCGCGCGCGGCGCGGTGAACTGGGCCAAGCGCATCAACGTCTGGCTGCGCTGGGTCTGACCGCAGGACGCATCATGATCGAACTCCTCATCGCCCTGGTGCTTTTGCCGCTGTTTCCCCTGAGCCTGCTGGTCAACGCCGCCCTCCAGGTCCTGCCGGTGTGGCTGCGCATTCCCGTGTTGCTGGCGCTGCCGGTGATTGGCGCCGTGGCGCTGGGCATGACACCCGCGCCAGGCGGACCACTGGCGCTGGGGCTGAGCGTTCTCGCTGGCTTCACTGCGCTGCTGTACGCCTGGCGGCTGCTCGCGGTGCGCGAAGTCTTCATCTGGGCGCGCTTGCAGGCCACATCGGCCTGGCCGCTGGTCTGGATGGCCTGGCTGCATGGCATGTCCCCCGACAAGCTCGTGGCCGTGGCGCTGGCCGTGACGGTGCCCGCAGCCGTGCTCATGCTCATGGCCTGCGCCCTGCGCCGGCGTCTGGGTGCGGCGTATGTGGGGCTGGTCGGACGCATGGGGCCGGCCTACCCCAGGCTGACCGGCGCCTGGGTGGTGGCCTTGCTGGCGGCGCTTGCGGCACCGCCGTTTCCGGGCTTCTTCGCCCTGCTGGCGGTGATGCATCAAATTTCTGCAGGGTTGGTGGTGGTCGTTCTGGCGGTGTGGCTGCTGTGGAGCTGGGCTGCCGCGGTGCTGTGGCAGCATGGCCTGTTCGGGCCGGAGTTTCCGCGTGCCACTGGAACGGCCGACCTGTCCCTGACGGGTTCCACGGCCTGGCTCATGCTCGCTGCGGCTGGGGTGGTGTTCGGTCTGATCGGAGGGTGGGCATGGTGGATGCACTGAACCTGGGCCGGCGTCTGCGGGTGCGCTCGACCGCCTATGTGGCGGGTGAGCCCGTGCCGTATTTCTGGCCGATGCGCACCTTCATTCACCACAATCCGCTGTACGGTCTGGAGCACATGCCGTTCGAGCAGGCCGTGCAGCGCGCGAAGGGCTTGTTTCACGCGCGGATGTTCTTGCCGCGCAGCAACTATCAGCACTGGCAGCGTGAAGGCAAGGTCAGTGAGGTTGCGCTCGAGCAGGAGCTGGCAAGACGCAGCCAGTCCCTGCCTGCCCTCGCAGGGATCGACTGGCCGAGGTGGTTGCGGGCGGTCATGCAGTCCGGCTCGGACCAGGACCCGGTCGATGCGCAGGCGCGCCCCGCCGACGTGCACGCCGTGCTGCGCTCTGCCGCCTTGCCCGAAAGCGCCAGCGATGCGCACGCATGGCTGGAGCCCTTGCAGCAGCGCCTGCGCAGGCACACCATGCCCGAGGCGGTGGACGCGCTTTGGGGCACGCAGATCGCGGGCGAGCTCGATGAGCTGGTGATCAAGAGCTGCCTGGACTTTTTCGACGAGGATCAGTCGTCCTGGCGCATGCCGGGGCGCGAACGCGGTCTGTTCGCGGCCTGGAGCGAGATTGCCCGCCGCAACGCCCGGATGTTTCTGCGCGGGCTCAATGTGCGCCGCATCCTGGACGCCGTCCAGGACGCCGAAGGCGCGGTGGTGCACGTCATGGGCGCGCTGGGGATCGAGCCGGACGACTGGTCGGGTTATTTCACCCGCGAGCTCACCCGTCTGCATGGCTGGACCGGCTTCATCCGCTGGCGTTCCTCGGCCAAGCATTACTACTGGGCGCAGCGCTATCCGGCCGACATCGTCGACCTGCTGGCGATTCGCCTGGTCGTGGGCCTGGCGCTGGTGCAGGAGAGTGCGCGCCAGCATGGCACCCCTGCCAATCGCAGCCAGCTCGACGCCCTGCTGCGCGAGCGCACGGCCGAATGTGTGCTGCGTCTGGCGCTGCACAGTGGCGAGGTGTTGCCGGCCTGGGCGCACCGCATCGATGATGCGCTGGCCCGGGGCAACTGCGCGCGTTGCGAAGCCTTGCTGCAGGACTACGCGCCGCAGGCCCGGCTGGCACGGGCGCAGGCGCAGGCCGTGGCGCTGCGCGAGCTGGCGCAAGCGGCTGGCGCCTCCGCCGCACTGGAGCAACTGGACGCCGAGGGCATGGCGCAACTCCTGCAGGGGCTGCAAGCCTTTGCCGATCAGGAAGGCATGGTGTGGACATTGGCCATGGAGGCACAGTCCATCGACCACCTGCTGGCCAACATTCAAGTGCCGCAGGATCTGCCGGCGGGCAAGCGGCCATTTGCCCAGGCCATGTTCTGCATCGACGTGCGCTCCGAGCCCATTCGCCGTCACCTCGAGCGCGTGGGCGACTACCAGACCTTCGGCATCGCCGGGTTCTTCGGCGTGCCGGTGGGCTTTCTCGGCTACGGCAAGGGCAGCGAAGAGCATTTCTGCCCGGCAGTGGTCACGCCGAAAAACCTGGTGCTGGAACTGCCGGCCGCGCTCGACCCCAGCGACGAAGACTTTGTCAGCACCCTGGGCCACGTGCTGCACGACCTCAAGAGCTCGGTGCTGTCGCCGTACGTGACGGTGGAAGCCGTGGGCATGCTGTTCGGGCTGGATCTGTTCGGCAAGACCCTGGCGCCGCTGGGCTACAGCCGCTGGCGCAGCCGCATCGATGCGCCCAAGCCGGTCACGCGCCTGCTGCTCGACAAGCTCACCCGCGAGCAGGCCGACTCGATCATCCGCACCTTGCAGCGCGCGATGATCGTCAAGGCGCTGCGCGCCGAACTGCGCATCGAACGCGAGCGCGTGGACGATGCGCTGGTCCGCGAGCTGCGCGAGACCGCGTTGCGCCACCGAGACGGCCCGACCCGGCTGCAGGCGGATTTCGGCGTCAACGCCAAGCAGGAAGCCGAGTTCATCGAGACCCTGCGCGAGGTGTACCGCGTCGATCCCGACTACGCCAATTACCAGCTCGTGCGTCTGGGGCGCATCGGCTACTCGCTCGACGAGCAGATCAATTACGTCCATACGGCCTTGACCATGATCGGCCTGACACAGACGTTTTCGCGCTTCGTGCTGATCGTCGGTCACAACGGACAGACCGAAAACAACCCCTACGAGTCTGCGCTGGATTGCGGCGCCTGCGGCGGCGGCTCGGGGCTGGTGAATGCGCGCGTGCTGTCACAGATGGCCAACAAGACATCGGTGCGCGAAGGGCTGCGCGAGAAGGGAATTTCCATCCCCGAAGACACCTGGTTCCTGCCCGCATTGCACACCACCACCACCGATGCGCTCGATCTGCTCGATCTCGATCTGCTGCCGCCGCGCCTGCTGGTTTACCTGGAGCGCCTGCGCAATGGCCTGCGTGCAGCGTCACGGCTGGCTGCGGCCGAGCGCATGCCCAAACTGCTGGCAGAGGGTCGGCCCATGACGCCCGCCGAGGCCTACCGCATGTCGCATCGCCTGGCCGTGGATTGGGCACAGCCGCGGCCGGAGTGGGGGCTGTCGAAAAACGTGTACGGCATCATCGGCCGACGCAGCATGTCGCAGGCCGCCGATCTGGAAGGTCGTCCCTTCCTGCTGTCCTACGACTGGCGCTGCGATCCCAAGGGGCGGCTGCTGGAAAACCTGCTGGCCGCGCCCGTGGTGGTGGGCGAGTGGATCAACCTCGAGCACTTCTTTTCCACCGTGGACAATGCCCACATGGGCAGCGGCAGCAAGGTCTATCACAATGTGGCCGGGCGTTTTGGCGTGATGACCGGCAATCTTGGCGATCTGCGCACCGGGCTGCCGCTGCAGACGGTGATGCGGGATGGCAGGCCGTATCACGAGCCCATGCGCCTGATCGCGCTCATCGAGGCGCCGCTGGACTTCGCCGCGCGGGCGTTGGAGGGGGTGGTCAAGGTCAAGAGTCTGGTGCTGGGCGGGTGGATTCGCGCCATCGTCATCGACCCGACCCAGGGCTACAAACCCTATGTCTACAACAACGGGCAGTGGGAAGAGCGCGCGCCGCTCGTTCCGTTGCCGCACGAGGAACTCGCCACATGAACGCCATCAAGCTGCATCCGCTGAAGAAGCTGGAAATCATTCTGGAAGGTGTGCACAAAGAATTCGCCACCGACCTGCTCGACCACGCCGGAGTCAAGGGCTACACCATCATCAACAACATCTCGGGCAAGGGAAGCCACGGCTTTTACGAAGGCCATCTGATGTTCAACGAGGACGATGCGCTGCTGATGATCATCGTCGCAGTGCCCGAGGAACTTGTTGGCCCCTTGCTGGAGGGTTTTCAGGCGTTTTTCGAGGTGCACTCCGGCGTGGTGTTCGTCTCCGACATCCAGGTCGGGCGGCTGGTCAAATTCCGCGATTGATGGGGCATCAGGCGCGCAAAATCGTTCAGACATTCTGAATGAATGTGTTGCCGATATAAATTGATTCTTATGTGAGCTGGCAAGTATCCTACGGTTTCTTTTCGGGCATCGGTGGGTTGTTCCAGAGGGCTGGAGCCCGCGCAGAGGCTGAAAAGGCAGGGCACGCAAGGTCGCAGCCGACAGGCCGCACAGGGCGTTGCATGCAAGCTGAGGCAGATTTCGGGTGGCCGCCCTTGTGAAACGGTCAAACATTGAATTTTTTGTTGCGTTTTATCGCTAAGGAGTGATCGATATGGCAGTCAAGACCTATCAGGCCGGCGTCAAGGAGTACCGGCAAACCTACTGGATGCCGGAGTACACGCCTCTGGACACCGATCTACTGGCCTGCTTCAAGATCACCCCGCAAGCGGGCGTGGATCGCGAAGAAGCCGCCGCCGCCGTGGCCGCCGAGTCCTCGACCGGAACCTGGACGACCGTCTGGACCGACCTGCTGACGGACATGGACTACTACAAGGGCCGCGCCTATCGCATCGAAGACGTGCCCGGCGACGACACCTGCTTCTACGCCTTCATCGCCTACCCCATCGACCTGTTCGAAGAGGGCTCGGTGGTCAACGTGTTCACTTCGCTGGTGGGCAACGTGTTCGGCTTCAAGGCCATCCGCGCCCTGCGCCTCGAAGACATCCGCTTCCCCATCGCCTACGTCAAGACCTGCAACGGCCCGCCCAACGGCATCCAGGTCGAGCGCGACGTCATGAACAAGTATGGCCGTCCGCTGCTGGGCTGCACCATCAAGCCCAAGCTGGGTCTGTCGGGCAAGAACTACGGCCGCGCCGTGTACGAGTGCCTGCGCGGCGGTCTGGACTTCACCAAGGACGACGAAAACATCAACTCCCAGCCGTTCATGCGCTGGAAGCAGCGTTTCGACTTCGTGCAGGAAGCCACGCTGAAGGCCGAAGCCGAAACCGGCGAGCGCAAGGGCCACTACCTGAACGTCACCGCGCCGACCCCCGACGAGATGTTCAAGCGTGCCGAGTACGCCAAGGAAATCGGCGCGCCCATCATCATGCACGACTACATCACCGGCGGCTTCTGCGCCAACACCGGCCTGGCCCAATGGTGTCGTGACAACGGCATGCTGCTGCACATCCACCGCGCCATGCACGCCGTGCTCGACCGCAACCCGCACCACGGCATTCACTTCCGCGTGCTGACCAAGATCCTGCGTCTGTCGGGTGGTGACCACCTGCACACCGGCACCGTGGTCGGCAAGCTCGAAGGCGACCGCGCCTCCACGCTGGGCTGGATCGACCTGCTGCGTGAATCGTATGTGCCGGAAGACCGCAGCCGCGGCCTGTTCTTCGACCAGGACTGGGGCTCCATGCCTGGCGCCTTCGCCGTGGCCTCCGGTGGCATTCACGTCTGGCACATGCCCGCGCTGGTCACCATCTTCGGTGACGACTCCGTGCTGCAGTTCGGCGGCGGCACCCTGGGCCACCCCTGGGGCAATGCGGCCGGCGCTGCGGCCAACCGCGTCGCGCTCGAAGCCTGCGTGCAGGCCCGCAACGAAGGCCGTCAGGTCGAGAAGGAAGGCCGCGAGATTCTCACTGCAGCCGCCCAGCACTCCCCCGAACTCAAGATCGCCATGGAAACCTGGAAAGAGATCAAGTTCGAGTTCGATACCGTCGACAAGCTGGACGTCGCCAACAAGTGATCGCGCCCGCCGTGGCAGCTGTGCAGCACGGCTGCTGCGCCACCTGACACCGTTTGCCTCAAAAGGAATTCATCATGGCCACTGTGCAAGCCTACAAGTCCACCAAGAAGTTCGAGACCTTCTCCTACCTGCCGCAAATGACCCCCGAGCAGGTCCGCCGCCAGATCGCCTACGCCATCGCGCAGGGCTGGAACCCCGCCGTCGAGCACACCGAGCGTGGCACGCCCGCCAAGGTGAGCTTCTGGTACATGTGGAAGCTGCCGATGTTCGGCGAGCAGTCCGTGGACGTGGTGCTGGCCGAGCTCGAAGCCTGCCACCGCGAGTTTCCCGATCACATGGTGCGCTTTCTCGCGTACGACAACTACGCCCAAAGTCAGGGAACGGCATTCGTCGTTTACCGCTGAGCGCGGGTTGGGTGTGACTGCCTGAAGGGGTCACGCCGCCGGTGCATTGCCGCGCTTTTTCATGGACGCGGCGATGCACCCCCGAATCCACGAGGTTTCTGCATCGAGGTCCACCATGACAAACCCTGCCGATCGCCACGCGCAAGCGACCCTCTCGGGTCGCGAGCTGGCACTCAAGCGGCGCCAGGCCATGGCGCTGCATGGCAAGGCCGGATCGGCCAAGCCGTCCGGCGCGCCATCGCGTCCACGCTATGAGCCGACTGCTCCGGCCCCGCAATCGCGGCCCGCATCTGCAGCGTCTGCCATGCGTGTGTCCTCCGCGTCGGCAGCGCCCATGACGCCGCCGCAAGCCCAGCTCAGTCCGGCGCGCGCTCGGCGCCTGGCGCTTTCACAGCAGGGCAAGGCCGCAGTGCAGAAATCCAGTTCCGCGGCACAGGCGCGTCCGAGTGCGCATCTGCGCCCCACGGCCGAGCAGATCCATGCCATCGCCAGCGGCGCCACGGCTTCTGCCAAGGCGGCATCCTGCGGCTGCTCCGCAGAAACATCCTGCGGCTGCGACGGTGCAGGTTCGGTGGCGACAGCGGGCGCTTCGCGGCCGGCTCTGTCCAGTGCTCCGGCCGACGCGCCGGCTGCGGTGCGTACCGTGCCGCTGGCAGGCGGGCGGGCGCTGGCCCAGGCACGCCGCGCCGCATTGGCGCAGGATGGCAAGGCCGGTCTGCGCCGCGTGGCCCAGGCGACCAAGATCGCCGCGTCAATGCCCGGCCAGGACTGGCAGGCGGCGATGAGCAAGGGCGCCACCGCGCGCCAGGTTGCGATGCAGCGCCGGCATGTGCAGTCGCTGGTCGGCCGTACCGGTGCGGCGAGTGAATCAACCACGCGGCACTCCGGTCGCATGAAGGCGCGTGATGTGCGCGCTGCAGCCCCGGTGAAGGTTGAGGAAGGCCACACGCTGTCCGGCCAGCGCGTGACCGGTACCCAGGTCGAGCGCAGCCAGCGTGTCAGCGGCAATGAGCCCGGCTCCTGCCGCGCGATCACGGGCACTGAATACATCGGTGCCGAGCAGTTCGACGTGCTGTGCAAGACACGTCCGGCTCCCAATCCGCCCAAGGTCGGCGTCAGCACCACGCTGCGTGAACAGCGCGTGACCGGCACCGAAGTGGGCCGGTCCACCAAGGTGACGGGCGACGAGGCCGGTTCCTGCCGCGGCATCACCGGTTCCGACTACCTGAGTGCCGAGCGTTATCAGGAATTCTGTGACACGCGCCCTGCCGCCGGCGCTGAAAAGGTGGCGCGTGGCACGACCGAAATGGGCCAGCGTTTCACCGGTGCTCTTGTCGATCGTCCGGTCCAGGTCAAGGTCACTGGCGGTGAGCAGGGGGCGGATCGCGCGGTCACTGGGACCAGCTACAGCACGGCCAGCGCAGACCTGGCGCCCAACAAGGTGGAAGTGTCCACCACGGCGCAGGGCCGCACCGTGACCGGCACGGGCCTGGGCGCACGCAAGGGCATGACCGGAGACGAGGCCGGGGCCTGCCGCGCCGTGACGGGCTCGCAATACCTGTCGACCGAGCAGTTCGTCCAGATGTGCGACACCCAGGCGCCAACTCAACCGCGCAAGGTGAGCGTGATGTCCAGCCGCGATGGCCAGAGTGTGACCGGCACCGATGTGGGTCGCAGTGCGCATGTGACAGGCAACGAGGCGGGTTCCGCGCGTGCCGTCACGGGCAACCAGTATTTCAACGCCAGGGATTTCGGCGGCGCCGCAACAGCGGCCCCGGCGAAGGTTCAGGTCATGCAGACGCTCAGCGGCCGGTCGGTGACTGGTTCCGAGATCGCTCCAAGCCCAAAATTGTCCGGTGATGAGTCATTCGGGTGCCAACCCGTCACCGGCGTCGACTACATCGGCACCCAACAACTGGCCGCAGTGTGTGAAACCGCGCCCGTCATCCAACCCGTTGCCAAGGTCTCGGTAGATCAGACCTGGGGCGGGCAGAAGGTGACTGGCGGCAACGCGGGCCGCAGCCAACGTGTCACCGGCAACGAAGCCGGTGCCTGCGCGCCCATCAGCGGCAACAGCGACTTCGGCCAGGGACAGTATGCGCAGTTCTGTGAAGCGCCTGCACTGCAACAGCAACGCAATCTGCAGCGCGACAGCGCCACGGTGTCGCTGCGTGCCATCACCGGAGACCGGCCCGGCGCGGGAGGCTCGGTGATGACTGGCGACGAGCGCGGCGCATGCGAAGCCGTCACCGGAACGCCGTACCTGGGCCTGGACACCATGCCCAGTCAATGCGCCACCAGCGGACGCTTCGTGCAGCGCGCACGTCCGGAGGCGGTGCCCGTGCGCGAGCCCGCGCCGACGGGTTTCAGCATCATTACCCGCGGTCATGCGTCTCTGGGCCGCGAGCGCGACCAGACCGTGACCGGCAATGGCCTGGGGACAGACCGCCTCACCGGCTCGATCAACAAGGCCGAAGGTCTGATCACCGGCACGCCGGAATTCCGCAAGCAAGATGTGCTGCGCCTGCAATCGCTGCACCAAGAGCAGAAGGATGCGGTGCAACAGCGTGCAGCACAGCGCCTGAGCGGTGAAGGCAGTCAGCAAGGCATCAAGGTGTCCGGCGATGTGTGGCTGGAAAAATCGCGCGTGTCCGGCACTGAAGGCGCATCGAGCCTGGTGCGCAATCTCTCACTGCGTGGGCAACCGCGCGGCGCAGGGACCAATGCCGTGACGTTCCGCGAGGTCGAGCGCCCCGAGATTCCGTCATCGCGCGTGACCGGCTCGTCCGGCACGACCGAGCGCGGTGCTCCGGTGACGGTGTCTGGCGGCGCACGCGGCTGAGGCGAGGATCGCACCGATGAATACGCTCAAGCGCAGAATGGCTCTCCAGGCGAATGGAGCCGGTCTGTCCACAGGTCAGGCGCATGCACCGCGTGCGCAGTCTGTTCGCTTGGCCTTGCATGCCGCCGAGCGGGAGATTGCGAACCCGGCATGCGTGATCGGCCCGGGCCAGCGCTGCGAGCATGCCCTGGTCGACTCCGAGCTCAACCAGCGCCTGTCTGATTACGAGCGCACGGTGCGTGGCCGTTTCAGCGGGATCGTGGATGTGCTCAAGGACATCTCCGCGCTGCAGCACGCGCCGGATTTTGCCGATCGTGCCCAGCGCCACGCGCAGGAACGGCTGGGCTACACCCTGCCGCAGCAGCTGCTCGATGACGCCTGGGTCTCCGGTCTGGACATGAAGGCGCTGCATGCGCATTGCATCTTCCAGAGCTTCAAGATCTGCATCGACCAGACCGAGGCGGACCAGTCGCTGTGGCTCGATCGCATGGCGATCACGCCGGAATTTCTCGCAGCCTGCGGCTATCACACCGTGGACATCACCCCGTGCGCCGACGGACGGCTGCAGGGCCTGCTGCCCTTCGTGTTCCGCATGGCGCCCAACCGCAATGTCTATCTCAAGGCGTATGCCGGGGCGATGTTCGATGTCGAGGCCGACATGGTCGACTGGGCGCACCGCGAGGTCGAGCGCCTGAGCGGCGCCATTCCAGGCGGTGAGTCGCAGAATTACCTGAAGATCGCGGTCTACCATTTCAGCAGTTCGCACACGCATGAACAGGGCTGCGCCTTTCATGCCAGCAATGACAAGCAGGCGGTCGAGTCGGCCAAGCAGCGCCTGGACGAACTGCGCATGGCCATCGAGCGCACCTATGGAGTGGGGGCAGCGCCGGCCATCCTGCTGCTCGGCCTGGATACCGATCTCGATTCGCTGCGCATCCACCTTCCCGACGCGGATGGCGATGTGAACCCGTACCGCTACGTCGATACCGGCGCGCTCTATCGCGAGACCATCGGCCTGTCTGCGGACGCGGCGCGGGCGCACATCGCCCTGCGTGTCGACGAGGCGCAGCAGATGGATGGCTGGGCGCAGGGGCGGGGTGTCATGGAGCCCGGGATGCGGCAACTGGTGCTGGCGCTGGCCGAGGCCAATCTGTCACAGATCGAGTACGTCATCCACCATCATCAGGGCCGCTACAGCGTGCTGGGTCATGACGAGGAGTTCATCTGCGCCGGGGAAGCCACCGACTACGTGCAGATGCGCAACAAGTATTACTTCGCTCACCTCGACACGGTCGAGGAGGGTGCGCCCGACATCGACGTGGGCATCAAGATTTTCACGGGGCTGAACGTGCAGCATGGGCTGGCGGTGCCGGTGCTGGTGCACTTCCATTATTCCTCGCGCGTGCCTGGCTCGCGCGAACGTGCGCTCAAACGCGCCAGGCGCGTCAAGGCGGCGATCGAGTCGCGGTATCCGGCGCTGCAGGCGCGGGAACTCCTCATCTGCCGCATGGCGCTGTCCGACCGCTTCGATACCGAACGCTGTGTGTTCGTCGACGATGCGGTGGTGGACGCAGGACATTGAGGACAGAGCGATGCGCATCATGCGAGTGGAAAAGACGCTGGTGTCGACGAATCGAATCGATTCGTTTGGCCACCGTCCGCTGCTCGTCGTCCAGGACAAGCCGGGCGGCACGCGCAGCGTGGCAGTCGACGCCGTGGGCTGCGTGCCCGGGGACTGGGTGATCTGTGTCGGGTCGTCGGCAGCACGCGAGGCTGCAGGCAGCAAGGATTTTCCGTCCGATCTGACCATCGTCGGCATCATCGATCATTGGAATGCGGAGGCCTGATGGAAATCTGGCGCGTCAAGGATGAACTGGTCTGCACCCGGCGTGCGCCGGGGCTGAAGTCAGCATCCTTGCGGGTCTTGCAGGGGCAAAGAGGCAATATTGAAGTGGCCACCGATCCAGTGGGTGCGCCGGTGGGGAAATGGGTGTTCACCACCCTGGGCAGTGCGGCAAGGCTGGCGATGCCCGATCCCACCATCACCACGGATCTGACCATTTGCGGAATCATCGAGGGCTGGGAGGAGTGAACCCGTCAGGGTTTTCCGGGCAGTCGTATGGGCAAGGGAAGCACCTCGGGCACCGGCTCGGTGCTTGTTGGTGTGAAGTCGACTTTTAGACAAGGAGTGACAAATGGCTGAACGGATGGGCATTGCCCTGGGAATGATCGAGACGCGCGGACTGGTGCCGGCGATTGAAGCGGCGGATGCCATGTGCAAGGCAGCGGACGTGCGCCTGATCGGGCGCCAGTTCGTCGGTGGCGGCTACGTCACCGTGCTGGTGCGCGGTGAAACGGGAGCGGTGAACGCGGCAGTGCGCGCGGGTGCCGATGCATGCGAGCGGGTGGGTGACGGCCTGGTGGCTGCGCACATCATCGCCCGCGTGCACAGCGAGGTCGAGGGCATTCTGCCCGAAGCGCCGACGGCCTGAGCCGACGGCAGGCATTGGTAATTGCAACCCTTAGAGGAGCGGAAAATGGCGAATGTGAATGGAATTGCCCTGGGCATGATCGAGACCCGCGGGCTGGTGCCGGCGATCGAAGCAGCTGATGCCATGTGCAAG
>JAGDVQ010000143.1 GCA_023255715.1 Thiomonas sp.
CCAGCCGGCCAGCGCAACCCGGCTCTGCCGACTGGCTTTGCCCGAAAGCGTCTCCAAGCGCTGGCTTGCGAGCAATTTGATCTGCCCCAGCAGCACCAGCAGGGCCAGGGCCCCGAGCAGCAGCGCCAGCACCGATGCGCCTGCCAAATCCAGCGGCACGGTGGTCGCCAGGCCATAGATGCGCGTGGTCAGCGTGTCGAACCCCGAGGGCGTGCCCAACAGGCTCGGGATGCCGAATTCCTCCATGACGTAGGCAAACACGAGCAGCATGCTTGCCGCCAGCGCCGGGCGCGCCAGCGGCAGGGTCACGCGCCACAGCACCCGTGGCGTCGACAGCCCAGCGATGCGCGCGGCTTCTTCCAGCGCGGCATCACTCGCTTGCAGATTGGCGGAAATCAACAGGTAGGGAAACAGCATCAAATGCAGCGTCATGACCACGATCATCGGCGCAACGCCGTAGGCCGGCAGTGGGGTGTGGCCGAAAGCCGCCTGCCACAGCCCGCCATGCGCGAACCACTCGACCCAGGCGCTGGCCAGCTGAAAGCCGGGGATGATGTGCGGCAGCGCCACCAGCGGCATGATCGCCGCGCCGCCGGGCAAGTCGGTACGCACCGCAAGCCAGGCGAGTGCGCCGCCGACGCAGGTTGCCAGCAGCGCCACCGGCACGGCCAGCAACAGCGAATTGACCAGCGGCGACACCAGCATGTAGCGCTGGCCGAGCGCGCGTGCGACCGGATCGAGCGACCATCCGCCGCTTGGGCCGGACAAGGCCGTGCGCAACAGCTCCCAACCGCCGAGCAGCGCGGCAAACAGTAGTGCAGCGCTTGCGAGCAACGCAAGCGCCGCGCCTGTGGCGATGGGGCCGACCTGCCACACCCGAAGCGACGACGGCATCCCCCTGCCGACTGCGGCCATGCCTTGCGCGTTTTCAGCCGCCAAACACTTCGCGCCACTTGGCCTGGTTCTCGCGCTGGTGCGCCTCGATCCAGGCGTAGTCGGGTAGGAGCTTGTTCAATTGTGCGTAGTCGGGCAAACCTTGAGGCGCCGGTACGTCGGTGCGCGCCGGGTAGATGCCCGCCTCGGCCAGCACGGTCTGCGCTGCTGGCGAGAGCAAAAAACGGTAGAACAGCTTGGCTGCGGCGGGGTGCGGCGCCTTGGCGAAAATGCCCAGCGGCGAAGCCATCGGAATCGCCCCTTCGCTCGGCAGCACGACCTGCATCGGTGAATTGGCGAACTCGGGCTGGTATTTGTAGAGGGTGAGCGAAATGCCGGCAGCGCGCTCGCCGCTGGCCACTGCGCGGGCGACGTCGGGCACGTCGTTGAGCACCAGCACATCGTTCTTCTTCAGCGCCTCGAAATACCCCCAGCCAAAGCGCGGGGCTTTCCACAACGTGCCGTCGATCACATTGGTCGAGCCGGAAATCAGCGGCGAGGCGATGCAAATCTTGCCTTTCATCGCCGGCTTGATCAGGTCGGCAAAACTCTTGACCGCAGCGCCGCCGACCTTGGGATTGACGAGCAGACAGCCGACCAGCACCCGCCCGGCGATGAAATAACCCTCGGGGTTTTTTGCAAGGGTGATGTGCTGCCACTCCGGCGGACGATACGCCAGCAGCAGCTTTTGCTCGACCAGGCTGGTGAACGCCGTCGGGTCGGCCAGCCAGATCACATCACCGCCCAGGCTGCCGGCGCGCGACTCGGTCTCCACCCGCGCGAGCACCTTGCCTGTGCCGCTGCGAAAGTAATCGACCTCGACACCGGGATACTTGGCCTTGAACAGCGTTTTCCAGCGTTCGAGCAAAAACGTCGGCACCGAGGTGTACATCACCACCTTACCCTCTTGCTTGGCCTGCGCGTAGAGTGCGGCCATGTCGTCGTCTTGCGCCAGGGCCAGATCGGGCAGCGCCAGCGCCGCGCTGGCGCTGGCGATCGAGGCGAGAAAAGAACGGCGTTGCATGCGAGTCTCCATGAATGAGAAATATTGAAAATCAGTCTACTGCAGCGCGATGTCATCACGATGACATCAAACGCGTCTGCACGTGGTTGGTGGCCTGAGGCATACTTGCGCCCATGAGCCGCACCCACCCCGCCGATTGCCTCGCCCGCACCCAAGCCCTGCAGCACGCCGAAGCCTTGTGCGCCGCGCGCGGTGTGCGGCTCACCCCGCTGCGGCGCCGCGTGCTGGAGCTGGTGCAGTCGCGCACCGAGGCGGTCAAGGCCTACGATCTGCTTGCTCAGCTCTCCACCGAGGATCACGCCGCCAAGCCGCCGACGGTGTATCGCGCACTCGACTTTCTGCTGGAACAGGGATTGGTGCACCGGGTGGACAGTCTCAACGCCTTTGTCGGCTGCAACCACCCGGACACACCGCATGCGGCGCACCTGCTGCTGTGCACGCAGTGCGGGCGGGTGCAGGAACTGCACAGCGACGCCCTCGACGCCGCCATCGCGCAGGCCGTGGGCGCCACCGGCTTTGTCACCCATCATGCCCGGCTGGAAGTGCAGGGGCTGTGCGCGGACTGCGCCGCCAAGGCAGGTCAGACCGACTGAGCGCGCAGCGTCAGCCTGCGGGCTTGAGGGTGTAAAGCCGCACCAGCGTCAGCCCCAGACCGAGCAAGGCGCCCAGGGTCAGCCAAAGCCGCAGTTGCAGGAACCACGCGGGCCACGGCAACTGCTTGCGCAGCATGACATCCACGCCATATGCCACGGCCAGACCGATGAACAGCCCGGTCATGCCGTACACCCAGTTCGATGCCCAGGTCATGCGCCAGGCCCACAGCGGCAGCACCACGCCCCAGCTCAGCAGCAGCCAGGGGCGCTGTACCTGCCCCTCGGGCAGCACAAATGCCGCCCCCCAGTACAGCGCGCCGAGAAACGCCAGAATGGCTGCCGCGTATTGCGCCTGGATCACCACCACGGCGGTCAGCGAGGTTTCGGGCGCAATCCAGACAGCCAGCCCCAGCGCGATGAAGGGAATCAGCCCGGCAAGGCCAAGCGCGTAGGCGGGAAATTTCATCGAGAGGTCTCCAGTGCATGCAGGGCGAGGTGAACTGAGAGAATTGTCGCCGACCCCGCCGTGCGCACTGCTGCGCGCGCGCAAACCAGCGCGTCAAACCCCGGCTGCATGCGCCTGCTGGTCCGCGTGATAGCTGCTGCGCACCAGAGCGCCGACCGCCGCATGGGTGAAGCCCATCGCGCGCGCCTCGCGCTCGAACAGGGCAAACGTATCGGGGTGCACATAGCGCGCCACCGGCAGGTGGTGGCCGGTGGGCGCGAGGTACTGGCCGATGGTGAGCATGTCGATGTCATGGGCACGCATGTCGCGCATCACCGCGAGAATCTCGTCGTCGGTTTCGCCCAGCCCGACCATCAGCCCGCTCTTGGTCGGGATGCCGGGATGGCGCGCCTTGAAGTCGGCCAGCAGCTTGAGCGAATGCGCATAGTCGGCGCCGGGACGGGCCTGTTTGTACAGGCGCGGCACGGTCTCGAGGTTGTGGTTCATCACATCTGGCAGGCCGGCAGCGAAAATGTCGAGCGCCTTGTCCAGACGACCCCGAAAGTCGGGCACGAGCACCTCGATCTGCGTGCCGGGAGACTGCGCGCGGGTGGCCTGGATGCAATCGACAAAATGCTGCGCGCCGCCATCGCGCAGGTCGTCGCGGTCCACGCTGGTGATGACCACGTAGCGCAGTTTCATCGCGGCAATGGCACGGGCCAGATTGGTGGGCTCGTCGGGGTCGAGCGGATCGGGCCGGCCGTGGCCGACGTCGCAGAACGGACAGCGCCGGGTGCATTTGTCGCCCATGATCATGAAGGTCGCCGTGCCCTTGCCGAAACATTCGCCGATGTTGGGGCAGCTCGCCTCCTCGCACACGGTCACCAGCCTGTGTTCGCGCAGCAGTCCCTTGATGGCATAGAACTGCGACGAGGGCGCGGCCGCCTTCACCCGAATCCACTCTGGCTTGCGCAGCGGCGCGTGCTCGGCGACGATCTTGATCGGAATGCGCGCGGTCTTGGCCTGCCCTTTCTGTTTGATCGTGGGGTCGGTGTGCAGGGGGGTGGGCGTGGTCATGGCAGCATGGAAAAACGCAATCAAGCCGTCATGGTAGGCGCGACGGCAGACGCCTGCCAGATCGCACCGAATTCCTCGGCGAAGGCCGCTGCCACCTGCTGGGTTGTCGCCTGCGCGCCCAGGCTGGCCATGTCGATGGTGCGCAGCCCCGGATAGCCGCAGGGGTTGATCCAGTCGAACGGCATCAGGTCCATCGCCACATTGATCGCCACGCCGTGGTAGGTGCAGCCGCCGCGCACCTTCAGCCCGAGCGCGGAAATCTTCTCTCCGCTGGCCAGATAGATGCCGGGCGCACCCGATCGTCGCTGCCCGGCGATGTCCCACCGCGCCAGGGTGCGGATCACCGCCTCCTCGATGCGCTGCACGGTTTCGCGCACCATCCAGCGGTGACGGCGGATGTCGAGCAGCAGATAGATCACCGCCTGTCCCGGGCCGTGATAGGTCACCTGCCCGCCGCGGTCGGTCTGCACCACCGGCACCGCATGCGGCGCGAGCACATGCTCGGGCCTGCCGGCCTGCCCCAGCGTGAACACCGGCGGATGCTCCACACCCCAGAGCTGGTCGGGCGTTGCGGGCGTGCGCGCTTCGGTGAACGCGCGCATGGCGTCCCAGGTGGGCACATAGTCCTGAACACCCAGCCATTGCAGGACGGGTGCTGCGTCGGCGCTGGCGTTCGGGTTCATGCTAAGGTGAGCCTGTGTTGCGGCACGAAAATAGGTATCCCAGGGAGACAACCGAAGACCGGGTGAAAAACCGGCTTTGAAAGACAGCAATTGTCCTGCATCCGCATGCGTTTCACGTCAACAGATTCCACCACCCGCATTCGCACCGTGCACCAGATCCGCGTGTTTCTGCGCGCCTGGGCGCGCGATCCGATGGGCGTCGCCGCCGTGCTGCCGTCCGGGCGGCAGCTCAGCCAGAAAATGCTCAAGCCACTGTCGCTGCTGCCGGACACCAACCCGGCGACGCAGCGCGTCATCGAACTCGGCGCGGGCACCGGCGCGTTCACCCGCGCGCTGATCGACCATGGCCTGCACGCGCGCAATCTGCTGGTGGTCGAGCGCGACGCCGCGTTGCACGGCCTGCTGTGCCAGCGCTTCCCCGGCCTGCAGGTGATCCAGGCCGATGCCTGCGCGCTGCGCACCGCGGCCCAGGCGTCGGGCTATCTGCAGGAGGGACCGGCGGACGCAGTGATCAGCGGCCTTGGGTTGCTGTCGATGCCGCGCGCCACGCAGCGCTCCATTCTGACGGAGGCCTTTGCCGTGCTGCGGCCCGGCGGCTGTTTCGTGCAGTTCACCTATGGTCATGCCAGCCCGGTGTCACGGGCCCTGCGCGACGACCTGGGGCTGCATGTGCGCCGAGCGGGGCTGGCCTGGCGCAACGCGCCGCCCGCCTCGGTTTTCGTTTACCAGCGTGCTTTTACAGCCCCTCACACCTGCCAGGCGCCGGACCCGACACAATAGCGGCGCGTCGATGCCGCCATGCGGCGGGCGGCGATGGATTGGAGAAGCGCGCCGTGGCTGGATTTTTTGTCTCCCTCATCATCTACCCCTTCGCCGTGTATGGCCTGCGGCGGTTTTTCACCGAGCGCCTGGGCATGGAGAGCCATATCGGGTTTCTGGTCTTCCTGCTCGCCAGTGTGGTGAGCTGGCTGGCCGCAGAGGCCGTGGGGCGGCTGTAACAGCGCAGTCAATCCGCGAGGGGCTCGGACGGATCGGCCGGGTCCGCCAGTTGACTCGGCGAGAAACCCGACTTCGGCCCCAGCATCTGCGAGCGGATGGCCGGGTGCATGGCACTGACCAGACGCGACATGGAGCTGAGCTTGTTCGAGGTATCGCGCAGGTGCTCGGCCAGACGGCTGGCAATGCCCAGCGCCAGCCGCGCCGCCGCTGCGGGGTGCTGCTCCACCAGTTGCTCCAGCGCCTGGCGGCTGAGTTCCGCCAGCGCCACGTCGGAATAGGCCACGCAACTCGCACTGCGCGGCGCGTCGAGCAGCACGCCCATTTCACCGAACATCTGCCCGGCCTTGGCAATCGACACCACCAAGCTGTCGCCCTGGTGCTGCGGCGCCTTTTCCACGCTGACCTCGCCGTAGAGCAGCATCAGGATGGTGCCATCGTGCGTGTCGTCGTCCTGCTGGATGAAGCGCGTGCCCGCCTGCACCCAGCGCACCTGCATCAGGTTGGCGATGAGCACGGCGTCTTCCGCGCTCAGACGATGCCCCGGCTGGCGCAGCAGCAGTTGCGCGATGCGCGGCGCCCAGGTGGCGTGGTCGGTGCGGATGGGGGAACGTCGGTCAGGCATGGTCGAAAAAGGCGTGGCGTGCTCATGGTAGGCCTGTCGGCACGGTGACGCGCCGATCTTTACAATAGGTGCTCCCAAGGAGCGTTGCAGCATCGATTGCGGGGTCACCCGCTGGTGCCAGGCTTGGGGGAATCAACGGCGCTCACCCAGACGCCCGCCTGCACGGCGCGCAAGGCCCTGCCAGACCCCACTCCGAGAAAATCCCCATGCCCGCCGACGCCACGCATTCCGCCCCGCCTCCCCTGCAACTCTCCGGGCTGGAGCCACTGTCGATTGGCCCTGGTTCGCTGTTCGTCAATATCGGCGAGCGCACCAATGTCACCGGCTCCAAGGCCTTCGCCCGCATGGTGCTGGCTGGAGAGTTCGACAAGGCGCTTGCCGTGGCACGGCAGCAGGTGGAAAACGGCGCACAGATCATCGACGTGAACATGGACGAAGCCATGCTCGACAGCAAGGCGGCGATGGTGCGGTTTCTCAACCTCATGGCGTCCGAGCCCGACATCGCCCGCGTGCCGGTGATGATCGACAGCTCGAAGTGGAGCGTGATCGAGGCCGGGTTGCGCTGCGTGCAGGGCAAGCCGGTGGTGAACTCCATTTCCATGAAGGAAGGCGAGGCTGAGTTCATCCGCCAGGCCAGGCTGCTGCGGCGCTATGGCGCGGCCACGGTGGTCATGGCCTTCGACGAGCAGGGACAGGCCGATACCTATCAGCGCAAGATCGAGATCTGCGAACGCGCCTACCGCCTGCTGGTCGATCGGGTGGGGTTTCCGCCGGAAGACATCATCTTCGATCCAAACATCTTCGCCATTGCCACCGGCATCGAGGAGCACAACAACTACGCAGTCGATTTCATCAACGCCACGCGCTGGATCAAGCAGAATCTGCCCGGCGCCAAGGTGTCTGGCGGCGTGTCGAATGTGAGCTTCTCCTTCCGCGGCAACGAGCCGGTGCGCGAGGCCATCCATACCGTGTTCCTGTATCACGCCATTCAGGCCGGCATGGACATGGGCATCGTCAACGCCGGGCAGATGGGGGTGTACGACGACCTCGACCCCACACTGCGCGAGCGCGTGGAAGACGTGGTGCTCAACCGCCGCCCTGACGCCACCGAACGCCTGCTGGAAGTGGCCGAAACCGTCAAGGGCGCCGCCAAGGACGACACCGCGCGGCTGGCCTGGCGCGAACTGCCGGTACGCCAGCGGCTCTCGCATGCGCTGGTGCACGGCATCACCGATTTCATCATCGACGACACCGAGGAAGTCTGGCAGGCCATGCGCGCCGAAGGCGGGCGGCCGCTGCATGTCATCGAAGGCCCGCTGATGGACGGCATGAACGTGGTCGGCGATCTGTTCGGCGCGGGCAAGATGTTCCTGCCGCAGGTGGTGAAAAGTGCGCGGGTGATGAAGCAGGCGGTGGCACATCTGCTGCCGTACATCGAGGCCGAGAAGCTGGAAATGCAGGCAGCGGGCTGCGATGTGCGCGCCAAGGGCAAGATCGTCATCGCCACGGTGAAGGGCGACGTGCACGATATCGGCAAGAACATCGTCACCGTGGTGCTTCAGTGCAACAACTTCGAAGTGGTGAACATGGGTGTGATGGTGCCTGCGAAGGACATTCTCGCCAAGGCGCGCGAGGAAGGTGCGGACATCATCGGTCTGTCCGGCCTCATCACCCCCAGCCTCGAGGAGATGCAGCATGTGGCCGCTGAGATGCAGCGCGACGACTACTTCCGCAGCCGCAAGATGCCGCTGCTCATCGGCGGCGCCACCACCAGCCGGGTGCACACCGCGGTGAAGATCGCGCCGCATTACGACGGCCCGGTGGTCTATGTGCCCGACGCCTCGCGCAGCGTGGGCGTGGCGCAGAACCTGCTCTCCGATCAGGCCGCGGCCTTCATTGCCGAGATCGAGGCCGATTATGTGAAGGTGCGCGAACTGCATGCCAACAAGCGCGTCACGCCGCTGGTGTCACTGCAACAGGCGCGCGCGAACAAGGCCCGCATCGACTGGTCGGCCTACACCCCGCCGGTGCCCAAGTTCATCGGCCGCCGCGTGTTCCGCAACTACGACCTGGCCGAGATTGCCGCCAGCATCGACTGGGCGCCGTTCTTCCAGACCTGGGATCTGGCGGGCAAGTTTCCCGACATCCTCACCGACGATATCGTGGGCGAATCCGCACGCCGCGTCTACAGCGACGCGCAGCGCATGCTCAAGCGGCTGATCGAGGGCCGCTGGCTCACGGCCAATGCCGTCATCGGCCTGTGGCCTGCCAACAGCGTGAACGACGACGATATCGCGCTCTACACCGACGAGAGCCGCAGCACCGAACTGATGGTGTGGCATGGCCTGCGCCAGCAGACCGAGCGCCCCGTGGTCGACGGCGTGCCCCGCCCCAACCGCGCGCTGGCCGACTTCATCGCACCCAAGGGCGTGGCACCAGACTACCTCGGCGTGTTCGCCGTGACAGCGGGACTGGGCGTGGAAGCCAAGGAAAAGGCCTTTCTCGCCGACCTCGACGACTATTCCGCCATCATGCTCAAGTCGCTGGCCGACCGGCTGGCCGAAGCACTGGCCGAACGGATGCACCAGCGCGTGCGCACCGAATTCTGGGCCTACGCGCCGGACGAATCGCTCGGCACGGCCGAGCTGATCGCCGAAAAATATCGCGGCATTCGCCCGGCGCCGGGCTATCCGGCCTGCCCCGAGCATTCGGTCAAGGGCGAGATGTTCCGCGTGCTGCAGGCGCAGGACATCGGCATGTCCCTGACCGAGAGCTGGGCCATGCTGCCTGCGGCGAGTGTGAGCGGTTTTTACTTCGCCCACCCCGAGTCGCAATACTTCAACGTCGGCCCCGTCGGACCCGACCAGAAAGCCGATTGGGAACGCCGCGCCGGTCGGCCGCTGGAATCGGTCGCCGTGCAGGCACTGGCGCAGACAGCGGTCTGAGCCCTGTGGGCGTGCCGAGACGACGACTCTCCACGGGACCATAAAAAAACCGACCCGAAGGTCGGTTTTTTTGTGCCTTGCAACGCGGCTCAGGCTTTGCCTACCAGCCCGCCGCCGTTTGCAACCGCTTGAGCCTCGGCATCCCGCAAGGCCTTGGCACGCGCTTCATGGCTGTGATCCGCGCCAAGCAGCATGTACATCGCGGGGACGACGAACAGCGTGAACAGCGTGCCGATCGACAGGCCGGAGGCGATGACCAGGCCCATGCTGAAACGGCTGACCGCACCGGCACCGCTGGCGAAGATCAACGGAAACACGCCGAACACCATCGCCGCGGTGGTCATCAGAATCGGGCGCAGCCGCAGCCCGGCAGCCCGCTCGATTGCCTCGCGCTTGCTCAGCCCCTCGCGCTGCAGGTTGTTGGCAAACTCGACGATCAGAATGCCGTGCTTGGAAATCAGCCCGATCAGGGTCACCAGCCCGACCTCGGAATAGATGTTGAGCGTGGCATGGCCGATGCCGAGGTTGATGAACAGCAGCGCACCCGAAATCGCCATCGGCACCGACACCAGGATGATGATCGGGTCGCGGAAGCTCTCGAACTGCGCCGCCAGCGCGAGAAAGATGATCACCAGCGCGAAGCCGAAGGTCAGCAGCAGCCCGCCCGATTCCTGCACGAACTGCCGCGACGGCCCGGCGTAGTCGAAGCTGTAGCCCGCGGGCAGGGTGCGCTGCGCCAGGGTCTTGAGGTCATCGAGCGCCTGCCCTTGCGCGACGAAGGGCATGGCCACGCCCTGGATGGTCGCCGAGTTGGCCTGCTGGAAGTGATTGATGGTCTCGGGCTGGACGGTGTTGGTCAGGTGCACCACGGTGGACAGCGGCACCATCGCGCCGCTGGCGGTGCGGATGTAGTAGTGCTTGACCGCGTCCGGGTTGAGGCGGAACTTCTGCTCGACCTGCGGGATGACCTTGTACGAGCGGCCATCGAGCTCGAAAAAGTTGACATAGCCGCCGCCGAGCATGGCCGACAGCGCCGAGCCGATGTCCTGCATGGTCAGCCCGAGCTGCGCAGCCATGTTGCGGTCGATCGAGATGCGGGTTTGCGGCAGATCGATGCGCAGGTCGGACTGCAGGAAGATGAACCGCCCGGTCTTGAGCGCATCCTGCAGGAATTTCTGCGAGACCTGATAGAGATTGGAGAACGGCTCGCTGGTGGTGATGACGAACTGGATCGGCAGTCCGCGCGCGCCGGGCAGCGGCGGCGGCTGGAACACCGCGATCTGGCTGCCGGCGATGTGGCTCAGGTCCTTTTGCACCACGGGCTGCAGTTGCGTGGCCGTCTTGGTGCGTTCATCCCAGGGCTTGAGCACCATGCCACCGATCACTTGGCTCGGGGTGTTGAGCTGAAACACATGGTCGGTTTCAGGGAATTGCTTGAACACCTCGTACACCTGCTTGGCGTAGAGCGCGCGCTGGTCGAGCGTGGCCGCAGGGTTGTTGAACGAGATCGAGATCAGCACCCCCTGGTCTTCCTGCGGCGCCAGCTCGGACATCGAGGTGGTGAACAGGTAGGGGATGAAACCGAGCACGATCAGCGCCATCACCGCGGTCACCGGCAGGAACTCGAGCGAGCCGTGCAGCACGCGCTCGTAGCGGTTGTGCAGACGCTCGAAGGTGCGGTCGAGGAACAGCACGATGCGGTCCTGCAGGCTGTGGCTCTGCGGGTTGGGTGCCTTGAGCAGCCGTGAGCACATCATCGGCGACAGGGTCAGTGCGATGATCGCGGAGATCACCACCGTGCCGACCAGGGTAAAGGCGAACTCGGTGAACAGCGCGCCGGTCAAGCCCCCCATGAAGCCGATGGGCACATACACCGCGATCAGCACGATGGTCATCGCGATGATGGGGTTGGCCAGCTCGCGCGCGGCGCGCACCGCGGCGTCGTGTCGGCTCATGCCCTCCTCGAGGTGGCGGCTGACGTTCTCGACCACGATGATCGCGTCATCGACCACCAGGCCGATGGCCAGCACGATGGCCAGCAGCGTCAGCAGATTGATCGAGTAGCCCAGCGCCAGCATGACGGTGAAGGTGCCGACGATGGACAGCGGGATCGCCACCAGCGGGATGATGAGCGAGCGCAAGGACCCCAGGAACAGGAACACCACCAGCGCGACGATGAACACCGCCTCGACCAGGGTCTTGACCACCTCGTCGATCGAGGCGTTGACGAACTTGGTCGAGTCATAGACGATGGTGCCCTTCAGCCCCGAAGGCAGCTGCGACTGGATTTCGGGGAAGGCCTTGCGCACGCGGGCGATCACATCGAGCAGGTTGGCGCCCGGCGCGACCTGAATGCCGATGTACACCGAGGTCTTGCCATCGAATGCCACCGCAGTGTCGTAGTCATCCGACCCCAGCGTGACGTTGGCCACATCATCGAGCCGGACCACCTTGCCACCCACCGACTTGACCACCAAGTTCTTGAAGCCCTCGAGCGACTTCAGATCGGTGTTGGCCGACAGGGCAATCTGGATCATCTGACCCTTGGCGTTGCCCGTGGAGGCCAGATAGTTGTTCGCCGCCAGCGCCTGGTACACATCGGCGGCGGTCAGCCCGTAGGCGGCGAGCTTGTTCGGATCGAGCCAGGCGCGCAGCGCAAAGTTTTTCGCGCCGAGGATTTCCGCGGTCTGCACTCCCTCCACCGCCTGCAGCTTGGGCTGCACGCTGCGGATCAGGTAATCGGTGATCTGGTTGGGCTTGAGCACATCGCTGTAGAAGCCGATGTACATCGCGTCGATGGTCTGCCCGATCGACACCGACAGCACCGGCTTTTGCGACTGAGGCGGCAGCTGGTTGAGCACCGAGTTGACCTTGGTGTTGATTTCGGTGAGCGCCTTGTCCGGGTCGTAATTGAGCCGCAGGTTGACGGTGATGGTGCTCAACCCCTGCACACTGCTGGAGGTCATGTAGTCGATGCCATTGGCCTGGGCAATGGCGTTTTCCAGCGGAGTGGTGATGAAGCTGGCCACCAGATTGGCGTCGGCACCGGGGTAGGCGGTGGTGACCGTGACCACGGCGTTCTGCGTGTAGGGGTACTGCAGCACGGGCAGCAGTCCAACCGAGCGCAGCCCCAGCACCAGGATCACCAGGCTGACCACGGTGGCCAGCACCGGGCGCTCGATGAAAATGTCGGTGAATTTCTTGTTCATCGTCAGCGGCCTGTTCAGGAATTGGGGACTTGCGGGTTGGGACTGTTGGACGGCTGCACGCTGTTGTTGATCAACAGCGGAACGCCATTGCGCAGCTTGAGCTGCCCGGCAGTGACCACGGTCTCACCCGCCTTCAGCCCCGAGAGCACCGCGACCTGGTCGCCGCGGGTCGGGCCGGTGGTGATGAAGCGCTGCTCGGCAACCAGCTTGGGCTTGCCATCCGGCCCCTTGCCTTCGTCCTTGACCACGAACACGGTCGCACCATACGGGTTGTAGGCCACCGCGGCGTTGGGCAGGGTGAGGTAGTCGCGCGGCTGGCCGTCGTCGATGCGCACGGTGGCGAACACCCCGGGCAGCAGCGCGCCACTGGGGTTGGCGATGCGCGCGCGCACCTTGAGGTTGCGCGTGCTCGGATCGACCTGCGGCTCGATCGCGATGACCTTGGCGGCATAGGTCTTGTCAGGTGCCGCGTTGGACTGCACCTGGGCGCGCATGCCCGTTTGGATCAGATCGATCTGGCTTTGCGGCACGGTAAAGTCGATGTCCATTGGATCGAGCTGCTGCAGCGTGACGGCGGTGGCGCCCGGGGCAAGATATTGGCCCAGGTCGATCTGCCGAATGCCGAGCACGCCCGAGAACGGTGCGCGGATGCTGGCCTGCGCGATCACCGCCTTCTGTGCATTGATCTGCTCACCCAGCGCCTTGAGCTGCGACTCGAAGCTGGCGACATTGGCGCGGTCGGTATCGACCACCGCCTGACTGACCGCCTGCGCCTTGAGCTGCGCCTCGTCACGCTGCAGGTTGATGCGCGCCAGCGCCAGTTGCGCCTGCACTTGTCCGAGTTGCGCCTGCAGCTGCGCCAACTGCGCGCGCTGCGGGGCGTCATCGATCTGCACCAGCAGCTGCCCGGCGCGCACCTTCTGCCCCGATTCGAAATGGATCGCTGTGACGATGCCACCGATCTGCGCACTCAGGCTGGACTGCTGGCTGGCGCGCAGATTGCCCAGCGCCTCGACCGTGGGCTGCCAGCGCGAGACCTCGGCCACCGTGGTCGAGACCGTCTGCGGCGGGTTGGACTGCCCCTTGATCGCCTTGGCGATCATGGTGTTCTTGAATCCCTGGAACCACACCACCCCGCCGACGATCACGCCTGCGACGATGAGCATGATGATCATGCGCTTGGTTGTGCCTTTGGTCATCTGTGTACTCCGTGTCCTGGTTTCTGTGGTCTGCTTGGTCGAAGCGGCGATTGCTCAGTGGGCGGACATCTTCGCGGTCTGCGCCTGGGTTGCGGGCTGCGCGAGCACCCCACCGCCCATGGCCTGGTACAGCGCTGCGCTGTCGGACAGGCGCTGCGCCTGCGCCGAGATCAGGCCAATGCGGGTCTGCTGCGCCTGCTGCTGGGCGGTGAGCAGCTGCAGATAGCTGGCCGCGCCGAGCTGATATTGCTGATCGACCAACTTGAGCGACTCCTGTGCAGACGCGTCGGCCGCGGCCTGCGCCTGCAACGTCTGGGCGTCGTTGTCCAGCGCGCGCAGGGCATCGGCCACATTGCGCAGGGCCTGCAGCACGGTCTGCTGATAGTTGGCGCCCGCCGCCTGCAGGCTGGCTTCGGCCGCATTGGCACCGGCCTTCAGCCCGGCGTTGAACAGCGGCTGCGCCAGTTGCCCGGCCAGCGCCCACACCGTGGAGCCGGGGCCGAACAAGGCGCCGAGTGTGAGCGCCTGCGTGCCCAGGTTGGCGCTGAGATTGATCTGCGGATACAGGTTGGACACCGCCACGCCATACTGCGCCGTGGCCGCATGCAGCAGCGCGGCACTGGCCTGGATGTCCGGGCGCTGCTGCACCAGTGCAGACGGCACGACCACGGGCAGGGTCTGGGGCAGATGGAAGTCGGCCAGGGTGAAGCGCGGGATGTCGGCTGCGCCCGGCGCCTGCCCGAGCAGCACGGCGAGCAGGTGATCGGTCTGTTCGAGCCTGTTGCGCAGCGGCGGAATGGTGGCGCGGGTCTGCTCCACCTGGGTCTGCAGGGTCAGCACGTCCGTGCGGGCGGCCGCACCGAGATCGAAGCGCTTGACCGCGATCTCGAGCTGATTCTGCTGCGCCTTGAGAATGGCCTCGGAGGCGTCGATCTGCGCGGCAAGCTGGGCCTGGGTGAATGCCGCCGTCACCACGTTGGCAGCCAGCGTCAGGCGGGCACCATCGAGTTGATACTGCTGGTAATTGGCTTGCGCGGCCAGGGCTTCCAGCGCGCGGCGGTTGCCGCCGAACAGGTCGAAGTTGTAATTGACCGCAATGCTTGCGTTGTACAGATTGAAGATGTTGCTGGCATTGCTGCTCTGGCCGACAGACGCCGCATTGGTCTGGTTGCGACTGGCGCCGAGCTTGCCGTTGACCGTGGGGTACAGCGTGGAGCCTGCCTGCGCGGCGTAGGTCTGCTGCGCCTGCCGCAATGTGGCCTCGGCGGCGGCCAGGGTCGGGCTGCTGCGCAGGGCCGTGTTCACCAGATCGTCGAGCCGGGCAGATCCGTAGGCGCGCCACCAGTCGGGGGCGATGCTGTCGACGGTTTCAAACCTCTGCGCCGCGCCCATGGCTCCGGGCGCAGACGCGGTCTGCGTCGGCAGAGCCTGTCGCGTGTATTGCTTGACTCCGGGTGCTGGCGGGGTCTTGAAATCGGGGCCGACCGTGGTGCAGCCTGCAAGCAGCGCAGCGCCAAGGGCCATCCACATCACGCGAGGGGTCGCGAAAAAATTCTGCATGAGACGCGTTCCTGAAAGACGGTCGGGCGGCATGGCAAGTGCCGTGCCCGCTGAAACAACCCGCGTGACCCGCCGGGATGGCGCGATTGCAGGCTGTTCTGAAGGTCGGCCGATTCTAGGGGTTACCCCCAAAGTCTGCCGGGCGCGAACCGCAGATCCAAGGGCTTGAATACGAAGCATGCTAGGGCAAGGATCATTGGCCGGGTTGCTTTATCATGCCAATGAATATCGCAAAAGCGCCAAACCCATGTCCGCCCCCGCACGCACCAGTCAAGACCTCGCCAAGGCGGAACTGCACAAGCGCATCAACCATGAGGGTGGCGCCGAGTTGATTGCGGTGAACGTGCGCAACGAGGTGGCCATGGACCCGACCACGCATTGCCATGCACGCGGCACGCTGTTCTTGCTGACCGAAGGACTGGTGGTGGTGGAAACCGCGCAAGGGCGGCAACTGGCGCCGTCGCAAACCATCGGCTGGATGCCGCCTGGCGTGGAGCATGCGGTGCAGTCTTTCGGCCCGACCGCGGGGTTTGGCGCATTTCTCGTGCCGCAGCTCTGCGGCGATCTGCCGTCCGAGCCCGCCAGCTACGCGCTCAATCCGCTGGTTGCCCTCATCCTGCAGAAGGCGCTGTCCTGGCCGCACGACGAGCGGCTCGATCTCAGCCGCATGCGGCTGCTGCTGGTGTTGCTCGATGAATTGCGCCAGTCTCCGGCGCGGCCGCTGCAACTGCCCTGGCCCCGCGATGCGCGCTTGCTGGCAATCGCCCGCGCGCTGATGGCGCACATCGCCAGCCCGCGCACCCTGGAACAATGGGCGCGCTGGGCAGACATCAGCCCGCGCACGCTCAGCCGCAAGTTCGTGGAGGAAACCGGAATGAGCTTTGCGCAGTGGCGGCAGTGGGCGCGGCTCACCCAGGCGCTGGAATGGCTGGCCACGGGGCGCGCCGTCAAGGACGTGGCGCTATCGCTCGGTTATGACAGTGTCAGCGCCTTCATCAAGGCCTTTCGCCTGGCGCTGGGCAGCACGCCCGCGGCCTATTTCCAGTCGCAGCAGCGCGACATGGCGGCCAGTCGGCGCGGCCCGGCGACAGTCCCCGTGGAAGAACCGGACATTGCGGCTTCAACGCAGCAGGTCGGCATACCGATCTGAACAAAAGTTCTTTGGCGTGACCCGCAACGCGCAGTACGCTTTGCGCTGCACCAGAACAAGGAGATTCCATGAAATTCGAAACCCTGGCCGTGCACGCCGGCTACGCCCCCGACCCCGTCACCCGCTCCGTGGCGGTTCCCATCTATCAGACGGTGTCCTATGCCTTCGACAACACCCAGCATGGCGCCGATCTGTTCGATCTGAAGGTGGCCGGCAACATCTACACCCGCATGATGAATCCGACCAATGACGTGCTGGAAAAGCGCGTTGCTGCGCTCGAAGGCGGCATTGCGGCGCTGGCGGTGGCGTCGGGCATGGCGGCCATCACGGCGGCGATTCAAACCCTGGCCGAGGCGGGTGACAACATCGTGTCCAGCAGCCGCCTGTACGGCGGCACCTACAACCTGTTTGCGCACACGTTTCCGCGCCAGGGCCTGGAGGTGCGCTTTGCCGATCCGCGCGATCCGGCGAGCTTCGAGCGCCTGATCGACGCCCGCACCCGCGCGGTGTTCTGCGAAACCATCGGCAACCCGCTGGGCAACGTCACCGACATCGGCGCGCTGGCCGCCGTGGCGCACGCACACGGCGTGCCGCTGATCGTGGACAACACCGTGCCGTCGCCCTATCTCTGCCGCCCGATCGCGCATGGCGCGGACATCGTGGTGCATTCGCTGACCAAATATCTCGGCGGTCACGGCAACAGCGTGGGCGGGGCGATCGTCGATTCCGGCAAGTTCGACTGGACGGCGCATGCAGACCGCTTCAAGCTGCTGGTCGAGCCCGATGTGAGCTATCACGGCGTGAGCTACACGCAGCAGTTCGGCGCCGCCGCATTCATTGCCCGCGCCCGCGTGGTGCCGCTGCGCAACATGGGCGCGGCGCTGTCGCCGCTCAACGCCTTTCTCATTCTGCAGGGCATCGAAACCCTGCCGCTGCGCATGGACCGCATCTGCGCCAACGCGCTGCACATTGCCGAGCATCTGCAACAGCATCCGCGCGTGGCCTGGGTGCGCTACGCCGGACTGGTGGATCACCCCGATCACGATGTGGCGCAGCGCCTGATGCACGGCCGCGCCTCGGGCATTCTGAGCTTCGGCCTGAAGTCTGGCAGAGACGCCGGGGCGCGCTTTCAGGACGCGCTCAAGCTGTTCACGCGGCTGGTCAACATCGGCGACTGCAAGTCCCTCGCCTGCCATCCGGCGACGACCACGCACCGGCAACTCAATGCACAGGAACTGGCCGCCGCCGGGGTCAGCGAGGACATGGTGCGGCTGTCCATCGGCATCGAGAATGTGCAGGATCTGATCGCCGACCTCGATCAGGCGCTGCAGGCCAGCGAACCATGAAACTGCCGGGCGATTTCTGGCGCTGTCAGCAAATGGCTCGGTCATCGCGTTAAACAGCAACAAATCGACTTCGGGAGAGTGTCATGTCATCAATTCCTCCACAGGGCCCGGCCACGGCTGGCAAGGGCGTCTGGATCGCCGTATTTGCCATGGGCGCGGTCATCGTGGCCCTGCTGGCCGCCGTGCTGTACAAAATGAGTCAGCCCCCGGCGAACCCTTCTGCGTCGGCATCACCCGGCGTGGCCGCGGCTTCTGCCGCAATCGCTCCGCCGCAACTGGCCTCCGCTGCACAGAAGGCCAGCGCGCAGGCGGCAGCCCAGACCGGCGCACCCTCGCCTGCGGCGCCGCAGGCCGCTGCCCAGATCGCCCAGCAGCAGGCAGCGCCAGCACCGGTGCGGCAGCCTGTTGTCACGCGTCCGGCCCCAACGCCGCAGCCCACGCCGGTGGCGCAAAACAGCAATATGGCGCCACAGCAATTTGCACCACAACAGTTCGCCCCGCAACCCAACCCGGTGCAAGCCGCGCCGCAGCAGCCGGTGTGCAACACCTGCGGCACGGTGATCGCGGTCACCCCGCAGCAGGTGCAGTCCCAGCAGAACAATCCCGTGGGCATCATCGCCGGGGGTATCGTGGGCGGCTTGCTGGGGAATCAGGTTGGTGGCGGCGATGGCCGCAAGCTGGCAACCGTGGCTGGTGCGATCGGCGGCGGCCTGGCCGGCAACGAGATTGCCAAGCGGGTGGATGCGCAGACTGTCTACAACGTGCAGGTTCGCATGGAAGACGGACAGGTGCGCACGCTGCAACTCAAGGTGGCACCGCCTGTCGGCCAGCGCGTGCAGATTGGTGCAGACGGCGGCCTCAACCCGATTCAGTGACTGCCCAAAATTTCGCGGCGATCACACCGCCTGTTCGCGGGGTGTCGCCACACTCCATCGCAATGATTGACGGGAAAGATGTCGCGTTACAAAATCGGGTGAACTTTCCGGATTTTTCCTGAACAGAACTGGTGCTACTGTGGTTTGAGTTCTTGCTCAATCATGTGGCCCTCCAAGTTGCCCGGTTGTCTGCTCTACAGACTCTCCCCCCGATCCGGGCATTTCCAGCCAGGTGCGCAACGCACCTGGCTTTTTTTTGCCCCCAGCTGTGCCAGCCGAGGCCGTTCGTCCTGGAGTCACTGCGCGGCCAGCGCGCGGCGCAGTTGCATGGCTTCAGCCAGATGCGGCAGGGTGATGGCTTGCGCCTGGGCCAGATCGGCAATGGTGCGGGCCAGCCGCAGCACGCGATGCGCCGCGCGCGATGACCAGCCCAGACGGGAGATCGCCTGCGCAAGAAATGCGCTGCCCGCGGCATCCAGCGCACAGTGGGCATCGAGCAGGGCGCCCTGAAGCCCGGCGTTGAGCACGCCCTGCCGCTCCCGTTGAACCGCCGCCGCGGCAGCCACGCGCGCTGCGATCTGCGCGCTGGTTTCGCCCTGTGGCAATTGCAGCAAGGTCTCGGGCGCAATGGCGCCGACTTCGACCTGAATGTCGATGCGGTCGAGCAAGGGGCCGGAAATGCGCCCCTGATAGCGCGCGACCTGATCGGGGGTGCAGCGGCACGCGCGCGCGGGATGGCCCAGGTAACCGCACGGGCAGGGGTTCATCGCCGCGATGAGTTGGAACTGCGCGGGGAATTCCGCCTGCCGCGCCGCGCGCGAAATGTGGATGCGCCCGGTTTCCAGCGGCTCGCGCAGACTGTCGAGCACAGCACGGTCAAACTCCGGGAGTTCGTCAAGGAACAGCACGTTCTGGGTGGCCAGACTGATTTCGCCGGGGCGGATGGTGCCCGCGCCGCCGCCCACCAGCGCCACTGCGGATGCCGTGTGATGCGGGCTGCGCATGACGCGCTGCCCCCAGCGCGCGGGATCGAAGCGGCCGACGAGGCTGAGCACCGTCGCACTCTCCAGCGCCTGCGCGCGGGTCAGCGGTGGCAGCAGGCTGACGAAGCGCTGCGCCAGCATGGACTTGCCACTGCCCGGCGGCCCGACCATCAGCGCGTGATGCCCGCCGGCTGCGGCGATTTCGAGTGCACGCTTGGCCGCGCCGTGGCCGCGCACCTCGGCCATATCGGGCCCAGAAGCATGTGTTGGCTCGGCGCCCGCTGCCGTCACCCGCTGCGCCGCGCCGTCCTGTTCCAGCAGATAGGCCACAACCTGCTGCAGATCGCGTGCGCCCAGCACGGTTGCCGCCTGCGCCAGCGCCGCCTCTTCCGCGCTGGCCAGCGGCAGCACCAGGCGAGACGCCGCCTGCTCGTCTGTTAGCAGCGGGGCCAGTGCGCAAGCCATTGCCAGCGCGCCGCGCGTGGGGCGCAACTCACCCGTCAGCGACAGCTCACCGGCAAAGGTGTGCCCCTGCAGGCGCTGCGACGGAATCAGCCCCTGCGCGGCCAGCAGGCCGATGGCAATCGGCAGATCGAAGCGTCCGGACTCCTTGGGCAGATCGGCCGGCGCCAGGTTGACCACGATGCGCTTGTTCGACGGAAAGCCCAGGCCGCTGTTGATCAGCGCACTGCGCACGCGGTCGCGCGCCTCGCGCACCTCGGCCTCAGGCAGGCCGACGATGGTGAAGCCGGGCAGACCGGGCGAGAGATGCACTTCCACCGTGACCGGCGGGGCCTCCATGCCCAGCAGCGCCCGGCTGGCGACTTGCGCCAGCGACATGGGCAGTTTCGACTACGGAGATCAGCGCCAGGCGTCTTCGGGAGCCGCGCTGGCGTCCGGGGCGGCACCGTCCAGCCGCGCCTGCAGCTCGCGCACCTGGGCTTCGAGGGTATCGATCTGCTGACGCGCGGCCAGCAGCATGCGCTGGGTGGCGTCGAACTCGTCGCGCGTGACCAGATCGAGCCGTCCCGCAGCGGAATGCGCCAGCGCGCGCAGGTTGCGCTGCGCATCGTGCAGCGGCGAGTTCTCGATCAGGCGGCCGATCTGGTCGAAAAACGCGGTGTTGCGTTGGCGAAAGCTGTCGTTCATGGCAAATCTCCTCAAATCCATCTTGTTGCGCATTGTGACCGATTTCCTCCGCCCGACAGGCAGCAGGACATTGCGTTCTTGCGTGCGGCCAAAGATTTGGCCTGGTTCGCACCATCATGGTGCCGATGCATGCAGGCGCACAAGACAGGTGCATCAATTCGCCAGCAACAGAGCGTCAATCGAGTGACAACGATGTGACAGCCCCCGCACAGCCCTGGCACGAAAGCTGCAGATGTTCCCCGGCATTTCACGGTGGGCGTCTTGCCCGGCAGCACCTACAGGAGAAACTTGGATGAACAAAATCGCAATCGCCGCGGCTGTGGCCGCTGCTCTGACCGGCACCACCGGTGTCGCCTCGGCCCAGACTGCTCCGGCCCCGGCCGCCCCCGCAGCGCCTGCCGCACCGAGCCTGGGTGCGGTGCTGGCTGCAACGCCGGGGCTGAGCATTACCGG
>JAGDVQ010000045.1:0-14276 GCA_023255715.1 Thiomonas sp.
CCTCCCCCACGCGTGGGGGAGGAGAAGTCAGCGCAATGCGAATCCCGCGGATGCCCGTCCCAACTTCCTCCACGGGCGGGGGAGGCAAAAACCGTTCGCCGGGTGTCGAGGTTACGGCTCCGCCTGCGCGCAGGTCTTGACCACTTGGCCACCCAGCTGGCCCGAGACGCTGCCGAGAGCCTTCACCTGCTCCGGGGTGAGGGCGGGCAGGCGCAGCACGGTGCGGTTCAGGCCGGCGTTGCGCTGCACCACTTTCGCGCCGTGAACGCCCTGCGTTCTGACCAGTTGCAACTGGTCCTGCGCGGCGGCTTCGCTGCTGAACACACCCAGCGAAATGCCCGGCTCGTAGCGCGGCCGGTCGGTGACGGGGGCGTACACCTTGACCTTGCCCTGCTGGGTGATCTGGTCGAGCGCGGCGCGCATCGCGCTCTGGCTGGGGAAGGGGCCGAGCAGCACCATCCATTGTTCGGGCACGGGGCTGGTGTGGGCCTCGGCCTGAAGCCCGGCCTGGCTCAGGGCAGCCTGTGCCTGCGCGAGCGCTTTGGTTTCCATCGCGCCGAACGGCCCGATCTGGCGGCAGACGGTGGGCTGCGCCGTCGCAGCGACCTCGGCCCGGGGCGGCGGGGCGGACGGTCTGGCGACGGGCGCCGACGGCGCGCTTGCGGGGGCACTGGGCGCGGGCTGCGGGGCGCTCGCTGCTGTGGCCGAGGCGCTGGCCAGCGGGGTGACCTTGACCTGCTCGGGATGGATCTGCAGCGCCAGGCGCTCGGGTTCGCGCTGCGTCACGGGCCCCAGCCCGGCACCCGCCATCCACCCCTGTGACCAGGCGAAGAACACGAGGTTGACAAGCAAGAGGGCAAGGAGCAGGACGCGCATGAAGGCTGGGAGGACGTGGGCGGGACGGCGCTATTTTGCCGCGTCGGCTGCAATGGCCGCAGCGAGCCGCAGCGAGACATCGGCGCTGAGCACGCGGCGTTCACCGTTCGCGGTGCGCACGCGCAGCGCGCCATCCGGCGCGAGGCCCAGCGCAGTGCCGGAATACAGGGTGAGCCCGCGATCCTGCACCGACACCTCCAGACCGGCCCAGGCGTGCAGCGCATCCCATTGCGTCAATGCGGCGTCGCGCTGCCGGAGGCCGCCCTGCAGCCCGTTGAGCAGCGCCGGGGCCAGTGCGGCGAGCACCGCGCCGCGGTCCAGGGTGAGGCCGGTGGCATCGAGCCCGGTGGCCTGCGTCTGCCCGGGCGGACTGCGCAGGTTGAGGCCGAAGCCGATCACGACCCAGCGCGTGGTGGCGGTGTCGGCCATTTCCACCAGCACGCCGCCGAGCTTGCGCCAGTTGCCCTGCACGGGAAGCAGCAGGTCGTTGGGCCACTTGAGCCGCACCGAGCTTGCGCCGAGCGCGTGCAGCGCCTGCGCCAGCCATACGCCCACGGCTAGGCTGAGCGCGCGGATGTCGTGCTGCGGTGGAAAGGGCCAGGCAACGGAGCACAGCACGCTGGTCTGCGCGTCGTCGAGCCACACCCGGCCCTGCCGCCCGCGCCCGGCGGTCTGCTGACGGGTGGCCAGCAGGGTGGGGCTGTCGAGCTGGCCGAAGCGCGCGGCGGCCAGCAGGTCTGCGTTGGTGGAGCCGGTGCGCTCCACCCAGCGCACCGCGCAGGCGGGGTGGGTGTGCGCGAGTTGGGCGCGCAGGGGGCCGAGTGGGTCGGCGTTCATCGGCGCTTGCGCGTCTTGGGGGCGAGCAGGGTGCCGCGGCAGTTGGGTGCGCCGCAGCGGCAGGCGTAGTCGCGCTTGAGTTTGGCGGTGTAGCGGGCGTCGAGTTCGAGGGCGTAGTCGAAGAACAGTTCTTCGCCGGGGGCGATGTCGCGCAGGGCGTCGATGAATACCCGGTTGCCGATCTGCTGCGCCTCGCAGTTGGGAGCGCAGGAGTGGTTGATCCAGCGGGCGCTGTTGCCCTGCACGCCGCCGTCGATCACGGTGGCGTCGCCCAGCGAGAAGTAGAAGGTGTGATTGGGCTGGGCGGGATCGTGCGGATGGCGGCGCAGGGCCTCGGGCCAGTCGATGCGCTCGCCCTTGTATTCCAGCAGACGCTGCCCGGCGCGGATGGGACGGCGTGCAAACACCCCGCGACCGTGGATGGGCGAATCCTGCACCTGGGTGTAGGGGCCGCTGTCGGGAATGGTGGCGCGGACAGGGGGGCTTTTGGGCATGGGTTGACTGCGCAGGATGTGGGGAATGCGCGGTGGCGCAGAAACTCGGTAAAGTAAAAAAAGGAACGCGAGAGGCGGAGGAGACAAACTGCCCGCAATCGTTCCTGGTTTGTCGATGACCAAAACATTCTAGGGAGCCCGATCATGAATCCACAACGCCGGACGCACTTGAAATGGCTTGCCGCAGCGCTGGCTGCAGCGTCTGCGCCAGTCTGGGCGCAAAGCGTGGCCGAGCAGGCTGGTGCGCTGGAGAAAAAGGACAAGAAGGCGGTGCCGTTACCCAAGGAAGGCAGTCTGTTTGCGTTGCCGCCTGCGGTGGAGTTGATCGACGGCACCACTGTGCAGACCAAGGACTGGGCGGGCAAAGTGGTGGTGCTGGAGTACTGGGCAACCTGGTGCCCGTTTTGCGCACGGCAGATGCCGCATGTCGAGGCGCTCTATCAAAAGGAGCATCACCGCGGGCTGGAGGTGCTGGCGCTGTCCATCGACAAGAAGGCAGCCGATATTCCCCCGTTTCTCAAAACCAAAAACTACACCTTCCCGGTGGCGTGGCTGTCGCCCGCGCTGGCCAAGGTGCTTCCCAAACCTGCAGGTCTGCCGGTCACCATCGTCATTGGCCGCGACGGCCGGGTGAAGCTGGCCGAGTCGGGCGAGATGTTCGCCGAAGACCTTGCGGGCATCGCCAAATTTCTTTGATTGCATGCACTCATGAGTAAAACCCTGGTCATCGCCGAAAAGCCCAGCGTGGCACAAGACATCGTGCGCGCGCTCACGCCGCAGTCGGGCAAGTTCGACAAGCATGATGAGTATTTCGAGAATGCGCAGTACGTCGTCACGTCGGCGGTGGGCCATCTGGTGGAGATCAAGGCGCCGGACGAGTTCGAGGTCAAGCGCGGCAAGTGGAGCTTTGCCAATCTGCCGGTGATTCCGCCGCATTTCGACCTGAACCCCATCGAGAAGACCAAGAGCCGCCTGGCCGCGGTGGTGAAGCAGCTCAAGCGCAAGGACGTAACCGCCGTAGTGAACGCCTGCGACGCGGGGCGCGAGGGCGAACTGATTTTCCGCCTCATCCTGCAATACGCCGAGGGCAAGAAGGCGCTGGACAAGCCGGTGCAGCGGCTGTGGCTGCAGTCGATGACGCCGCAGGCCATCCGCGAAGGCTTCGAGCGTCTGCGTGGCGACGCCGACATGCGCCCGCTGGCCGACGCCGCGCGCAGCCGCAGCGAGGCCGACTGGCTGGTGGGCATCAACGGCACGCGGGCGATGACCGCATTCAACTCCAAGGACGGCGGCTTTTTTCTCACCCCGGTGGGCCGGGTGCAGACGCCCACGCTGTCCATCGTGGTCACGCGCGAGGAACAGATCCGCAAGCACATCGCCCGCGATTACTTCGAGGTGCATGCCCAGTTCGGCGCACCTGCTGGCCACTATGCCGGCAAGTGGTTCGACCCGCAGTTCAAACGTGGCGACGATGCCGATGCCCGCGCCGACCGCCTGTGGGACAAGGCGCGCGCCGAGGCCATCGTGGCGGCGTGCAGCGGACAGCCTGCGGTAGTGCGGGACGAATCCAAGCCGTCCACCCAGCTCTCGCCCGCGTTGTTCGACCTCACCTCCCTGCAGCGCGAGGCCAACGGCCGCTTCGGTTTTTCGGCCAAGACCACGCTCGGACTGGCGCAGGCGCTGTACGAAAAGCACAAGGCGCTGACCTACCCGCGAACCGACTCGCGCTTTCTGCCCGAGGACTATCTCGCCGTGGCGCGGCAGACCGCGCAGGCACTGATCGATGCGGGCGGCAGCATGGCGCCGCATGCCCGCCGCGCGCTGGAGGCCGACTACATTCGCCCCAACAGGCGCGTGTTCGACAACACCAAGGTGTCGGATCACTTTGCCATCATCCCCACCACCCAGACGCCCGGATCGCTGACCGAGGCCGAGGCCAAGATCTACGACCTGGTGGCGCGGCGCTTCCTCGCGGTGTTCTTCCCGGCGGCTGAATATCTGGTGACCACCCGCATCAGCACCGTGGCGCAGCACCCGTTCAAGACCGAGGGCAAGATTCTGGTCAAGCCCGGCTGGCTGGAAATCTATGGCAAGGAAGAGCAGGGCGCAGACGCCAATCTGCCGCTGGTGGCCGAAGGCGACGCGGTGAACGCCGAGACGGTGGAGATCAAGGCGCTCAAGACCCGCCCGCCCGCCCGCTACACCGAGGCGACGCTGCTGGGCGCGATGGAAAACGCCGGCAAGCTGGTGGAAGACGAGGAACTGGCCGAGGCCATGTCGGGCAAGGGCCTGGGCACGCCGGCCACCCGCGCCGCCACCATCGAAGGCTTGCTGGCCGAGGCCTATATGGTGCGCGAAGGCCGCGAACTCATTCCCACCGCCAAGGCCTTTCAGCTCATGACCCTGCTGCGCGGCCTACAGGTGGAAGAGCTGACCAAGCCCGAACTCACCGGCGGCTGGGAGCACAAGCTGGCGCAGATGGAGCGCGGCCAGCTCTCGCGCGAAGCCTTCATGCGCGACATTGCCGGCATGACCGAAACCATCGTGCGCCGCGCCAAGGAGTTCGACCGCGACACCGTGCCCGGCGACTACGCCACGCTGCAGACGCCCTGCCCGAACTGCGGCGGCGTGGTGAAGGAGAACTATCACCGATACGCCTGCACCCAGTGCGACTTTTCCATCGGCAAGCATCCCGGCGGGCGCAGTTTCGAACTGTCCGAGGTGGAGCAACTGCTGCGCGACAAGCACCTCGGGCCGCTCACCGGCTTTCGCAGCAAGATGGGACGGCCGTTCGCCGCCGAGCTCAAGCTGGTGCAGGAAGACGGCAAGGGCCAGTGGAAGCTCGAATTCGACTTCGGCGACAGCGCACCGGGCAGCGACGGCGGCGAGGCGCCGGACTTCAGCACGCAACAGCCGCTTGGCGCCTGTCCCAAGTGCGGCAGCGCGGTGTATGAGGCGGGCAGCAGCTATGTCTGCGAAAAGAGCGTGGGCCCTGCGCCGAGCTGCGATTTCCGCAGCGGCAAGATCATCCTGCAGCAGCCCATCGAGCCGGAGCAGATGCGCAAGCTGCTGGAGACCGGCCGCACCGATCTGCTCGACGGTTTTGTTTCTGCGCGCACCAGGCGCAAGTTCAAGGCGTTTCTGGTGAAGCAGGCCGGCGGCAAGATTGGTTTCGAGTTCGAGCCGCGCGCGGCCAAGGCCCCGGCGAAAAAGGCCGCAGCGAAAAAGGCGGCGGCATGACAACGTGGCGTCATGCTTGCAGTGCAAGATGCGCCGGATGATCTTCGCCTGTGCCACCCCATGACGTCCCAGACTCCCTTTGACCTGCGCTGGTTCGCCCATCGCGGCGGCGGCGATGCGGCGCCGGAAAACACCCTGGCAGCGTTCGAAACCGGCTTTCATGCCGGTTTCCGCGCCTTTGAATGCGACGTGAAGCGCAGCGCCGATGGGGTGCTGTGGCTGCTGCACGACGACACCCTCGACCGCACCACCGATGCCCGTGGCCCGGCAGCGCCGTGGCGCTGGGAGAACCTGCAACTGGTGGATGCCGGCAGTTGGCACAGTGCGCGCTTCAAGGGCGAGCCGCCGCCCAGTCTCGACGCCGTGCTCGATTTCGCCGCGCGGCGGGGTGTCTGGCTGAACCTGGAAATCAAGCCCAACCCGGGTGAGGATGCCGCAACCGGCGACGCGGTGGCGCGGCGTGCGGCGCAATGGTCGGCGGCCCATCCATCCGTGCCCGCGCCCTTGCTGTCCTCGTTTTCGCATCCGGCCCTGCTGGCGGCGCGTGCCGTGCTGGAAGCGCAGCATGCCGATGTGCCCCTGGCCTTGCTGGTGGAGGCGTACAGCGCGCAGGCGCTGGCGCAGGCCGTCGCGCTGCGCGCGCAAGCGCTGCACACCGACTGGCGGCAAGTCACGCCCGACACGATCGCCGCAGTGCATGCCGCGGGGCTGAAACTGCGCGCCTACACCGTCAACCAGCGGGACGTGGCGCAGCGCCTGCTGGCCGATGGCCTCGACGGGCTGTTCACCGACCGCCTGGAGTTGCCGCGGGGTCTGTGAGCCTGTCTGTCCGGGCGGGCTGCAACAGCGCCTGCACCAGCGCCAGGCTGTAGACGCTGGCCACGGTGTGGATGAAACGGCCGAAGTCGATGTGGGCGGTGTCGTCGGCGCGGTCGGAAATGGTGCGGGCCAGGGCAAAGGGCGTGGCGTAGTCGTGGCAGACCTGCGCGACTGCGGCGCCTTCCATTTCCACCGCCAGCGCGTCGGGTAGAGACTGGCGCAGGGCCTCGCTGTCGGCGCGGGTGGAGATGAAGCGGTCGCCGCTGACAATCAGGCCGCGGTGCACGCGCGGTGCGTGCAGGCCAAATGCGTGCCGGGTGGTCGGGTCGATCAGCGGCGGGCATCCGGCGCCGAACACGGTTTGTGCGGCGGTGTGCAGCGCATCGGTGCTGGCGGCGTCGGCGGTAAAGCGGCTCTTGCCGGTGTCCGGCACTTCGTAGCGCGGGTAGAGCGGGCGGGCGTCGAGGTCGTGCTGCAGCAGGCTGTCGGCAATCACCACGTCGCCGACCGCTACTCCCTCACCGAGCCCGCCGGCCACGCCGGTGAACAGCAGCGCGGTGCAGCCGAATTCGACAATCAGGCTGGTGGTCGTGGCCGCCGCAGCCACCTTGCCGATGCCGCACAGCACCAGCACCACGTCCCGGCCCCACAGCGTGCCCACGGTGTATTCGCGGTTGCCGTGACGAACCCGGCGCGAGTGTTCCAGCGCGTCGAGCAGCCCGCGCTGTTCTTGCGCGATGGCGCTGACGATGCCCAGACGGGACGCGTTCATGAGGGGAGTCCGCCGCGGTGCGAGCATGCGAACAAGCATGCGAATTGCAGTGTTTGTCTTGTGTCAAACGGTAAACAGTGTTGGGATTTATTCTTTCGCATCGCAAACATGAAGGAGGAGGACATCATGGGTTCAGCCTGGAACGGACTGCTGGGAACCGATTATGGGTTGTTCAGCTTGATTGGCAGCATTGTCATGCTGGGCATCGGCGTGTTTTTCATCTGGTTTTTCAACCGGAAAATTCAGCAGAGCAGCGACGAACACGCACGCGAGCTGCGCAAGGCGGGAAGCAAGCCGCCCGCCAGCAACGGCCACGCCTGAGGAGCGCGGGCCGCTTCCGGCGCTGCGGTCATGACTGTGTACCGGGTCAACCCTTGCGTGATCGCGCAAAGGTTGACGTATGCTTTCGCCGGTTACAAAAAAAGACATTCCATTTCAACCCAGATTGTTCATTGGGGTTTGGAGGGCAGGCGGATGCAGCGGCGCGCCAGTTTGGGCCTGACTGAGAAGCCCATAGCCGACGCTATGGGCGACGAAGAAGGCCCAAAATGGCCGTCGCTGCGCCGCATGCACCCAAACAGCACCGCAGGTGCGCCCAATGGACAATTTGGGTTCAAAACACATCAACGGAGATCGTCATGCAGCGTCGTCAAGCAGTCATTGGTCTGGGATTGGCAGCAGCTGGTCTGGGGCTGAGCACCGTGGTTCGGGCGCAACAGCCCATCGTCATCAAGTTCAGCCATGTGGTGGCGCCCAATACCCCGAAGGGGCAGGCCGCAGAGCATTTCAAGAAACTGGCGGAAGAGCGCACCAAGGGCCGGGTGAAGGTGGAGGTCTATCCCAACAGCCAGCTCTACAAGGACAAGGAGGAAATGGAGGCGCTGCAGCTCGGTTCGGTGCAGATGCTCGCCCCCTCGCTGGCCAAGTTCGGGCCGCTGGGTGTCAAGGAATTCGAACTGTTCGATCTGCCCTACATCTTTGACAACTACACCGAACTGCACAAGATCACCCAAGGGCCGATCGGGCAAAGCCTGCTCAGGAAGCTCGAATCCAAGGGCGTGCTCGGGCTGGCCTACTGGGACAACGGCTTCAAGGACATGAGCGCCAACAAGCCGCTGCGCAACCCCTCGGACGCCAAGGGACTGAAGATGCGCATCCAGTCGAGCAAGATTCTGGACATGGAAATGCGCGCCATCGGGGCCATTCCGCAGGTGCTGGCGTTTTCCGAGGTGTATCAGGCGCTGCAGACCGGGGTGGTGGACGGCACCGAGAACCCGCCGTCCAACTTCTACACCCAGAAGTTCTATGAAGTGCAGAAGGCCATGACCCAGACCCAGCACGGGTATCTGGGCTATGCCGTCATCGTCAACCAGAAGTTCTGGGATGGACTGCCCGCCGACATTCGCAAGATCCTCGATCAGGCCATGGTCGAAGCCACCGACTTTGCCAACGCGGTGGCAAAAAAGGACAACGACGACGCCACGGAGGCGGTGCGCAAATCGGGCAAGTGCGAGGTGATCGCGCTCACGCCGGTAGAGCGTCTGGCGTGGAAGAAGGCGATGGTGCCGGTCTACAAACAGGCCGAGTCGCGCGTGCCCAAGGCGCTGATGGACGAGGTGTTCAAGGCCACTGGCTTCGATCCGGCCAAGCTGTAACCGTCCCCAAACCGCTGCAAAGCTCGTGCCGCCAGGGTGACACCCTATCGGCATGGGCTTTTGTCGTTTTGATGTGATCTTTCCTGATCGGATCGCCCCATGTCCGCCCTCTCGCTGTTCAACCGCGTGCTCGACCGGTTGGAAGAAACGCTGATCGCCATCCTCATGGCGGCGGCGACCTTGCTCATCTTTGTCGCCGTCGCGCACCGGTACATGGCCGGTTTCGCCATTCCCGGCCTGCAGGACTGGCTGCTGTCGCTCCACTTCAGCTGGGCGCAGGAACTCTGCATCTACATGTTCGTCTGGATGGCCAAGTTTGGCGCTGCGTATGGTGTGCGCACGGGCATTCACGTTGGCGTGGACGTCCTGGTCAACCGCCTGTCGCCCGCGAAACAAAAACCGGTCATCCTGTTCGGGCTGCTGGCCGGGGCGCTGTTCACGGGGATCGTCGCCGTCATGGGGGCGAATTTCGTCTGGCACGTCAGCCACACCGACCAGACCTCGCCCGATCTCGAACTGCCGATGTGGTGGGTGTATCTGGCGATTCCGCTGGGCTCGTCCCTGATGTGCTACCGCTTCCTGCAGGTGGCCTGGCGCTTCAACCGCGACGGCGAACTGCCGCATCACGATCCGGGAGAGGTGGAGGGGCTGGATGAACCGATGGATCTTCCCGCGGGCGTGGACAACATTCATCCCGTTGCTGCCGGAAGGGGTGCCCGATGAGCGCCTTGATCATTTTCGGTCTGCTGCTTGCCCTGATGCTCACGGGCATGCCCATCTCCATCGCGCTTGGGCTGACGGTGCTCACCTTCCTGTTCACCATGACCGACGTGCCGATTCAGGCGGTCGCACTCAAGCTGTTCTCGGGGATCGAGAACTTCGAGATCATGGCGATTCCGTTTTTCATTCTGGCCGGCAACTTTCTCACCCACGGCGGGGTGGCGCGGCGGATGATTGCGTTCGCCAGCAGCCTCATCGGGCACTGGGCCGGCGGGCTGGGGCTGGCCGGTGTGCTGGCCTGCGCGCTGTTCGCAGCGGTGTCGGGCTCGAGCCCGGCAACCGTGGTGGCCATCGGCTCCATCCTCATGCCGGCCATGATCAAGGCGGGCTTTCCGCCGCGCTTCGGTGCCGGTGTCATCACCACATCGGGGGCTCTGGGCATCCTCATTCCGCCGTCGATCGTGATGGTGCTGTATTCCATTTCCACCAACTCTTCGGTCGGCGCGCTGTTCATGGCCGGCGTGGTGCCCGGCCTGATGCTGGCCACCATGCTGGGTGTGACCACCTGGTGGCGTGCCTGGCGTGGCAACTATCCGCGCCAGCCGAGGGCGACATGGGCGCAGCGCGGGCGGGCGCTGCGCGAGAGCATCTGGGGGCTGATGCTCATCCTCATCGTGCTGGGCGGCATTTACAGCGGCATCTTCACACCCACGGAGGCCGCCGCCATGAGCGCGGTCTATGCCTTCATCATCGCCGTGTTCGTCTACAAGGACTTGAAGCTGCGCGACGTGCCGCGGGTGCTGCTGGCCTCGGCCAACATGAGCGCGATGCTGCTCTACATCATCACCAACGCGGTGCTGTTTTCCTTCCTGATGACCTCCGAGCACATTCCGCAGAACATGGCGCAGTGGCTGCTCGGCGCCGGCCTGGGGCCGATCGCCTTCCTGCTGCTGGTGAATGTGCTGCTGCTGGTGGCTGGCAATGTGATGGAGCCGTCGAGCATCGTGCTGATTCTGGCGCCCATCCTGTTTCCGGTGGCGATGCACCTGGGCATCGACCCGATCCACTTCGGCATCATCATGGTGGTCAACATGGAAGTGGGCATGTGCCACCCACCCGTGGGCCTCAATCTCTATGTGGCCAGCGGCATCGCCAAGATGGGCATCACCGAGCTGACCATCGCGGTCTGGCCTTGGCTGCTGACCATGCTGGTGTTTCTCGGGATGGTGACCTACATCCCGGCGATCAGCCTGGCGTTTCCGCGCTGGCTGGGCATGGTGCACTGAGCATGGCGCGCGGGCTGACCCTGCCGCCAATGCCATCCCACCCCGCCAGCGGGGAGGGAGCAAAGACATCCGGTGTCGACTCCTCCCCCACCACGTGGGGGAGGTTGGGTGGGGGCGTGCGTTTTCGCCTGATCGCTCAGGCCGTCTGCGCCTCGTCGGGCTGGCTGCAGGTCCATTTTTCTCCCATGTCCGAGGACAGGTAGCCGATCAGCCGAAAGTTGTCCTGCACCGCCACGTCGAACCGGGTGCGGTAGATCGCCACGCCGTAGGCGCCACGCAGGCGCGCATGCTCGGCCTTGGCGAGTGCTTCGACCACGGGGCGTGCGCCGATGGCGACTACATAGCTGTGCTGCTCGGCTTCGCCATGGTGGAAGGCCTGGGCGAAGTAGACCGCGTTTGACATGTCTGGCATTTGAAAACTCCTAGATTGCCGTCCACAGATAGAGGTAGAGGGTATTGAGGTCGCTGGCATTGGTGCCTGCGCCGTCGAAATTCGTCCTTGCACCAAGGTACTTGTTGTACATGGTGTATTGCAAGCCGATCCGCAGATTTTTCTCGGGATTGGTCCAGCTCTTGCCAAACGGGTTCCAGTCGACTTCAAAAATGGCGCCGCTGGTGTTCGGGCTGTTGGTGCGCGAACTGTAGCCGTTGCCATAGACCGCGGCATCGGACGATCCCGTGGTGCTGAACAGGCCGAAGGTCGCGCCGTAGGTATTGTCCCGCCAGTACGACAGGTTGATGTTGGCGGTGTTGAGGGTGTTGCTGGGATTGCTCGCCCCGCCCTGGAGAAAGGTCTGGTTCAGATCCTGCCGTTCGTGCATGTAGATGGCGTTCGCGGTGACGATGTTGGGGCCGCCGTTGAGAAACTGGTAGGTCGCGTCCAGGCCGATGTCGTGATAGTGGTCGGTGGGCAGACCGGGCAGGCCGTTGTTCAGCCGCGCGTCAAAGCCCAGCAGCCCCGCTTCGAAGACATGCGGGCCGATGGTCTTGGAGTACCACATGCGCCAGTAGGGTGCCTCGCCCTGCAGCGAGGCGTTGCCTGCGTGCAGCGCATTGGCCCAGTAGGTCGAGAGGTTGTGATAGGCCCCTGCCTCCACATACCAGCTGTTGTTGATCATGGTGTAGGCGGTGGCACCCACGACGCTCTGGCCAAGACTGTAAATGAGCGGAGACACCGGCGGGCCGCTGTTGCCAAAGGGTGGCGCCATGTAGCTGAACTGCCAAGCCGGCGTGGTGTTCCACACGTCGGACAGGGTGGGATTGTTGTTCAGGCTCATGCCGAACAGACCGCTGACGGAACCCAGGGAGTAGGCGTGGGCGTAGCGCAACTCGGTGTTGTCCCAGGCTAGGTTTTGCGAGCCGGGATCGGAGTAGGTCGCCTGCCCGAGCATGCCCAGATGGTCGGTGATGCGGCCCGCCAGAAAGACGGAGGCCTGCTGCAGCGCGGTGAAGTTGTTGTTGGCGCTGAACCCCGCAGGCGGCGGGTTCTGGTCTGTGGCGGTGTGGGTGTACGAAGCCACCAGCATGGCCGACAGCGGAATGTGTTTCTTGCCGTCGCTCAGGGTGTAGCCGTCGAGCTTGAAGGCGCGGCCGAAGGGCGTGAGCTGCGGGCCGAAGCCGCCGACATGGCAGGCAATGCAGTTTTGTCCGGTCTGGCGGGCAAAGGCCGGCACGGCCTGCGCCGGGGCGGCCCACCACAGGCAGGCAATCAGACTGGCGAGAAGGGTGAAAGCGAGCCGCAGGTTTGCGACAAGGCGGCTCAGGCGCGTGATGGCGCGGGACTGCAATGAAAAGAGTGAACGCTTGGGAATGGACATGATGACCTCCGTGTTTTGCCAGCCAGCGCTGCGACAAATTGGCGCACGTCACTGGGAGGGTTTTGTCATGTCTGCATTCTGGGCGTCGCCTCGTGGCAAAGATTGACTCACGTCAAACACATCAAAGGACATGCATGTAATCGGACGTAACCCTGCGTCGCTCTGGGCCGGCTCACTCCAGGAGGGTGTTGATCTTGTCGATATACGCCTGCATGGCCTCGGCACGCGCAAGGCCCTTGCGTGCTTCCCAGGCATCCCATTTGGCACGGGCAACGACATCGGTCATGCCGGGGCGCTCGCCGGTGACGTCGCCCGCGCTGCCTTGCTTGTACAGGCCGTAGAGCTGCAGAAGAGTCTGGTTGTCCGGGCGGGTGGTGAGGGTCTTGGACTGGGCGATGGCCGCGTCGAATGCGGCTTGCAGGTCGGCGGGGATGGTGGAGTCGGTCATGTGAAAAAGCACGGTCGTTCGAAAGTGCGCATCATACGGCCGGGGTGGGCGATTAAGCCCAACCTCAGGCAGCGCGTCTAGGCTGCGGTGTCAGCGTGGCAAGTCCACGGTGTGACAACGGCTGGAACCTCGCAGGCACAATGCGCCAGCCTTGTGTTTTTCAGGAGCCTCTCGACCCATGCAGCCGCAAGCCTCTCCCCAGTCGTATCGCTTCGCCTTCCGGCATTTCTACGCGCTGGCCAAACCCTACCTGGTGTCGGATCAGAAAAAGACCGGCTGGGGGCTGTTGCTGCTGGTGCTGGCGATGAATCTGGCGCTGGTGTGGGTGAACGTCAAGCTCACGCAGTGGAATGGCGACTTCTTCAATGCCCTGCAGGCGAAGAACTTCGGCGCGTTCAAGCAGTTGCTGCTGTATTTCACCGGGTACGCCTTCCTCTACATCGCGCTGGCGGTGTATTCGCAGTATTTCCTGCAGATGCTGCAGATCAACTGGCGGCGCTGGATGACCGAGGTGTTCCTCAAGGACTGGCTGGTGGGCGGCACGCACTACCGCATGTCGCTGCGCCAGGGCAACGCCGACAACCCGGATCAACGGATCGCCGACGACATCGGCGGGTTCATCAACGGCAGCCTCAACCTGTTCTTCGGTTTCGTCTCGTCGCTGGTCACGCTGTTTTCCTTCCTCATCATGCTGTGGGTGCTGTCGGGCGCGGTCACGCTGTTTGGCGTCACCATCCCCGGCTACATGGTGTGGGTGGCGATTCTGTATGCCGGGGTGGGCAGTGTGATCGCGCACTGGGTGGGCAAGCCGCTGATCCGCCTGAACTTCAACCAGCAGCGCTATGAGGCGGACTTTCGCTTCGGTCTGGCGCGCACCCGCGAGCATGACGAGGGCATTGCGCTGTACAACGGCGAGCAGCGCGAGCTCGATGGCCACCGCGACCGTTTCGCCAATGTGTGGAGCAACTGGTGGGGCATCATGCGGCGGCAAAAGCTGTTCACCTGGTACACCGCGTTCTACGGCCAGCTGGCGATCATCTTCCCCATTCTGGTGGCCGCGCCGCGCTACTTTGCCGGGCAAATTCAACTGGGCGGGCTGACGCAGACCGCGCAGGCATTCGGACAGGTGCAGGGCGCGCTGTCATGGTTCATCGGGGCGTACACCAGCATTGCCGACTGGCGTGCCACGGTCGAGCGTCTGCACACCTTCGTCGAGGCGATGCGTGCCGCACAGCAGGCGCCGCATCAGCCCACGCCCACCGCGCCTGCCGGGATCGGCGCGGATGCGCCTGCCGGCGTGGTGCCGCTGCGC
>JAGDVQ010000045.1:14286-21076 GCA_023255715.1 Thiomonas sp.
GCGAGTCGGTCGCGCTGGGCGATCTGCTGCTGCTCGCGCCCGACGGCAGACCGCTGCTGCAATGCGCCGGTGAACACATCAGCCGCGGCCAGCACACCCTGTTCACCGGGCCGTCGGGCAGCGGCAAGAGCACCCTGGTGCGCTGGCTGGCCGGCATCTGGCCGTATGCGCTCCATGCCGAGCATGCGCATGCGCCGTCGGGCCGCACCCTGTTCCTGCCGCAAAAGCCGTATCTGCCGCTGGGCACGCTCAAGCAGGCGCTGACCTATCCGCTCAGCCCGGACCAGTTCACCGAGGCGCAGATCAACGAGGCGCTGCAGCTCGCCCGGGTGCCGTATCTGCAGGCTTCGCTCGATCAGGTCGACACCTGGATGCAGCGCCTCTCGCCCGGCGAGCAGCAACGGCTGGCGGTGGCGCGCGCACTGCTGGTTGCGCCCGACTGGCTGTTCATGGACGAGGCCACCAGCGCGCTCGACGCGCCCACCGAACGCGCGATGTACGCGCTGCTGCTTCAGCGTCTGCCCGGTGTCACGCTGGTGAGCGTGGCGCACCGCGCCGGGGTGGTGGCGTTCCATCAGCAGATCTTCGCGGTCGAGGCTGATCCCGGTGGACAGGGCACGGCGCGCCTGGTGCGCCGCGAGACCGACGCTGCGCTGCAGGCGGCCAGCGCGCAGGATGCCTCATCCGGCGCGCCGGCGTTCGCCTGAGCCGAGCATCGCATGTTGCCCTCCGACGATTCGTCTGACGCCAGCTTCGATCAACCCTATGCGCTGCTGCGCGGCTGTCATGCGCGCATCGAGCGCATGGACGCGTTGCTGCTGCGGCTGATCGATCATGTTCGCACGATCGGCGCGGATGCCCAGGCGCAGCAGGCCGCCGCCAAGGTGATGCGCTATTTCGACCGGGCTGCGCCGCTGCACCACGAGGACGAGGAGCTCCATGTGTTTCCCCTGCTGCGCCAGCAGGGCGGCGAGGACGAAGCGGCCCGGCTCGATCGTCTCGAAGCCGATCACCGTGCCCTGGCGGCGCTGTGGGCGACTCTGCGTATCTGGCTGCAGCAGATGCAGGATGGGCGGGCGCGGTCGCCCGACGCGCAGACGACGGAGGCCGCAGTGCGTTTCAGCGCCCTGCATGCGGAGCACATCGCGCTGGAGAACACCCACATCTTTCCCGCAGCCCTGGCGCGCATGAGCGCCGCGCAGCTTGCCGCGATGGGGCAGGACATGGCGGCGCGTCGTGGGGTGCGCTGGCCGACAGGCTGACGGGTCGGTTCCGCTCCAGCCCGAACGCATTGAAAGACGGCGGCCTGTCGCGGATTGGCGCCTTGCCGCGTTATGCACTGCATGGCTCACTCTGAAACGACAAAGGCACCCACCATGCGCGCTCCTTCTCTCCGTGTTTCGCCGATCTGCCGCGCGGCGCGGGTTGCGTTGACCGCAATCGCGGCGCTGGTCCTGGGGGGCTGCGTCGTTGCGCCCGTGCCGTCTTCATACGGCTATGGCTATGCAGAGCCCGGTTATGAAGTGGCCACCGTGCCGCCGCCGGCGCCGCGTTATGAAGTCGTGGGCGTTGCTCCCTACCCCGGTGCCATCTGGATCAATGGCTACTGGGGCTGGAGCAGCGGCCGCTACGTCTGGAACCGCGGCTACTGGCATGCACCGCGCCCCGGCTACCAATGGGTGCCGCATCGCTGGGTGCCGCAAGCCGGCGTCTGGCGCGGACAGGGCGGGCGCTGGGAACGGCGCTGAGACGCCCGCACGGGCGCCGAGGGGTCAGGCGGTGACGCTCTTGACCCACCAGTCGTGCAGATTGCAGGTGCTGGTCACCGTGACCTTGCCTTTGTAGCCATCGGGCAGGGTGTGTTCGGAGGTGGGCTGGTCTTTCCAGTTGAAGGTTTTGCGGTCGAGGAATTTGCCGCCCTCGAGCACCACGGTGTGGCTGACGATGTAATGCGCCTCGCTCATCGGGTGCGGGGTGGTGACCGTCAACTTGCGGCCGTCGATTTTCACCTGCGGCACGTGGAGCTTTTCCACGTCTTTCCAGTGGCCGGGGTCGCTCTCGGTGAACACGACGTTGGTCCATTCTTCGCCCGGCGCGGCCTGCGCCAGGCGCGGCAGGGCGACGGTGGAAGCGGCTCCCGCCAGGGCGGTGGTGACAAAAGTTCTGCGTTGCATGATTGACTCCCTGAAGTGGTTAACGACATCAAAAATCTAGAGGCTTCGCTGCCGCAGCGGGTAACGACATGTATCAACCCTGTTTTTCCAGGGACAATTCGCCCCGTGTCAGCCCAGCGCGCGCACCACGTCCAGTGCCTCGTCGATGCGTGACACCGGGTGCAGCGCCAGCCCTTCGAACTTGCGCGCGGCGCCTTTGGGGGCATTGGCTGCCGGAATGATGGCGGCGGAAAACCCCAGCTTGGCGGCTTCGTGCAGACGCTCCTGACCCCGCGGCGCGGGGCGGATTTCCCCGGCCAGGCCGACTTCGCCGAAGGCGAGCAGACCGCGTGGAAGCGGGCGATTGCGCAGTGAGCTCTGGATGGCCAGCAACACCGCCAGATCGGCCGCAGGCTCGGTGATGCGCACGCCGCCCACGGCGTTGACGAACACGTCCTGATCGCCGCTGGCCACCCCGGCGTGGCGGTGCAGCACGGCCAGCAGCATGGCCAGCCGCGCGGCGTCCAGGCCCACCGACAGGCGGCGCGGGCTGGGCGCGGCGGCGCTGTCCACCAGCGCCTGCACCTCGACCAGCAGCGGGCGCGTGCCCTCGAGCGTGGCGAGCACGCAGGTGCCCGGCACCGGCTCGGCATGGGTGGAGAGAAAGATGGCCGAGGGGTTGGACACGCCCTTCAGGCCATGCTCGGTCATCGCGAACACGCCGAGCTCGTTGACCGCGCCATAGCGATTCTTGATCGCGCGAATCAGCCGAAAGCGCGACTGGGTGTCGCCCTCGAAATACAGCACCGTATCGACCATGTGTTCGAGCACGCGCGGGCCGGCGAGCGCGCCCTCCTTGGTCACATGGCCGACCAGCACCAGGGTAATGCCGCTGGCCTTGGCCGCGCGGGTGAGCTGCGCGGCGCATTCGCGGACCTGCGAGACCGAGCCGGGCGCAGACGACAGCGCCTCGGTGTAGACGGTCTGGATCGAGTCGATGACGGCCACCGCAGGACGCTCGGCAGCCAGGGTGTCGAGCATGACTTCGAGCTGGGTTTCGGCCATCAACCGCACCGGCGCGTCTTTCAGCCCCAGGCGCTGCGCGCGCAGCGCGACCTGCGCGGCGGATTCTTCGCCGCTGATGTAAAGCACGGGCAGGGCGGACGATAGCGCGGCCAGCACCTGCAGCAGCAGCGTGGACTTGCCGATGCCCGGATCGCCGCCGAGCAGCAGCACGCCGCCGGGCACCAGGCCGCCGCCGAGCACGCGGTCGAGTTCGTCGATGCCGCTGGGCTGATGGCGATGACGCTCGGCCTGCACCTCGGTGAGCAGCACCGGGCCGCTGGGCGCGGTGAGGCCGCCGCGCCCGGCAAATTGCGCCGCCGCAGCGCCGTGGCGCGCACCGGGGCGGGCGGCGTCCGATGCGCGTTCCACCGTTTCCACCAGGGTGTTCCACGCCTGGCAGTGCGGGCACTGGCCCTGCCACTTGGCGGACCTGCCGCCGCATTCGGAACAGATGTAGACGGATTGAGGTTTGGCCATGAGGGATGGGTTCAGAATCTCGCCGGGCTGCCTCAAGAGTGTCTGGCTCCTTGAGGTGGAGAACCGAGCGGAGCGGAGGTTTTCGCGGTGGGCTTACTCCACCCGGACCGGCACGCGGGCGGCCAGCGCGCACATCAGCTCGTAGCCCAGGGTGCCCGCTGCGGCGGCGACGTCGTCGATCGGCAGCTCGGCCTGCGCGTCCTGACCCCACAGCAGCACCGGGCTGCCGATGCGGGGTTGGCCGCCGGCGGCGAACACCGGTTCCAGATCGACGGTGATCATGTCCATCGACACCCGGCCCACCACGCGCGTGCGCACACCGTCCACCACAATGGGCGTGCCGTTGGGGGCGACGCGCGGATAGCCGTCGGCATAGCCGCACGCCACCACGCCGATGCGCATGGCGTGGGCGGCGGTGAAGCGGGCGCCGTAGCCCACGCACTCGCCCGCCGCAATGTGCTGGATGTCGATGAGCTCGCTGCGCAGACTCATCGCCGGTTGCAGCCCCCAGTGTGCCGCGTCCGGCGCCAGTCCGGTGGGCGAGCTGCCGTAGAGCAGGATGCCCGGTCGCACCCAGTCGGCCGCCACGCGCGGGTCGGCACCGTGCATCAGCACGGCAGCCGAGTTGGCCAGGGTGCGCTCGCCCGGCAGCGCGCCCACGCCGCGGGCGAAGCGCTCTATCGCGGATGCAATGCCGCCTGCCTCATCGGCACAGGCGAAATGGGTCATGTGCGTGATCTCGCCGACCTGCGGCAGGGCGTTCAGGCGCTCCCACGCGCTGGCGTAGGCCTCGGGCATGAAGCCCAAGCGGTTCATGCCCGTGTTCATCTTCAGAAACACGCGGTGCGTGCGGTTGCTGCGGTGCACCGCCAGCCAGTCGATCTGCTCGCGGCAGTGCACCACATGCCACAGGTTCAGCCGCTCGCACAGCGCCAGGTCTTCCGGCGCGAAACAACCTTCGAGCAACAGGATGGGGCCGACCCAGCCCAGCGCGCGCAGCTTCTCCGCCTCGGCCAGATCGAGCAGGGCAAAGCCGTCTGCCGCGCGCAGTGCGCCATAGGCGCGGGCGATGCCGTGGCCGTAGGCATTGGCCTTGACCACCGCCCAGACCTTGCTCCGGGGTGCAGCCTGCCGCACGCGGGCGAGGTTGTGAGCGAGCGCGGTCGTGTGGATGACGGCGGAAATCGGGCGGGGCATGGTGGCGCGATCGGGTGGGGATGGCGGTCATTGTCGCAAATCGCCTGTGCTATAAACCGCGGCAGCCTGCGGGGGGAGACAAACCGTCGCGCGCCCTCGAGATCCCTTTCCCAACTTTGCTCCACGACCAGACACAGGGCCCCGCAGTGCAGGCAGCCGTTCGATGAAAAAAGGCTTTTACTGGATCATGGCGGCGCAGTTCTTTTCCTCGCTGGCCGACAACGCGCTGCTGATTGCCGCCATTGCCCTGCTGGTGCAGATGCAGTCTCCGGACTGGATGACGCCGCTGCTCAAGTTCTTTTTCACCATCTCGTATGTGGTGCTCGCTCCCTTCGTGGGTGCTTTCGCCGACGCCATTCTGAAATGGAAGGTGATGTTCATCACCAATCTGGTGAAGGTGGCCGGGCTGGTGCTGATGTTGCTCTCGGTGCATCCGCTGCTGGCCTACGGTGTGGTGGGTCTGGGGGCGGCGGCGTATTCGCCGGCCAAGTACGGCATCCTCACCGAGTTGCTGCCGCCGCAGCAACTGGTGGCGGCCAATGGCTGGATCGAGGGCACCACGGTGAGTTCCATCATCCTCGGCACGGTGCTGGGTGGGTTTCTGGTCAGCCAGGCGGCGTCGAACCTGTTGCTCGGACTGCCCGGTTTGGCCGCCGTGGGCATCAACACCACGCCGGAGGCGGCCATTCTGGTCATTACCCTGGTGTATCTGCTGGCGGCCTTGTGCAATCTGCGCATTCCCGACACCGGCGCGCGCTACGAAAAGCAGAAAACCCGACTGTTTGCGCTGCTGATGGACTTTGCCCATTGCACCAAGGTGCTCTGGACCGACAAGCTGGGGCAGATCTCCCTGGCGGTCACCACCCTGTTCTGGGGCGCGGGGGCCACGCTGCAATTCATTGTGCTGAAGTGGGCCGAATATGCGCTGGGACTGGACCTGACCATGGCCTCGGTGATGCAGGCGGCCGTGGCGCTGGGTGTGGCGGTGGGGGCCATCAGCGCGGCGGTGCGTGTGCCGCTGAAAAAGAGTCTGAGCGTGCTGCCGCTGGGCGTGGGCATGGGGCTGACCACGGTGGTGCTGGCGTTTTTCAACCGCGATCTGCTGCCCGATGCGCAGATGCATCTGTGGCTGGTGCAATTGCCGCTCTACATGCTGATTGCCTATGCATTCATGGTGTTCATCGGCGCGCTGGCGGGCTACTTTGTGGTGCCGATGAACGCCCTGCTGCAGCATCGCGGCTATGTGCTGCTGTCGGCGGGGCATTCGATTGCGGTGCAGAACTTCAACGAGAACGTCAGCGTGCTGCTGATGCTGCTGTTCTACGCCCTGTTGATCCGCCTCAACCTGCCGATCCCCTGGGTGATCGCGCTGTTCGGCACGTTCGTCACCGCGTCGATGTTCCTGGTCATTCTCTGGTATCGCCGCAATCAGCGCGAGCGCGACTGGACCCAGCTCATCGGCGAAGCGCGCCACGACGGCACGCACGTCTGAACATGGACGCGCTGCGCCTGGGCCCCATCGTCCTGCCCTGGGCGCCGCTGCTGCTGGTGCTGGGCTACGCGGTGGCGGTGTGGGTCGCGGCGCTGGCGCAAAAGGCCGGGCGTGGCAATGCCGAGCCCGCGCTGTTGCCGCTGCTGGTGCTGGCGCTCGTGGCGGCGCGCGCGGTGTTCGTGCTGCAGCATGTCGCGGACTATTCCAGCGTGTTGCAGATGATCGACATCCGCGACCGCGGTTTCGATCCGCTGGCCGGCTGGCTGGCCGCGGTGGCAGGGGTAGGCTTCTGGGCCTGGCGGCGGCCAGGCCTGCGTCGCAGCCTGCCGCTTGCCGCTGCATCGGGAGCGGCCATCGTGCTGGCCGGCATGGGCTTGCTGAGCCTGCTTGCGCCGCCGCGCCCGCC
>JAGDVQ010000149.1 GCA_023255715.1 Thiomonas sp.
ATGCACTCGGCCCCAAGGTGCCCGATGTCAAGCCGGTGCAGACCGCCGAGCACGTGTGGTCCATCGTCGCCAAGGATGCCTTCCCCACCCCGGACAACCAGGGCTTTTTCAGCAACACGCATTTCATCGTCACCCCCAAGGGCGTGGTGGTGTTCGATACCGGCTCGTCGCTGCAGATTGGGCAGATGTGCCTGCGCATGCTGCGCACCGTGACCGACAAGCCGGTGATCGCAGTGTTCAATTCGCACTTCCACGGCGACCATTGGCTGGGCAACCAGGCGTATGTCGAAGCCTTCGGCCCCAAGCTGCCGATCTATGCGCTGCCCGGCACGCGCCGCGTGATCGATGGAGTGGAAGGCAATGCCTGGCGCGAGAACATGCTCAAGTGGACCAACAACTCGTCGCTGGGCACCAAGGTGATTGCGCCCACACTGGACGTGCGCGGCGGCGACGTGTTCGAGTTCGGCGGCATCACCCTCAAGGCGCACCACTACGGCAAGGCGCACACCCCGGACGATCTGTCCATCGAGATCGTGCAGGACAAGGCCGTGTGCGCGGGCGACATCATGATGAACCACCGCATCGCCAACATGGAAGACGGCTCCTTCCTCGGCACGCTGGCGTATTACGACCAGCTGGAAAAGGCCACCGGCGCCAGGATGTGGCTGCCCGGACATGGCACAGCCAGCCCGGACATCCTCGCGTGGAACCGCGAAATCTTCCAAGGCATTTATGACGGCGCGCTCAAGGCCGCGCGCGAAATGGCCGGGCCGAGCGTGGCCAAGGACTATGTGCTGGCCGATCCGCGCGTTGCAAAGAGCGCCAAGACCACCGCGGGCTTTGACAAGAACATCGGCAAGTTCGCCTCACTCGCCTATCTCGAAGCCGAGCAGCAGGCGTCCTGATCCCATTTTGCCTACACCTGCCTTCACAAGACACACAGAGGAGACATCCATGCAAACTTCCACACGCCGCAATGCGCTGTTCGCCGGTCTGGGCGCCGGTCTGCTGGCGCTCACGGGCCGCGCGCGCGCCGCCGACAAGGACGGCAAGGCCAAGGTCGTCTACCACGTCACCCGCATGGACGGCCAGCCCGAGCGCTGCCTGGACTTCGTGCGCAACCACCTGGCGGGCGAGCCGGGCGTGACCCTGGTGGTCGTTGCCAACGGCAGCGGCATCGACTTTTTGCTCAATGGCGCCAAGACCAAGAGCGGCGCCGAATTCGCCGGCAATGTGGGCGACTTCGCCGGCCAGGGCGTCAAGTTTCTGGTGTGCGAAAACACCCTGAAGGCGCGCAACATCGGCAAGGACAAGGTGCTGATGGACGCGAGTTTCGTGCCTTCGGGCGTGGTCGAGGCCGCACGGCTGCAGAACCGAGACGGCTACGCCTACATCAGTCCCTGATTCGCCACTGCTTCACCCTGCACTCATTCCGGATTCGCCATTGGGCGCCGCAAGACGCCCGCCTTTCGTGCCGACCTCCTCGTGCACCTCCCTTTCTTTATTTCCAGGAGCCTTTCCATGCTCGATTTCGACCAACCCAATCTGTCGCCCACCGACAATGTGCGCCGCGACATCCTCAAGCGTCTACTCGGCGTGACCGCACTGTCAGCACTGACGCCAGAGTTTCTCAAGCAGGCCGTTGCCGCCGACACCGCCGGCAAGACCCTGATGGGCCCGCGCGTGCCCGATGTCAAGCCCACCCAGCTCACCGACAAGCTCTACGTCATCAAGGCGCGCGACAAATTCCCCACGCCGCAGAACCTGGGCTTTTTCACCAACATCACCTTCCTCGTCACCAGCAAGGGCGTGGTCGTGCTCGACCCCAGCGCCTCGGTGGAAATCGGCCGCATGGCCATCCGCATGATCAAGACCGTCACGCCCAAGCCGGTGATTGCGGTGATCAACACCCACTATCACGGTGACCATTGGATGGGCAACCAGGCGTTTGCCGAGCAGTTCCCGGGCATTCCCATGTACTCGATGAAGGAGTCGGCCGAGGCGATCAAGAATGTGCTGGGCGAGCAGTGGATCCAGATGGCGCTCAAGACCACCGACAAGGCCACGCGCGGCACGGTCATCACCCCGCCCAACAGCTTCATCAAGGACGGCGACGTGCTCGACTTCGGCGACACCAAACTCAACATCCACCACTACGGCAAATGCCACACGCCGTACGACCTGCTGGTGGAGTTCAGTGGCACACCGTACATGCATGTCGGCGATGTGCTCATGGGCCACCGCATGGCCGGCATGGGCGACAACGAAGGCAGCTTCCTCGAAGGCATGAAAGTGCTCGACAAGATCAAGAGCAATTTCGGCGACCGCACTTTCATTCCCGGCCATGGTCAGTGGCGCAACACCCTTCTCGCCGAAGAAATCGCGCTGTTCCAGACCCTCTACAACACCTCGGTGGCCGTGATCAAGGAAACCAACGACGACCCCAACGGCGTGGGCATTGCGCTCAAGCGCATCAAGGCCACGCCCTTCATGGTCGAGTATGCCAAGCACACGCCCGACTTCGAAAACAGCGTGGCCAAGTGGACCAGCCTGGCCTATCTCGAAGCCGAGCAGAACAACTTCTGATCGCCACGGCATCATGCAACCCACTGCCGCCGCACTGAGTCTGGACGAGCGCACCCGCAGCGCGGCGCTGTCTGCGCTGCATGCGCCCGGCCGTCGGCTGCGGGGGTTGTTGCCGTTTTTCGGCCCGGCGCTGATGGCCTCGGTGGCCTATGTCGATCCGGGCAATTTCGCCACCAATCTGCAGGCGGGTGCAACGCACGGCTACGCGCTGCTTTGGGTGGTGGTGCTGGCCAATGCGATGGCCATGCTGATCCAGACCCTGTCGGCCAAACTGGGCATCGCCACCGGGCGCAATCTGCCCGAACTGATCCGCGCGCATTGGCCGCGCCCCGTCGTTGCCCTGTACTGGCTGCAGGCCGAGCTGGTGGCCATGTTCACCGATCTGGCCGAGTTCCTCGGCGCGGCGCTGGGGTTTCACCTGCTGGCCGGGTTCTCGCTGCCCGCCTCGGCGCTGATGACCCTGGCTGCCGTGCTTGCACTGCTCGGGCTGGAGCGCCGCGGCTTTCGTCCGCTGGAAATGGCGGTCGGCGCGCTGCTGGCGGTGGTTGCCGCCGCCTATGGCCTGGAGCTCCTGCTCAGCCCGATCGACTGGGGCGCCGCTGCGCAGGGCGCGCTGCTGCCGCAACTGTCCGACGGCGACGCCGCGTACCTCGCTGCGGGCATTCTGGGCGCAACGGTCATGCCGCATGTCATCTATCTGCACTCCAGCCTGACGCAACGGCGGCTGCGCGTTGCCGATGCGGTCAAGCCCCGCCTGATGGCTGCCACCCGGCGCGAGGTGGTGCTGGCGATGGGATTGGCCGGACTGCTCAACATGGC
>JAGDVQ010000038.1 GCA_023255715.1 Thiomonas sp.
CCAGCGTCCGCCTGCGGCGCCGAGCGCAATCACCGCGAGCTGACCGCCGACACCCGGCACCAGCGTGGCCAGCACCGCTGCGGCCGCTGCGAGGCTGGCGCGTTCCCTGTCCGGGCACAGGCTCTTGCCCATGCCCCACAGCGCCTGCGCCACCACCGCCACGGCGACCAGCTTGAGACCGTGCAGCCAGGCGCCGTTCGCCAGCGAGGCGGTGTGCCCGAGCAGCAGCGCAAACGCAGTCATAGCCAGCGCCGAAGGCAGGGTGAAGCCCAGCCAGGCCGCGAGCGCGCCGCGCATCCCGCCGCGCATCAGACCCAGGCCGATGCCGACCTGCGAACTCGCCGGCCCGGGCAGGAACTGGCAGAGCGCGACCAGATCGCCATACGCCTGCGCCGACAGCCAGCCGCGGCGCTCGACGAACTCGCGGCGGAAGAATTCGAGATGCGCGATCGGCCCGCCGAACGCCGTGAGCCCCAGGCGCAGAAAGGCGAGAAAAATCGGCCCGCTGGCTTGGATGCGTTGCATGCTGGGGGAGGAGCGCATCGGCGGGCGGATCAGGGTTATCGAGGTGTGTGTGCGTTGCCGCGGATTCTATGAACGCAAGATGTCATTGCGGAGAACGATCATGCGTCTGCACACCCGTCTTGCGATCCTGCCCCTGCTGGCCCTGCCCGTCCTCGCGTTGGGGGCGACGGTGCAGGTGCGCATCCAGGGCATGAACTTCCACCCGAGCGCGGTGACGGTTGCCCCCGGAACCACCGTGACCTGGACCAACGACGACAACTTTGCCCACACCACGACCAGCGACACCAAACTGTGGGACTCGGGGCTGTTGCAGCCGGGTCAGTCGTACAGCCACACCTTCGACAAGGCCGGCAGCTACCCCTACCACTGCGCGGTGCACACCTTCATGACCGGGACGGTGACGGTGAAGTGAGCTCCGCGTGCGGGGGGGGGCTTCGCGCCAAACACCTGCCATGTGAGGCGCTCGGGGCTGGAGAACAGCCGCTGCATCACCACCTGCAGATCGGCCACATGCGCTTCGGCCACGCTGCGCAGCGCCACCCACAGCGCCGCCACATCGGCGCCACATCGGCGCCGCTGATACGGTCGATGCGGCTCTTGCCGTCCTGCCGGACCTGCACCAGGTGCGCGCCCTTGAGCACGCGCAGATGCGCGCTTGCCAGCTTGATGTCGATGGCAGCCTCGCGCGCCAGCACGTCAACCGACTTTTCTCCCTGCGCCAGGATTTCCAGCAACTCCAGACGCTTGGGGCTGGACACGGCCCGCCCGATGCGGGCGACCTGCTCGTACAGATGATTCTTGAGTTCGCGTGGATTCATGCCCAATACTCTAACGATCATTAGAATATCGAACAAGGGAGTGTTCCCGAGCAGCAGGTACGCGGTTCAGTGGCGACTCAAAGCACCACCTTGACCAGCGGATGCGAAGTCAGCGCGAGGTACAGCGCGTCGAGCTGGGCGCGGCTGGTGGCGCGGATGGTGCAGGTGCAGCTCAGGTAGTTGCGCCCGCTGGAGGGGCGCAGTTCCATGCTGGCGGGGTCGAAGTCGGGCGCGTGCTGCAGCACGACCTCGGCGATGGCGTTGGCAAACCCGTCGACGTTTGCGCCCATGATCTTGATGGGAAAGTCGCTCGGGTAGTCGATCAGGCTTTGCTCTGGCGGGATGGGGGGCAGGGAGTTCATGGCGTGCTGTCAGGGGCAGGTCTTGTGCAATTATCCGGGTTCATCCTCTGGGGCGAGCAAGACGGCATCCCTAACATCAGCGCATTCGAATGCGCACATTTTGTGCTGTGCGCCACAGACCTCCCTGCCCATCATGCCTTTTCCCCATCAGACTGAAATGGCCGCGCTGCGCACGCAGCTCGGCGCCGACATCGTCGGCCAGAGCGCGCTGCTCGACCGGCTGGTCATCGGGCTGCTCACCGGCGGGCATCTGCTGCTCGAAGGGCTGCCCGGCCTGGCCAAGACCACGGCGGTCAAGGCGCTGGCCAGCCGGGTGCACGCCAGTTTCCAGCGGGTGCAGTTCACCCCCGACCTGCTGCCCGGCGACCTGACCGGCACCGAGGTGTTCAACCCGGCCGATGGCAGCGTGCGCTTCGTGCGCGGCCCGCTGTTTCACGACATCGTGCTGGCCGACGAAATCAACCGTGCCCCGGCCAAGGTGCAGTCCGCGCTGCTCGAAGCCATGCAGGAGCGCCAGATCACCGTCGGCGGGGTGACGCATGCGCTGCCGCCGCTGTTTCTGGTGCTGGCCACGCAGAACCCGCTGGAACAGGCCGGCACCTACGCCCTGCCCGAGGCGCAGCTCGACCGATTTCTGCTCCATGTGCGGCTGGACTATCCGGCGGCGGACGAGGAGCTGCGCATCCTGCAGATGCATCTGCAGGCCAGCGACCCGGCGCGTGCCATCGGACAGCCGCCGTCCGCGCAGGCGATCGATCCGGGCGCGGTGCTGGCCGCGCGGCAGGAGGTGCTGCAGGTGCATGTGGCCGAGAGTCTGCAGCGGGCCATCGTCGATCTGGTGCGTGCCACTCGCGCGCCGCAGCAGCGCGTGCCGCGCCTGGCGGGCACCGTGGCCGCCGGGGCGTCGCCGCGCGCCGTGCTGTCGCTGGCGCATGCCGCGCGGGCGCTGGCTTACTTACGCGGACGCGACTTCGTGCTGCCCGACGACCTGATCGCGCTGGCGCCCGATGTGCTGCGGCACCGCATCGTGCTGTCGCTCGACGCCGGGCTGAAGGATGTCAGCAGCGACGCGCTGATCGCCGAGCTGCTGGCGGCAACCGTCTGGCCCTGAACCTGACGCCGATTCATCCGCCGTGCTGCCCGACCTGTTGCATCGTCACGCCGCGACGCGGCCCGGAGCGCGGCCTTTGCTGCGTGCCGAAGACGCCGCCGCGTTGATCGCGCTGGCGCGCGGCGCGCGTGGCGCGCAGCCAGCGCAGCTCGTCGGCCAGCGCGCCGCGGGAGATGTCGCCGCAGTCTGGCGCGGCCGCGGGCTGGACTATCTGGAAAGCCGCGCGTATCAGCCTGGAGACGATCTGCGCGATCTGCACTGGCGGCTGCTCGCGCGCACCGGCAGGCCCTTTGTCAAGCTGCACCACGAGGAGCACGCTCCCGCCTGGCATGCGCTGCTCGACCTGAGGGCGCACATGGGCTTCGGCACCCGCTTGCGCACCAAGGCCGAGCAGGCCGCGCGCATGACGCTGCTGGCCGGGGCCGTGCACGCGCTCGCCGCCGAAGGCGCTGCCGGGACGATGGCGCTCACCCTGTGGCGTGCGCCTATGCAGACCGTCGATCTGGGGCGCGGGTTGATCGCGGTGCGGCGGCTCGCGCAGATGCTGCAACAGGAGGCCGTCGCGCCGCCCGCGGCGCAAG
>JAGDVQ010000152.1:0-7385 GCA_023255715.1 Thiomonas sp.
CGGCCATCGCCTGCGCGATCTCCTCCCGCGTGTTCATCACGAACGGGCCATAACCGACGATGGGCTCGTCGATCGGCTCGCCGCTCAGCAGCAGCACGGTGGCATCTTCCTGCGCCTCGACCTGCACCCCCGCTCCTTCGCGGCTGAGCTGGGCGAACTGGCCCGGCCGCACCGCGGCATCGCCATTCACCACAATCGCCCCATGCAGCACCACCAGCGCCAGTGTGCGCCCGGCGGCGATGTCGAAACGGGTCTGCGCGCCCTGCTTGAGCCGCACGTCCCAGACGTCCATGGGCGTGAAGGTGCGTGCCGGGCCACGGTGCCCGTCGTACGCACCGGCAATCACCCGCACCCGCCCGGCCGCTTCCGGCAAGGCCACATCCGGAATGTCCGCCTTCAGCAGGGTCTGGTAACCGGGTGCCGACATCTTGTCCTTGGCGGGCAGGTTGACCCAGAGTTGGACCATCTCCAGCGTGCCGCCGCGCTCGGTGAAGGCCTGCGAGTGGAATTCGTCGTGCAGGATGCCGCCCGCCGCCGTCATCCACTGCACGTCGCCCGGGCCGATCTTGCCGCCTGCGCCGGTGGAATCGCGGTGCTCCACCTCGCCCTGATAGACGATGGTCACGGTCTCGAATCCGCGGTGCGGGTGCTCGCCCACGCCGCGCGGGGTGTCCGCCGGTGCGAACTGCGCCGGGCCGGCATAGTCGAGCAGCAAGAACGGGCTGAGATGCGCACCGTGGCTGTTGTAGCTGAACAGTGAACGCACCGGGAAGCCGTCTCCCACCCAATGCTGCTGGGGGGCACTGTACACACCGCGAATTGATTTCATGACACTCTCCTGTTGCACGAAGCGATCCCTTCGATGACCTGAGAATAGGGTTGGCACGACACATTCGGAAGTCTCGATCCTTGCCTGCATCGTTCCATCAATGGAACAATCGGCCCATGCGCGATCTGAATGATCTGTATTACTTTGTCCAGGTGGTCGATCACGGCGGCTTTGCACCGGCGGGCCGAGCGCTGGGCATGCCCAAGTCGCGGCTCAGCCGCCGCATTGCGCTGCTCGAGGCACAGCTCGGCACGCGGCTCATCCAGCGCACCACCCGCAGCTTCGTCGTCACCGACATCGGCCAGACGTATTACACGCACTGCAAGGCCATGCTGGTGGAGGCCGACGCCGCGCAGGACGCCATCGCCCGCACCCATGCCGAGCCCTGCGGCACGGTGCGCATGACCTGCCCCATTGCCCTGCTGGACATGCAGGTGGCGCCGATGATCGCAGCCTTCCTGTTGCGTTTCCCGCAGGTGCAACTGCAGCTCGAGGCCACCAACCGCCGTGTGGACGTGGTGGCCGAAGGCATCGACGTGGCGCTGCGCGTGCGCCCCATGCCGCTGGACGACAGCGATCTGGCGCTGCGTGTTCTGGCCAACCGGCAGCAGTGCCTCGTCGCCAGCCCCGCCCTGCTCGCCCGCACTGGCCTGCCGCACGCCCCGGCGGATCTGGCCGGGCTGCCCAGCCTGGCGCTGGGCGCGCAGTTGGGCGGCCCGCAGGTGTGGGACCTGCACGGCCCGGACGGCGCGCACGCCGCGGTGCGCCATCAGCCCCGGCTGGTCTCCACCAGCATGCCGGCGCTGCGCGAGGCGGCGCGCGCTGGAGTGGGCATGGTGCAACTGCCGATGATGATGGTGCGCTCCCAGATCGCCTCGGGCCAGCTCACGCATGTGCTGCCGGGCTGGGCGCCGCGGTCCGAAGTCATCCACGCAGTGTTTGCCTCGCGGCGTGGCCTGCTGCCCGCGGTGCGCGCGCTGATCGACTTTCTGGCCGAAGCGTTCGGCGGCGATCAGGAACGCTGAGGCAGATCGCGCGACGCGATGGGTCCGCGCAACTGGGCCAGCAGCGCAGCGGCATAGCCGGGGGCGCTGCAAAGTTCGTCGGCCCGCGCCGCGTCGGGCAAGGCACACCACGGCAGCGCTGGTTGGAGGTGGTGCACCGCGTGATAGTTGAAATGCAGGATCAGCGCCGAGGCCAGGCGCGGCAGCCGCAAGTTCAGCGCAAACTGCACATCGCTTCCTGGCGCATGCAGCGGGGTGCCGTAGTGGTAGGCGTTGTCGGTCAACGACATCAGCATCCCGCGGCCCAGCAAGGCCAGGAGCAACATCCATCCATGCGGCCCGTACAGCCAGACGCCGAGCGCGATCAATGTCAGCGAGGCCGCGCTGTCCACACGGATTGCGCGCAGTGCATCCGCACGCAGCAATTGCCTGTCGATGCTGTGCGCCAGGGGAGGCAGGCCGTGCTCCGCAGGCAGGCGGCGCGCCAGGCGCAACAACAGCCCGGGCGGCAGCCAGACCAGCAGCAGCGCGAGCACCTCGCTGGCGTACAGCCCGATCAACAGCTGCGGGTAATACCCCAGCGCCGCACGCCAACGGCTGCGCTGCGCCGCGTCGTAGACCTCGCTGCGATCGATTGCGGTGCGGTTGAACTGATGGTGCTTGAGGTGCCCAAAGCGCAGCACCGCAAACGGCGCAGGAAAGCCAATGGCCAGCCAGCGCGACAGCGCGTCATTCACTCGCCGGTTCGGGTGCAGCACGGCATGGATACCCTCGTGCAGCACGGACCAGTAACTCGTGGTGAGCAGCACCACCGGAAGCAGGCTCCACCCCAGCGCGGGCAGCAGGGGCAGCAAGAGAGGCAGCAGGATCCACAGCCAGGCGTTGAGCAGCAGAAACAGGGTTGCAAGACCCGCATTGACCACAACCGGAATCGCTGTGCGTTGCCGATCGGATGTCATGCCGCTTGCCTTATCCAGCCATGCGCGCTGCCTGCTGCGAAGGCAAGTCGTCATAGTGCCGCCGGTCGACAAACATGCAATTGCCGGGCAATTGCTTGGCTGCCTTCTTGAGTTCGACCAGCACGGCAGACACGTCGCGGTGTGAATCGAAGCGATGCGGCATGGCGGGCAAGACGCCGATAGACAGGCTGGGCAGACTGAAGAACTGAGATTCTCCGCGACGGTTTTCCGCCATGTAGCCACCCGCCTGCAGCGCAGTTGCATCGAAAAACCGCCGGACCTCGGCCTCGAAGCGATCGAGCACCTGTTGCAAGCGCTCCGGGGCATCTGCACAGGTGGTCAAGACCATGAAATCGTCACCACCGATATGACCGACAAAGTCCTCCACGCGGTTGAAGGACGACCGGAGAATTTCAGCGACAAGCCGGATGACTTCATCCCCCATGCTGTAGCCGTACACGTCGTTGAAGGGCTTGAAATGATCGAGGTCACAATATGCCGCAGTGAAAGGCACGTCCGCACCAAGCAGCCGGTCGATCTGCTCATTGATCGGCACATTGCCCGGCAACAGGGTGAGCGGATTGGCATAGCGCGCAGCCTGCATCTGGAATTCACTCACCAGTCGCAGCAGGTCACCAACCAGCAGCAAACCACGAAACACGCCCTGCTCCGTGATCAGCACGCCTTCGGTGGCATGGCGGAAGCTGGCATCTGCGATCAGATTGCTGGCCTGATGCAGGCTGCTCTTGACGTCCAGACGCAGCACGTCGGAACTCATGACCTGCGAACAGGGTTTGTTCCCGAACAGATCGCGCACATGCGGTCTCCACAGGCGATCGGCCAGCACATAGCGATTGAGGATGCCCAGCGCGCGTCCCGTCGCATCGACAACCGGAATCGACATCAGGTCAGGCTGCAGGTCGAAACGGCGCAACACCTCCTCCAGCTTGCACGCGGGTGACACCGAAGCGATGGGTCGTGCCAATCCGAGCACCGATTGTTCGATGCTGCCTCGGCTGGCCAGAGCGTACGACTCCGCGTGCTTCACATCGATCAGGCGCCGCAGATCGGCGCCCAGCTCGCGCGTGGGCATTGGCGAGGGGCGTTCGAGAAAATAACCCTGCGCCATCTGAACCCCGATCTCGCGCAGGGTGAGCAGATCGCGCTCGGACTCCACGCCTTCGGCGATGACCCAGGACTGACTCGCCTCGGCCATCAACAGCATGGAGCGGATGAAGGCCACATTCAGTGGATTGGTCGACAGGTGATTGCAAAAAGCGCGATCGATTTTCAGATAGCGCGGATGGAGGCGTTGCCAGAGATTGAAACGGCCGAAACCCTGCCCCAGATCGTCCAGCGCCAGACCATAGCCCAGGCGGTGCAGGCTCTGTGCCTCATCGAAACCGCGAGTCTCGACCAGCAGTTCGTCGCTCTCCAGCAGTTCCAGCACCAATCGGGAGGGTTCCAGTCCCAGCTTCTGCAGCGCATCGAGTGTTTCTCTGCGTGAGAACCATCCGCAATCGAACAGGGCCTGGGTGATGTTGAGAAACAGCAGGCCAGGCAATTTCAATCGCGCAAACGCAGCCATGCTGGTCTGCACGCAGAGCTTGTCAAGCTCCTGCAACCGGCCCGCCAAGCGCGCAGCCTTGAACAGGGCATCGGGGCGCTCCAGCCCCGAGCCCTGCGGCCCACGTATCAAGGCCTCATATGCATGGATCGATCGCCCCCGCAGATCGACGATCGGTTGAAACTCGACCCGCAGCGAACCCTCCAGCAAAACACGCTCCAGGAAGGCCGCGTGAAAGCCGGGCTGTACTTTGGCGAGTGCGGGCATGTGCGCGTTGAGAGGGATGAGACGACCTTTTGTAACTCTGCGTTGTGAAAGATTGATGAATGACCCAGCCGCTGCACGTGCTGACATCAACCCTCGGACGGGTCGCGATCTTCCATGGCCCAGCGCTGCACCACGGCATGCAGGCTGGAAAACAGCGCGCCGAGTTCATGGCCCCTCCGGGTCAGCGCATAGCGTCGCTCGGCACGGGCGGCATCGCAGCGGATGTGCTGCACCATGCCGGCGTCCATCAGACGCCGCAACCTCGCCGTAAGCAGTCGCGCCGACACGCCCGGAATGCGCTGGCGCAGCATGCCAAAGCGCAAGGCCCCATCACGTTGCAGCGTCCACAGGATCGCGGTGGTCCAGGGGCTGGAAAGCAGCTGCAGCAGCGCATCCATCGGGCAGCTGGCGTCCTGTGCGGGGAGATCTTGCAGATTGCGTGCAAAACCAGCCCCATCGAGCAGCGAATCAGGGCTCTGCCGTTCGGGGGCCAGGGTCTTCAGCACATGCTGTGGCAGTCGATCGGTCATGGGGGTTTGAATAGTTACTTTGGAATACCTGTTGTCCGGCGTCGGATCATGTCCGTGCAGAATGCAGAACACTCTGCGGTCAAGCCACAATGCACCATGATGCGACGCAGACGTCGCATTCATGCACATTGCACTCATTCCTCGACTGGAGACCCGATATGGCCAAGATTCTTGTTTTGTACTACAGCACCTGGGGACACGTTGAAACCATGGCCCACGCGATTGCCGAAGGCGCACGGGGCGTGCAGGGCTGCAGCGTGGACATCAAGCGCGTGCCCGAGACCATGCCGCCCGAGACCGTCGCCGCGATTCATGCCAAAACCGACCAGGCCGCACCGATCGCCAGGCCCGACGATCTGGCGGAATACGACGCCATCCTGTTCGGCACGCCCACGCGCTTTGGCAATATGTGCGGCCAGATGCGCAATTTCCTCGACCAGACCGGGTCGCTGTGGCAGCAGGGCAAGCTGGTCGGCAAGGTCGGCAGCGTCTTTGCCAGTACCGCAACGCAACACGGCGGGCAGGAGACCACGATCACCTCGTTTCACACCACCCTGTTCCACCACGGCATGGTGGTCGTCGGCGTGCCCTATGCCTGCGTCGGGCTGACCAAGATGGACGAAATCACCGGCGGCACGCCGTATGGCGCCACCACGCTGAGCAAGGGCGACGGCAGCCGCCAGCCCAGCGCCAACGAACTCGACATTGCCCGCTTCCAGGGCAAGCATGTCGCGGAAATCGCCAAGAAACTGTTCGGTTGATGGCTGCGGGTGTGCATGCAGGCCACGCCTGTCGCCCGGGCTGCGCGGCCTGCTGCATCGCGCCGTCGATCAGCAGCCCGATTCCCGGCATGCCGCAGGGCAAGCCTGCGGGCGTGCGCTGCGTGCAGCTCACCGCCGACCTGCGCTGCGCCATTTTTGGCAGCCCGCAGCGCCCAGCCTGCTGCAGCGGGCTGCAGCCCAGCACCGAGATGTGCGGGGAGAGCCGGGATCACGCGCTGCACTGGCTGGGCTGGTTGGAGCGCCAGACCGCACCAACGGCCTGACACGGTGGCGATCATTCCGCCAGCGGTGCGGAAATCGCGTCCATCTGCGCGAGCACCTCGGGCGTGAGCCGGGGCAGCACATCGAGCGCGCCGAGGTTTTCCTGCAACTGCGCCAGCCGCGAAGCGCCCAGGATCACCGTGCTCACCTGCGGGTTGTGTGCCACCCAGGCCAGCGCGAGCTGCGCTGTGCTGCAGCCCAGTTGCCGTGCAATCGCTTCAAACTCGCCGACTGCGGCATTCTTCCGCGCATCCAGCAGGCCATCGCGCAAAAAGCTGACATTCGGCATCGCGCCGCGACTGCCCGCAGGCACTCCCTGACGATACTTGCCGGTCAACAGCCCGGAAGCCAGCGGGCTCCATGTGGTCAGGCCCAGGCCGATGTCCTCATACAGCCGGGCATATTCCTGCTCGACCCGCCTGCGATGGAACAGGTGATATTGCGGCTGCTCCATCACCGGCTTGTGCAGGTGGTGACGCTCGGCAATGTCCCAGGCGGTGCGGATCTGCTCCGCGCTCCATTCGCTCGTGCCCCAGTAGAGCGCCTTGCCCTGCGCGATGATGTCGTGCATCGCCCAGACGGTTTCTTCGATCGGCGTGTTGGGGTCGGGCCGGTGGCAGAAGATCAGGTCGATGAATTCGAGCCTGAGCCGCCGCAGGCTGCCATCGACCGCCTGCATCAGATATTTGCGATTGAGAGTGTTGCGGCCGTTGATCCGCGGCTTGTCTGCCGTGCCTGCGTCGATCCCCCAGAAAAACTTGCTCGACACCACGTAGTCGAGCCGGTTCCATTTGAGCTGCGCGAGCGCCTCGCCCATCAGCCGCTCGCTCTCGCCGTTGGCATAGACCTCGGCGTTGTCGAAAAAATTGATGCCGCCGTCACGTGCGGCAGCCATCATTTCGCGCACCCCGGAGGCATCGACCTGGTTGTGGAAGGTGACCCACGAGCCGAGAGAAAACAGGCTGACCTGCAAGCCGCTGCGCCCAAGGCGCCGGTAGAGCATGGGACTGTGCATACGGTTCTCCTTGTGAACGGAAAACCAACACTGTAAGACTGCGCGGCAAAACCCTGTGTCTGCGTTGCGGCGTGTTTTCAGGCAGAGCGCAGCATCAAAACCGGACGCTTGACCGTGGGCTGCGCCGCCGGTTGCGGCCCGCACCACTGGTACACCACAGCGGCAGTGCGG
>JAGDVQ010000152.1:7395-20293 GCA_023255715.1 Thiomonas sp.
GGGCCGCCGCACCAGCGGTACAACACCGTGGCAGTATGGCCGCTGCCGCACGCGCCGCATCGGGCGCAGGCACCCGTGTTGCACGTGGCGCCTTGCGCATCCAGCCGCGCGATCAGCCCGCGCTGCACCCAGTGCGCGAGCATGTCCTGCGCCACCGCAACCGGCACCTGCACGCAGGCGGCAATCTCCGCAGCGCTGGCCAGCTGCTGCTGCCGCAGGCAGTCGCGCACCGCGAACAGCGGGTTCACCGCAGCATCCGTTGCGCTCATGCCAGACTCCCCAGCCCGCCTGCTGCCACGCGACGCTCGGCGCGGCTGCCGTACACGCGCAAGCCGACGACCAGCAGCGCAAACCCAGCCAGACAGCCGGCAATCCACATCAGCGAGGCCTGCGGATGCGCAGCAAAGGTTCCGGCCTGGTAGATGATGGTGGCCGCAGCCCAGGCGATGCCGATGCCGTAGAACACCGAAAACGCCATCCAGCCCCAGCCGACTTCGCGCCGCAGCGCGCCCATGGTGCTGGCGCACGGCACATACAGCAGCACGAACACCAGGTAGGCAAACGCCGACAGCGGGGTGAACGCGGCGGCCAGCCCAGCCAGGGTCTCGTTGCTCGCGCCCGAGGTTTGCGCGGCATCCTGCGCGGACTGCAGTTGATGCAGGCCCAGCGGATCGAACAGGTTGCCGAAAAACGCTGCGGCGTTGTGCGGAATGGTCTTGGCCGCCTCCCACAGCTGCGCGCGCACGTCCGGGTCGCGATAGCGCGCCATCAAGTCGCCCGCCTGCTGGCGCTGGTAGATGCCGTTGAGCGTGCCGATGACGATTTCCTTGGCCGCCGCGCCCGCCAGCAGCCCCGACACCGCGGGCCAGTTATCGCGGCTGATGCCCATCGGCGCGAACACCGGCGCAATCGCCCGGCTGCCTTGCGCCAGCAGGGAATGGTCGATGTCGGTCGCGTGCAGTCCCTTGTCAGTCCAGCCGATGCCGGGCAGCACGAACAGCACCAGGCCGATCGCGACGATCACCTTGCCCACGCGGAACAGAAACACCTTGAGCCGCTGCCAGGCCTGCAGCCCGACGCTGCGCACACTGGGCAGGCGGTAGGGCGGCAGCTCCATGACGAAGGGCATCGGTTCGCCGCGGATCGCGGTCTTGCCCAGCATCCATGCGGTCAGCAGCGCAACCACGATGCCCAGCACATACAGCAGGAACACCACCTGCCCGCCGCTTTCGCGGAAAAACACCACGGCAAACGCCATGTAGATGGTCAGCCGCGCCGAGCACGACATGAACGGCTGCATCAGCACCGTGAGCAGCCGGCCGCGCGGGTCTTCGATGATGCGCGAGCCCATGATCGCCGGCACGTTGCAGCCAAAGCCGATGACCATGGGCACCAGCGCATTGCCCGGCAGCCCCAGACGGCGCATGAAGCGGTCCATCGCGTACGCAGCGCGCGCCATATAACCCGAGTCGTCGAGAAACGCGAGGAACAGGAAGGTCAGGCCGATCGGGGGGATGAAGGAGATCACCAGATTGAGCCCGCCACCCACGCCTCCGGCAACCATCGACACCATCCAGTCGGGCAGACCGGCCTGCAGCATCACATGCCCCACGCCGCTGATCAGCAGTGCAGACGACACCTTGTCGAAGAAATCCAGAAAGATGTTGCCGCCGCTGAAGCTCACCACGAACACCAGATACAGCACCAGCAGAAACACCGGCACCCCCAGCCACTCGCTGAGCACCACGCGGTCGAGCACATCGGTGACCCGGTGGCGCATCCCCATCTTGCCCCCACGCTGCATGGCGACGGCTGCGAGCCGATGCGCCCAGGCAAAGCGGGCGGAAGCAACAAGATCGGCGATCTCCTCCCCCGTCTGCGCGAGCACCTGTGCCTGTGCGGCAAGCACACCATCCTGCACTGCAGGCATGGGAGACACCACCAGCCCCTCGAGCAGGCGCAGCGCCTCGAAACGGCGCTTGGCCAACGATGTTGCCGCGAGGGACGCGCCAACCCGGTCGATCGCCTGTTCGACTGCGGCGGCATAGGTGGGAATCGTGCCGCGAGGCGGCTGCCTCAAGGCCTGCAACACGGTATCGAGCAGTTCCGTGCGACCTCGCCCCTTGCGCGCCACCAGCGGCACCACCGGCACGCCGAGTTGCTCGGACAGCGCCTGCACCTGCGGCTCCAGGCCGAGCGCCTGCGCCTCGTCCACCATATTGAGGGCGAGGATCAGCGGCCGGCCGGTCTCGAGCAGTTCGAAGGTCAGTGCCAGATGCCGTTCCAGATTGGACGCGTCAACGATATTGACAATGAGATCGACCCGCTCGTCGAGCAGGAAGTTGCGCGCCACGCCCTGGTCGGCGCCGCCGCCGCCAAGCAGGCTGTACACGCCGGGCAGATCGACGATCGAGAGCTTGCGTCCCGCCGCACTGGCCGTGCCGCGACGCTGCTCCACCGTGACGCCGGGCCAGTTGCCCACATGCTGATGCGCTCCGGTCAGCAGATTGAAAATGGTTGTCTTGCCGCAGTTGGGATTGCCCGCCAGGGCAATCACCGGCAGGCCATTCGCAGCGTCTGGCGCAAGCGCGCCATCCGGGTCGTGGCAGGCACTCATGCAGCCAGTCCTTGTGGCGCCCTGGCATTCATTGGCATCACGCGGATCTTGTCGGTCACCCCGCGGCCGAGCGCAATGCGCGCGCCGCCCACCTGCACCACGGTGCCGCGTGCCCCAGGGCCATGCACCACGCACAGCGCAACGCCGCGGCGGATCCCGAGCATCACCATACGCTGCGCCATGGAGCGCCCGCCGTCAAAGTCCACCACCTGGGCGCATTGGCCGTGGTGAATCTGTGCCAGGGAAACCACTTCGGAACCGATGTTCATGATCTTGGTCTGTTGATGCGCCGCAACCCGGCGACGAGGACTGCTCCATTTCTGAACAGGCGGCTGGCGTCTGTGCGCCGCGCCGTGATTCAGATTGATGTGCAAATGATAACGTTTATCGTTCGTCAATCATATCCAGACCCACTGATGCAAATCAAGGGATCGCAACGCGCGCGTCGCGGTCTGTCACAACACACGACTCGCTGGAACCCGTTCACGCTCTACACTGAACTTGCCGTCCCTCACTGTCCAAACGACCGTTGCGTCATGTCGACCGTCTTTCCGCCTCACGCCCTGGCCTATCTGCCCCTTGTGGACGGCGACCAGACCTTTCCGGTGCGCCGGGTCTATTGCGTGGGCCGCAATTACGCTGCCCATGCGCGCGAGATGGGCTCCGACCCGAACCGCGAGCCGCCGTTCTTTTTCTGCAAGCCGGGTGATGCCGATGCGGTCATTGCCGTGCCCGCCGGGCAGACGGGCGACATCGCCTATCCGCCGGTCACGCAAGACCTGCAGCATGAAATCGAACTGGTCGTGGCCATCGGCAAGGCGGGTCGCGACATCGCCGTGCAACGCGCGACGGAGCACATCTTCGGCTACGCAGTCGGGCTGGATCTGACCCGGCGCGATCTCCAGGGGCAGATGAAGGCGCAGGGGCGTCCGTGGGAAATCGGCAAGGCCTTCGATCAGTCCGCGCCGATCGGCCCGATCACGCCACAGCAGCCCGGCGCACCACTGACTACGGGCGCTATCCGCCTGCAGGTCGATGGCGTGGTCCGCCAGCACGGCATGCTGGAGCAGATGATCTGGTCGGTGGACGAAACCATCGCACGTCTCTCCACCCTGTTCACCCTGCGGCCCGGCGATCTGATTTTCACTGGCACGCCAGACGGTGTCGGCGCCATCACGCGCGGCCAGACCCTGCGCGGGGAGATCGACGGTCTCGCACCGCTGCAGGTGCGCATCGTCTGACCGGCGGCGGCGCGCCTCAGTGCGCCAGCTCCCAGTTCGCGCCCATGCCCAGTTCGGCCAGCAGCGGCACGTCGAGCTGGGCCACACCGGCCATCAGACGCGGGATGTGTTCGCGCACCCAGCGCGTTTCGTTCTCGGGCACTTCGAGCACCAGTTCGTCATGCACCTGCATCACCACGCGGCTTTGCAGGCCGTCGCGCGTGAGCGCCTGATCGACTGCGATCATCGCCATCTTGATGAGATCGGCCGCAGTGCCCTGCATGGGCGCGTTGATCGCGGCACGCTCGGCGGCAGCGCGGCGCGGGCCGCTGGCATGGATTTCCGGCAGCCAAAGCCGCCGACCGAACACGGTCTCGACATAACCGAGTTCCCTGGCCTGGGCGCGGGTGCGCTCCATGTAAGCCGCCACGCCGGGATAGCGGGCGAAGTAGCGATCGATGTAGAGCTGCGCGGCGCTGCGCTCCAGACCCAGATTGCGCGCCAGGCCGAATGCGCTCATGCCGTAGATCAGGCCGAAGTTGATGACCTTGGCCATGCGCCGCTGGTCACTGCTGACCTCCAGCGGGGTGACGCCGAAAATCTCCGCCGCGGTGGCACGGTGAATATCCTCGCCCGCGGCGAAAGCGGCCAGCAGCCCGGCGTCCTGCGAGATGTGCGCCATGATGCGCAACTCGATCTGCGAATAGTCGGCCGAGGCGATGAGCCAGCCCTTGGGCGCGATGAATGCTTCGCGGATGCGCCGGCCCTCGGCGGTGCGCACCGGAATGTTCTGCAGATTGGGGTCGTTGGACGCCAGCCGACCCGTGACCGCCACTGCCTGCGCGTAGTTGGTGTGCACCCGCCCGGTGGCTGGGTTGATCATTTGCGGCAGCTTTTCGGTGTAGGTGCTGCGCAGCTTGGACAGGCTGCGGTGATCGAGGATGATGCGCGGCAGCGGATAGTCCTCAGCCAGCTTTTCCAGCACCTCCTCGTCGGTGGACGGCGCACCCGAGGCCGTCTTTTTCTGCACGGGAAGCTGCAGCCGGTCGAACAGGATGTCGCCGATCTGCTTGGGGCTGCCGAGGTTGAATGGCCCGCCGGCGAGCGCATACGCCTGGGCTTCGAGGGCTTGCATCTTGGCGCCAAGCTCGCTGCTCTGCAGCCGCAGCAGATCGCCGTCGACCAGCACGCCAGTGCGCTCGATGCGCTGCAGCACCTCGCTGACCTGCAGTTCCAGCGCGTAGATGCGCGCCAGCCCCGTGTCGGCCTGGATGCGCGGCCACAGCGCCTGATGAACCTGCAGCGTGAGATCGGCGTCCTCGCCGCTGTAGCGCGTGGCCACGTCCAGCGCCACCTGGTCGAAGGTGATCGCCTTTGCACCCTTGCCACAGACCTGCTCATAGCTCAGGGTGTCGTTCCGCCCGAGGTGGCGCGACGCCAGGCTGTCCAGGCTGTGCGGCTTGTGCGCTTCGAGCACATAGCTTTGCAGCAGGGTGTCGTGCGCATAGCCGCGCACCATGATGCCGACGTTCTGCAGCACATGCCGGTCGTATTTGGCGTTCTGCCCGAGCTTGGGTTTGTCCGCGCTTTCCAGCCACGGCTTGAGGCGGGCAAGCACCGCATCAATCGGCAGTTGCTCGGGCGCGCCGGGATAGTCGTGCGTCAGCGGCAGGTACGCCGCCTCGCCCGGGGTGATACTCAGCGACAGCCCGACCAGACGGGCCTGCATCGGGTCGAGCGAGTCGGTCTCGGTATCGAGCGCGGTCAGCGCGGCGGCGTCGATGCGCGCAAGCCAGGTCTCGAACTGCGGCCAGGTGAGCACGGTCTCGTAGCGCCCCGCCATGGCAGGCTGGTGCGCGCTCGCAGTGGATGCGGCTGGAGTTGGCGGATCGGCCGGATCGTCCAGCAAAGACCCCTGCCCTGCGCCCTGCGCCTTCATTTCCTGCGCAAACCGCCGCATGCCGTAGCGGGTGAAGAAGGGCAGCAGTGCCTGCACGTTCTCGGGCGCGGGACGCAGGTCGGTGTCGAAATCCTGTGCGTAACCGTCGAGATCGCAATGGGTGGCGATGGTCACCAGTTCGCGCGCCCTGGGCAGCCAGTCCAGGGTGTCGCGCAGGCTCTGCCCCACGGCGCCGCCCACTTCGGCGGCATGCGCGATCAGGGCGTCGAGCGAGCCATACTGCGTGAGCCATTTCACCGCGGTCTTGGGACCGACCTTGGGCACGCCGGGCACGTTGTCCACGGCGTCCCCGACCAGGGTCAGGTAGTCGACGATGCGCTCGGGCGGTACGCCAAACTTGTCCAGCACGCCGGCAACATCGAGCACCTCGTTGCTCATGGTGTTGACCAGGGTGATGTGGTCGTTGACGAGTTGCGCCATGTCCTTGTCGCCGGTGGACACCAGAGTGCGAATGCCGACAGCGTGCGCGCGCACCGCCAGAGTACCGATCACATCGTCGGCCTCGACCCCCGGCACTTCGAGCAGCGGCCAGCCCATCAGCCGCACCACCTCGTGAATCGGCTCGATCTGTGCCGCCAGCTCGGGCGGCATGGGCGGGCGGTGCGCCTTGTATTGGTCATAGAGGGCATTGCGGAAGGTGGGGCCCTTGGCGTCGAACACACAGGCCGCGTAGCGATAGCCCTTGGCCACCGGATACTGCTCGCGCAGGCGCCGCAACATGGCGACCATGCCGTAGAGCGCACCGGTGGGCTGGCCCTCCGGGCCGCGCAGATCGGGCATGGCGTGAAACGCGCGGTAGAGATAGCTGGAGCCGTCCACCAGCAGCAAGGTGGACTGCGCGTCGGATTGCAGTGGGGAATTCATCTGCGCATTATCGGTGCCGCCGTAAAATCGCCGCATGAACTCATCGCGCATCGCCCTCTCCCTGGCTGCTCGCTGCATGCCCTTGCTGCTGGTCAGCATGGGTCTGGCGCAGACGGCTCTCGCACAAAACCAGGCGGGCGCCCCCGCTGCACCGGCATTGCCAGACGCTCAGCCCAAGCCCAAATACCCCGAGCCCCTGGTGCGCAACAACGTGACGCAAGACCGTTCCGTGCGCATCCAGGAGCAGCAGGTGCGCGGCGCCACCACATCCATCCATGTGCAGCCGCTGCACGGCGGTGCGGCCTACAACGTCGTGCCGCCCAGCGTGTCCTCCAGCACCGATCCGGCCCGCATGGAAGGTCAGGCACAGTGGAAAGTGCTGACGTTCAAATGACTCTCCGGCCCGCGCATGTGGGCCGCCCCTTCATTCCCCACCATTTTTCATGGCCGTCTTTACTCCGCTCGACGCAGCCGAGGTCGATACCTGGCTTGCCCGCTTCGACCTGGGCACACGCACCGAACTCCAGGGCATTGCCAGCGGGATCGAGAACACCAACTACTTTCTGAGCACGACTCGGGGGCGCTTTGTGCTGACCCTGTTCGAGCGCCTGCAGGCGGAGCAGCTTCCGTTCTACCTCGGTCTGATGCATCATCTGGCCGCCCACGGCATTCCCGTGCCCGACCCGATGCCCGACCGCAATGGCCAGACGCTGCACACCCTCAAGGGCAAACCGGCCGCACTCGTCACCCGGCTGAAAGGCAAGAGTCAGCTACAACCCCTGCCCGCGCATTGCGCTCAGGTCGGACACTGGCTGGCGCGCATGCACCGGGCAGCGCAAGACTATGCCGGCACGCAACCCAACCTGCGCGGGCTGGACTGGCAAGCCCGCACCATCCCGGCCATCCTGCCCTATGTCACGGCGGAGCAGCGGGCACTTCTCACCGCAGAACTGGATCACCAGACCCGCATCGCCGCGTCGCCCGCGCATGCCAATCTGCCGCGCAGCGCAGTGCATGCCGATCTGTTCCGCGACAACGTGCTGTTCGACGGCGACACCCTGTCGGGCATTTTCGACTTCTACTTCGCCGGCGTGGACACCTGGGTGTTCGACCTCGCCGTCGCGCTGAATGACTGGTGCATCCTCCCGGATACCGGCGCGTTCGACCCTGCCCGCCACGATGCCCTGCTGCAGGCCTACACAGCCGAGCGCCCGCTGCAGCCGTCCGAGCGCGCCCTGCTGCCCGATGCCCTGCGCGCCGCTGCGCTGCGGTTCTGGACCTCGCGTCTGGCCGACTTTCATCTGCCTCGCGACGCCCATCTGCTGACTCCGCACGATCCGGCCCATTTCGAGCGCGTGCTGCGCCAGCGCATCGCAGCGGGCTGAAACACGGGCGCACATCACTGGCCACGCACAGCCGATACCATTGCCACCCAGACGGCCGACTCCGCGCCGTGCCCCCGTGCCCTCTTCGCAGCGCCCTCTGTTTCCCTTTCACACATGCAACTGCGTACCGTTCCTGCCCGCGAGGGTCTGCTCTGGGTGCAAACAGGCTTGCGCCGCCTGATGCTTCAGCCCTGGGCCGCTCTCCTGATGATCCTGGCGTACATCGTGGTCACCGGATTCATTTCCGCGCTGCCGCTCGTTGGACTGGTGTTTCCGCTGTTTGTGGTGCAGTTCGGCACCATCGGCTTCATGCAGGCCAGCAGGCAAATCGCGCAGAAGCAGCCGGTCTGGCCCACCGTGCTGCTGATCGGGTTCCGCTCGGGGCCGGTGGTCTTGCGCAATCTGGTGATCCTGGGCGTGCTCTACACCCTGGCGGTGCTCCTGGTGCTGGGTGCGGGCGCGCTGTTCGACGGCGGCGCCATGCTGCGCCTCCTGCTGCTGGGAGACAAACCCCCAGCCAGCGCCATTGCCGACGGCAGCCTGCGACTCGGCGCCGTCGCCGCCACGCTGGCCTACATCCCCGTCTCACTCGCGTTCTGGCTGGCTCCGCCGCTCATCACCTGGCATGACATGCCGCCAGTCAAGGCGCTGTTTTTCAGCTTTGTCCTCAGCCTGCGCAACCTCAAGGCATTTGCCGTCTATGCGGTGCAATGGCTGTTGCTGTTCCTCAGCCTGCCCACGCTCATCGTGCTCATCGCCAGCCTGATGGGTGCCAGCGAAACCCTGGCTGCCACACTCAGCATGCCCGTGGTCATCGCCATCTTCCTGGCTTACATCCTGTCGTTCTACGGCACATACGAGTCTCTCGTGGGAGAACCGCAAGCCAGCAGCGCGCAGTAGTTTCCGGGGTGCTCGGTCCGGGACAAATGCATGCCGCCTACTGCAAATTTTCGGCGTGGGCGACTTGATGTTTTACCTTTGCGCCAGCGAGATGCGGCAAAATTGCCGTCTCACAACACCCTACGGACGGGCCGTCTGCATGGCCTTTCCGTGAACTTGCCGCCCATCCCGCCGCACTCATGAACGCCATTCCCGCGTTGCCTCCCATCCCCGCCAAGCGCTATTTCACCATCGGCGAAGTCAGCGAATTGTGCGGCGTGAAATCGCATGTGCTGCGGTACTGGGAGCAGGAGTTCTCGCAGTTGCGCCCCATGAAGCGTCGCGGCAATCGACGCTATTACCAGCATCACGAGGTTCTGCTGATCCGGCGTATCCGCGAGTTGCTCTATGAACAGGGATTCACCATCAGCGGGGCGCGGGCGCGGCTGGGCGATACGGCAAGCGATGAGGCGCAGTCAGGCAACACAACCCAGGGTACAGAAGCGCGGTCTGGCGACGACGCGCTGCAAACGCACGCATCGATCCAGTCCCTGCTTGAACTGCGCGCCGAGTTGCTCAAGATCCGCGCTGATTTGATCGGGCCGCAAGGAATGGTGTAAGATTGCGTGCTTTGGTCGTCGGGGCGTAGCGCAGCCTGGTAGCGCACCTGCATGGGGTGCAGGGGGTCGGAGGTTCGAATCCTCTCGCCCCGACCAAGAACCAAGAAAAGAACCTGCAAGATGCGGTGTTGAAGACAGAGAAGCCCACAGTTCGAAGCTGTGGGCTTTTTTTGTGGCCGCATGAGGTGCGTGTCACTCAATGCGTGTCAATTGCTGGCCTGGATGTTTTGCTCCGGTTTTTTGATGGCTGCGTGGCCGCATGTCGCGCGGGGTCAGGCCAGACGGCGCGCGCGCTCTGTCGGGCTGACGATATCGGTCAGGCGGATGCCGAATTTGTCGTTCACCAGAACCACCTCGCCACGCGCGATGAGAAAGCCGTTGACCAGCACATCCATCGGCTCTCCGGCCAGGCGATCGAGATCGACCACGGAACCCTGCGCGAGCTGCAGCAGTTCGCGAATCTGGATTTTGGTGCGTCCGAGTTCGACCGAGAGCGTGACCGGAATATCCATCACCAGATCGAGCTGGTTGTTCGGCGCAGTGCTGCCCTGCTCGGCGCGGAGTTCTGCAAAGGGCGCGGGCTGAACCTTGGGCTGTGCGGCCGCGGCTGCCGCATTTGCTGCGGCGGTTTCGGTTGCAACGCCCTGCTCGGCCATGGCCTCGCCCCAGCCCGCCAGATCGTCGGCGGCTGCGGTGTCGGTGGGGGTGTGTTCTGCCATGGGATGTCCTGCGGTTTGTGGGGTCTGAATCAGTGGGGGCCCTGGGTCAGGAGTTGCGCCTTCTCGGGCACCTCGGGGAAGAGTTGCTGGCGGATCTTGAGCGCCATCTTGTCGTCGTGGCGGCCATAGTCGCCGAGCAGAACCGGAATGCCATCCACCCGCGCAATCACGGTCTCCGGCATCTCGACAGGCAGCACATCGCCGACACGCAGACTCAGCAGTTCGCGCACCAGGATCTGGCGTTGCAGCAGTTCCACCCGCATTTCCACTTCGGCTTCGCGCATTTCGGTCTGCAGCGCCTTGACCCAGCGATGGTCGACCTCGCTACGGTCGGTGGTCATGCCGGTCATGAGCTGATCGCGGATGGGCTCGACCATGCTGTAGGGGATGCAGATATGCAGACTGCCCCCCCCGCCTTCGATTTCCACATCGAAGGTCGTGACGATGACCACTTCGGTCGGGGTGGCGATGTTGACGAACTGCGGATTGACCTCGGAGCGGGTCACTTCCGGCTCCAGCGGCAGCACGGGTGCCCAGGCCGTCTTGTACTCCTTGAACACCATGTCGAGCATGCGCTTGATGATGCGCTGTTCCAGCGGGGTGAAGTCGCGGCCTTCGATGCGGGCATGAAAGCGCCCATCGCCACCAAAAAAATTGTCGACCACGCTGAAAATCAGACGGGGGTCGAAGATGAACAGCGCCGTGCCGCGCAGCGGCTTCATCTGCACCAGATTGAGGTTGCTCGGCACGACCAGACCGCGGATGAACTCGTTGTACTTGGTCAGCCGCACCGCCGACACCGAGATTTCCGCCGAGCGCCGCAAAAAATTGAACAGGCTGACCCGCCACAGCCGGGCAAAGCGTTCATTGATGACTTCGAGCGTGGGCATGCGCCCGCGCACGATGCGGTCCTGGCTGGCCAGGTCGTAGGCACGGACGCCCCCTTCCTCTTCGGCCTGCGGCTCGGCCGCAGGCTCTTCGCCTGCGATGCCGCCGAACAGCGCATCGACCTCGTCTTGGGAGAGAACGTCCTGAACCATGTCAGTTCCACAAAGCTGCGATGGGGATCATGTCACTGCACCACGAACGCGGTGAAGTAAACGCCTTCGATCGGCGCGCCGTCGTGCCCCGACGACGCATGCGCCGCGTCGCCCCCGCCGCCATGCCCGCCCTCTGCCGCTGCTACTGCGGGCGCGCCTTCGAGCACCTTGTTCACGGAATCCAGGATGTCCTGACGCAGGCGATCGCGCCCCTCCACCGTTTCGATCTTGTCGGTCGACTGGGCAGAAAGGATGCGCAGGATGTTGTTGCGGAGTTCGGGCGTCATGAGCTTGACCTTGCCTTCAACAGACGGATCGTAGGTCTTCAAGTCGATCTTGACCTGCAGATAGTGAACGTTGCCATCCGTACTCTGCAGATTGGTGACGAAGGGTTCCATGCTGATGAAACGCATGTTTTTCGCCTTTTCGGCAGCAGCCTGCGCGGCCAGCTCGGCAGCGGTGGGCGCCGCCTTGGGCTTCATCAGGAAAAATGCCGCCGCGCCACCACCGGCCATCAGCACGATGACCGCCACCAGAATGATGATGATCAGCTTGGTTTTGCCGCCGCCCTTTTCCTTGGCCTTGGACTCTTGTTCTGCCATACCCGACTCCCGATGTGCTGAGGGTGGCGCGCGCCGTGCGCGCCGATTGCGCCTGAAGGGCAATCAATGCCTCTTCGCCTGTCGGGTTAACGGCACGGAAGCGCGACATCTGAAGGGATGCGTGCCGGCCCATCGCCTCCGCCGTCCTCGCAGCGATCGCCTCAGACATAGGTGTTCACCATGCCTTGCTGCCAGCGTTGCGGCGACATGGCAGTCGCGTCCGTGGGCTGTGCCCCTGCTTCGCCGATCGCCGCCAGGCCGGGCGCGCTGCGCTGCGCCCGCGTCTGCTGCTGGCGTTCTCCCTGCCCGCCCTGGGTGCTGACCGAGGTCTGCATCAGCGACAGACCGGCGCCGGTGAACAGATCGCGCAGCTGCGGCAGGGCGGCTTCAACCGCCTGGCGGACCACGGCATGCGGGGAGACGAACTGCGCCTGGATCTGGCCGTCGTGCAGTTGCAGATGCACTTCCAGGGGCCCCAGTTGCGGTGGGTTGAGGTGGAGGGTGGCGAACTGCTGCTGTCCTTGTGCGGCAAACAGGACTTGCTGGTTCATCGCCTGCCCCCAATCGGGCGACCCAACCGGGGGGTGCACCGCCGCAGTCACCAGCGGTTGCGAGGTCTGGGTCGTCTGGGGCAAGGCCAGCGCGATGGATTGCGGCAAGGGGCCGGGCGCTGTGGGCACTGCGGCGTGCTCAGGGCGGTTGCCTGGCGTCGGATTCAGGGTTGCGGCCTCTGCAACCGCCGTGGACTGCGCTTGCTGGACGACAAAACGACCGGGCTGCTCAACGCCTGCACCGCTCGCTGTCGCGCCTTGCAGCCACGCGGGCAACGGGTTGGCAACGGCCTGTGCGCCGTCGGTCCGGGCGTTCGGCTGCACATCCTGCCTGGCGTTGTCTGGCGCGGATGTCGACAGCGCAAGCTGCAGTGCTGCATCCTGCCGGTCCGGTGCCGATGCAACGGCGTGCGTTGCCCCGGCCGGGCTGGCGACGCCTGG